>JAFAXH010000020.1 GCA_019241085.1 Verrucomicrobiota bacterium | reverse complement strand
AAACCAACCTGTCTTTTCCTCTTCCGCCTCTGTGCCTTTGCCTCGGGGTTCTCTGTGTTAAAAATTGCCGCCTCGCTCGCGCCATGAACTATCGCCACATCAAGAAATTCGCGTTGCTCGCGGCGATTATTTTGAGCGCGGTCGTGTCGCATTTTTCCGGTGGCTGGAATCAATATCACCTGCTGATTATCATCACCATCGGCATCAACATCGTCCTCGCCGTCAGCCTCAATCTCATCAACGGCTACACCGGCCAGTTCTCCCTCGGCCACGCCGGCTTCATGGCCATCGGCGCGTATGTTTCCGCCTATCTTTCCACGGAATACGGCGCCAATTTTTTGCGTCTTTTCGGCGGTCACGCCGGCGCGCTGGCGATTGCGTTGCTCTTTCTCGGCGTGCTGATTCTTGGTGGAATCGCCGCGGCCGTTGCGGGCTTGATTGTCGGCGTGCCGTCGCTGCGGCTGAAGGGCGATTATCTCGCCATCGTCACGCTCGGCTTCGGTGAAATCATCCGCGTCATCATCCAAAATACCGACGCCGTCGGTGGCGCGCGCGGTTACAGCGGCATCGCGAATTACACGACGCTCTTTTGGACTTTCGCGCTCGCGGCGGTGACGATTTACGTCGTCGTCAGCCTCATCGATTCCACCTACGGTCGCGGCTTTCTCACCGTGCGCGACGACGAGATCGCCGCGGAAGCCGTCGGCATCAACACGACGCGCTACAAAGTCGTCGCCTTCGTGCTCGGTGCGTTCTTCGCCGGCATCGCCGGCGGGTTGTATGCGCACATCAACAACTCGATCAACCCGCAGGGCTTCGATTTCCAAGTCAGCATCCTCATCGTCACGATGGTCATCCTCGGCGGCATGGGCAGCACGCCCGGCGTCGTGCTCGCGGCGGTCGTGCTCACGCTGTTGCCGGAATTTTTGCGCTGGTTCGCCAAGTCCGACCTGCTCGATTGGCTCGTGCGGCACGCGTATCAATTTCTGTCGCCCGAGCACTTCGCCGTGGCTGCGGCGAAGACGAAGGAGCTGTTCGAGAGTCGCATGATTCTATTTTCCATTCTGCTCATCGCGCTCATGCTCCTGCGTCCGCAGGGACTCTTCGGCGCGCTGCCGCGGCGCAAGGCGAGCCGCTGAATTTTTTTCAAAAAATGCCGCTACTCGACCTTCAGCATTGCACCGTGCGCTTCGGCGGTCTGACCGCCGTTTCCGCGCTCGACTTGCAGATTGGCGCGCACGACCTCATCGGACTCATCGGCCCGAATGGCGCGGGCAAGACGACGGTGTTCAACATCATCACCGGCGTCTATCGGCCGACGAGCGGCAGCATCGCGTTCGACGGCCGGCCGATCGGCGGCGCCAAGCCGAACGTCATCGCCGGCCGCGGCATCGCGCGCACGTTCCAAAACATCCGGCTCTTCGCCACGCTCAACGTTTTCGACAACGTCCGCGCCGCTTTCAACCTGCGTTGCAAGCACGGCCTTGCGCACGCGCTTTGGCGCACGCCGGCTTTTTATCGCGAGGAAGAAAACATTGAGCGACAGGTGATGGAATTGCTCGACATCTTCGATCTCGGCCGACATCGCGCCACGCTTTGCAGCAGCCTTTCCTACGGCGACCAGCGCCGGCTCGAAATCGTCCGCGCCCTGGCGACGAAGCCGAAGCTTCTGCTGCTCGACGAGCCGGCCGCCGGCATGAATCCGACGGAAAAAGAAGCGCTCACCCGCTTGATTCGGCAAATTAAAGACCGCTTCGACATCGCGGTGCTGCTCGTCGAGCACGACATGAAAGTCGTGATGAGCATCTGCGAGCGCATCTGCGTGCTCGATCACGGGACGAAGATCGCCGAGGGCAATCCCAACGCGATTCGGCGCGATCCGAAAGTCATCGAAGCCTACCTCGGCGAAGCGCCGGCGAACGTCTGAAAAGGAGAGTGCCCGCGAAAGACGCGAAAGGACGCGAAAAAAAGCAGAGAAATAAAAATAGAGAAGATTCTGCTCATTCAACGCACTCTCGATCCACGATCGTCGCCGAACCCACACCTTTTTTCCTTTCGCGTCTTTTCGCGTCTTTCGCGGGCACCTTCTTTTCTTTCATGCTCGAACTCGACCATCTTGCCGTCGCGTATGGCTCGATCACCGCGCTGCACGACGTGAGCTTGCGCGTGGACGCGGGCGCCATTGTCACGCTCATCGGCGCCAATGGCGCGGGCAAATCGACGACGCTGCGCGCCATCAGCGGCTTGCTCGCGCCGCGCGCTGGCTCGATACGTTTTGAAGGCCAGAACATCGCTGGTCTGCCGGCGCATCGCATCGTGGAAATGGGCATCTCGCACGTGCCCGAGGGCCGCATGATTTTTGCGAATCTCACGGTGCTGGAAAATCTCAAGATGGGCGCGTATCGCTTCAAAACGAATCCGCGCTGGAGCCGCGATCTCGACTACGTTTTCAACGTTTTTCCCCGCTTGAAAGAACGCGAGCGCCAGGCCGCCGGCACGCTCTCCGGCGGCGAACAACAGATGCTCGCCATCGGCCGCGCGCTCACGGGTCAGCCGCGCTTTTTGATGCTCGACGAGCCGTCGCTCGGCATCGCGCCGATCCTGGTGAAAACGATTTTTGAGAAGATCGTCGAGGTCAACCAGACGCTCGGCATCACCGTGCTCTTGGTGGAACAAAACGCCAATCTCGCGCTCGAAGTCTCGCGCTACGGCTACGTGCTGGAGACTGGCCGCGTGATCTTGCACGACGACTCCGCCGCGCTCCGCGCCAACGCGCAAGTGCGCCACGCGTATCTCGGCGCGGGCTAATTCTCCGGCTTCGCGATCTCGGTGGATTGCAGGCGCGCGCCGGGCGGGAAGATCGACGGCGGGTTGCGGTCGATCAGCTCGTAACGTTCGAGCAGAAACTCGGGATACTGATGGTTGCTCGCCGGCTCATAGACCTTGTCGCCGGTGAAGTGGCCGTAGAGTCGGTATTCGCAATTATCGTCCACGCCGATCTGGTTGATCTCGCGGTCGGGCGCGAGCTTTTGCTTCTCGTTGAGCATCACGAGCTGCGATGTCGCCCACGGCTGGCCCGGCGAGCGGATGTAGCCCCAGAATTTATAGTAGGAATTGTAATACCGCCGGCCGATGAAATAGTTGCCCGGCGGCTCGCGCGTGATGGCCGACCGCTGGAGCAGCCGCGCCCGCTGGATGCCGCTCGACTCCGTCTCGCAACCCGCGAGCAGCACACCCAAGGCGAAGCAAAACAAGGAAAGAGCGGACAGGCGCATAGGCCCGCACTCTATGATGCACCAGCCGGCGCGGGCAAGCGGTTTCAACCATTACCGCAGTGTCGTTTCGCTGATCTTGACCTGCCGTGTTACATTGAACACCATAGGAGCATGAAGACATTCAACTCCCCTCTGACTGCCCCGACGCTCGCTCTTCTTACCTCGGCCGCGCTGGCGATTCCGGCCTTGGCTCAAGACAAGCCGGCGTCGGCCGAGAGCAAAACGACGACGGCCAAGGTTGAATTGAGCGAAGCGGAGATGATGGCGAAGATGCTGGAGTTGGCGAAGCCCAACGAGAACCATCAATTGCTCGCCGGCCTGGTGGGCAACTGGAGTTTCGTCACGAAGATGTGGATGGCGCCCGGCGCGCCGCCCAGCGAATCGCAGGGCACGGCGGTGCGCAAGCCGCTCATGGATGGGCGCTATTTCCTCGCTGAGTTCAGCGGCAAAATGGAAATGCCCGGCGCGGATGGCAAGATGCACCCGGTGGAGTTCAAGGGCATGTCGGTGGACGGCTACGACAATGTGAAGAAGAAGTTCGTCTCGTCTTGGATCGACAACATGGGCACGAGCATTGTCTTATCGGAAGGCACCTACGATCCCGCGACCAAAACGATTACTTACACGGCGGACATGGAGATAGTTCCCGGCATGAAGACGAAGGTGCGCGAAGTGGTGAAGATCGTGGATCACGATCATCATACCTTCGAGGAGTTCGAGACGCGCGGCGACGGCCAGGAGGCGAAGATGTTGGAGATCAATTACGTGCGGCAGAAGTAATGAGAGAGTAGAAAGTCGAGCGGCGGGCTGCGTCGCTTCTTTCTTCTTTGTCATCCTGAGCGAAGTCGAAGGACCTCTTGCTGCTTGCCTTGGCTCGCAGCGCCCCCGCACCGCAATTCGCTGATCCTTCGAGCCAGACAGTCAGCAAGAGGTCCTTCGACTTCGCTCAGGATGACAACAGCGGAACCAGCCGATCATCGCGCGTCTGCGTGCGCCGGCGCGACCGGCGCGGCCACCACTTTCGTTGGAGGCTTATCCACCTTCTGTCCGCGGGCGAGGTTGCGGAAGTAGAGCTGGGCTTGGAACGGCTTTTCGTCGCCAGCGGGGCGTCGGCGTTCGTAGGTGCCGTCGGGACGCAGCAGGCGGGACTTCGCGTTGTCGTTCAGGAAAGCGGGCAGGATCTCGTCGGCGATGCGCGCCTTGAGCGCGGCGTCCTCGACGGGGAAGACGACTTCGACGCGCCGGTCGAAGTTGCGCGGCATCCAGTCGGCGCTGCCGAGATAGACGAGCGGATCGCCGCCGTTGCCAAACCAGTAGATGCGCGAGTGCTCCAGGAAACGGCCGATGATGGAGATGACGCGGATGTTGCCGCCCACGCCATCGACGCCCGGCCGCAGGCAGCAGACGCCGCGCACGATGAGGTCGATCTTCACGCCGGCGGCGGCGGCTTCGTAGAGCGCGACAATCGTTCTTTCGTCCACGAGCGAGTTGAGCTTCACGATGATGCGGCCCGCTCCGCCGGCCCTGGCAATGTCGCGCTCGCGGGCGATGAGGGCGTGGAAACGCTCGCGCAACTCGAAGGGCGCGAGCATCAATTTTTTCCCGCCGTGAAACTCGCTCAGGCCGGTGAGGTTGTTGAAGACGACGGCGACTTCGGCGGTCAACTCGGCCGAGGTCGTGAGCAGGCTGAGGTCGGTGTAAAAGCGGGCGGTGCTGGCGTTGTAGTTGCCGGTGCCGAGGTGCGTGTAAAGGCGGATGCGGTCGTCGTCGCGGCGCACGATCATGAGCATTTTGCAGTGCGTCTTTAGTCCGACGATGCCATAGACAACGTGGACGCCGGCTTCCTCCAGACGCCGCGCGAAACGGATGTTGTTCATTTCGTCGAAGCGCGCTTTGAGTTCGACGAGCACGGTGACTTGCTTGCCGTTTTCGGCCGCTTCGACGAGCGCGCGCACGATGGCGGAGTCGGCGCTGGTGCGATAGAGCGTCATCTTCACGCCGAGCACCTGCGGGTCTTCGGAAGCGCGCTCGATGAGTTCGACGATGCTTTGGAAACTTTCGTAAGGATGGTGCAGCAACACGTCCTGCCGGCGCATGACTTCAAAGATGTCCGCGCCGAGCGGCAGCGCCTTGGGCGTGGCGGGCTGGAAGGGTTTGTCGCGCAGCCGCGGGTAGGCGTCGCTCATGTAGAGCGGCTGGAGGTGGAGGAAGTTGACCGGCCCCGGCAAGCGGTAAAGGTCAGCCTCGGTGAGCCGGAAATTTTCCAGTAAGAACTTCTCGACCTCGGGCGGGCAGCCGGCCTGCACTTCCAGGCGCACGGCGTTGCCTTTGTTCAAGCGGCGCAATTCCTCTTCGATGGTGTGCAGGAGGTTCTCGGCTTCCTCGTCGTCGATGTAGAGGTCGGAGTTGCGCGTCATGCGAAACGCGTAGCTTTCCTTCACCACGAGGCCGGGAAAGATGAAGCGCAGATGGTTGCGGATGAGCGACTGGAGAAAGACGTGGTGCGCGCCCGGCCCCAGCTCGGCCGCCGCGGCGTCGGGGATGCGCAAGAGCCGCGGAAAGACGCGCGGAATCTGCACGATGGCCGTCGCCGTGTCGCCCTCGGCCGGCCGGTCGAGCAGGACGATGACGTTGTGGCTTTTATTCAGAAGCTGCGGAAACGGATGGCTCGGATCGACGCCGAGCGGCGTGAGCACGGGGAAGATTTCCTCGCGGAACATGGTCTCGGCCCAGGCGGCGGCGGCGGGCGGCAGCTTCGTGCTGCTGTGGATGAAAATGCCGACGGCGTTGAGGGCTGGGATGAGCTGTTCGTTCCAGCAGCGATACTGGGTTTCCACCAGCTCGTGCGCGCGTTTCTGCGCCTTGTCGAAGACTTCGGAGGCGCTCAGGTGGTCGGGGCCGAACGCGCCCGACTTGCTGTCGATCTGTTGCTTGACGCCGGCGATGCGGACTTCAAAAAACTCGTCGAGGTTCGTGCCGAAAATGGAAAGGAACCGCACGCGTTCGAGCAACGGCTGGTGCGGATCGAGCGCTTCCTCGAGCACGCGCGCGTTGAACTCCAGCCAGCTCAGCTCGCGGTTGAGAAAGTAATCCGGCTGGTCGAAGGCGCTGTTCACCGCGTTGCCCGGAGTCGATGCAGCCGCGCTGCTGCCGCCGGTGGCTGCCGTGACAGCGCGCGCGCCGCCGGCGCGACGGCGACGCTGCTCGCCGCGGTTGCTGTTGCTGCTATTGCTGCCGATTGAGGATTTGGAACTGCTGGCGATCATTTTGGAAGTTCTTCCTTCGGTCGTCACCTCGTCGCACGCAACGAAAACGACGCGATATTTCTCCAATTACCACGGCAGGAACGTCTCTCCGCGGGCGTCCTTTTGATTCTACGCCTGGCAATTCACTGCGGCGGCGGTGGCGGCATCGAGGGAGGAAATCCTGAAGACGGCGGCGGTGGCGGCATTCCCACCGGCGGCGGTTGCTGAGGCGGGAAATACGCTGGCGGCGGAAAGGGCGATGGCGGCGGCACAGTCGCCGCGGCGAGTTGCTTCTGCGCGTGCGCCCGGCGGTAAACCAGAAAGCCCAGCCCCGCGGCTACGAGCAGGAGGGTGACGCCGAGTAGCGGACGATAAGCCACCCACGCCAGCGCGATCACCAACAGCGAAATCACGCTGGAAACTGCGAACGAGAGCAGACCGGCGCCCGCCTCGACAAGCGTGCCCACGAACGGCACAAATTTCCCGACAATGACCAGCGGCTGGAAGAGCATGACGCCGCCGATGAACATGAGCAGCCAGCCGCCGGCGCGCAGCACCCAGGTGAAAATCGTGTTCCCCTGCCGCGCCTCTTGAAACATCGCGTCGGCGGTCGCCGTGCCGAGCTGGACCAGCTCGATGGCGCGGCCGGCTTTGGTTTGATACGGCGCGAGCGTGCCGTCGCCAGTCTGGGCGGCGATCACGCTGATGTCCGTCGGTTCGAGCGAGGTAAATTTGACCCGCACATCGCCCACGCGCGGCGACGCCGGGTTCTGGCCATAATAAAACCCGCCCTGCTCGATCTTCGGCCGCAGCCGGTTGTTGGACACCGGCGCCGAGGCCACCGCCGCGTCGCCGAGCGTGATCGGCTGGGTGCCGCTCAGTTTGGCGATGAAGCGCTCGGGAATTTTGAAATCGCCCACCTTCACGTCGCTGGCCGCCAAGGTCTGCGGCTGGTAGGGAAACGCGGGGTTGTCGTGACCTTCCGGGTGCTTGAAACGCTGCGAGTCGATGGCGCTGCCCGACCATTCTTTTTGATACTCGTAGGTCGTCGTGGTCTCCTTGCCGCCGCCGAGTTTCTCGCGCGTGCGGGATTCGGTTTTCTCCTTCCATTGATACATCTCGACCGTGCGCGAGAGCAGCAGCGCCCTGGCCTCCACGCCAAAGGTGCGATCGCGCAAGGTCGAGTTGGTCACGGTCAAGCCGGTGAGATGCACGAGCTTGCCATTGTTCGCCGACTGGATGGGCGAAGCCGGCACGTTCACGACTGCCGCCGCGCCTTCGTTCAAGCTGCGGGCGGTCTGCACCGCGCGCCCTTCGTTCAAGAACAGGACGGGGAAAGAAGCCAGCACCAGCAATGCGCCAAAGAGCGTGCCGACGATTGAAGAACCCAAGCGCGAGAACCAGGATTGCGAGGTGATTTCGGTGTAGCTGTCGCTCATGGCTGGAGGATGGGTGATTCCATCGGAAAACGGAACTGGGTCATATAATTATTTCCCCCAGCGTGAAAGCTCCTTCGCCGGCGCGTCAAGCGAAATCGCCCCGCGGCTTGTGCGTCAAGCCGCTGCGGGAACGCGCCTTAAACTTCAGCGAGTCCAAGCTTGTCGTCCGCAAACTCGATCACCATTCGGTTGGCGCTGTTTTCTCCGCGGAGAAATAGAGATTGTGCTGGCCGATGATTTGTCCTTAAAAACGTGCGTTCGCGCCGGCAACCGCCTGCCCGTCCGCTTCGTTCCTCTCATGTTCACCCAAAATCGCCCCTTGCTTCCAGCCGCCGCGCTCGCCACTTGCGGCGCGCTCGCCCTCCTCCTCGCCGCCGCGCCGGTGCGAGCCACCTCGGTAACTTCCACCGTCAGCGAGGATAACGGCGCGACCCACCACGCCGGCCAGGGCACCCAAGCGGATCAAGCGATCTACGATGGGCCCGTGAATCATCCCGCCATCGTCAATACCGTCAGTGGCTACAATTTCACTGGAGCAAATTCCTACCTGAATTTAAACAACATTTCGCAGATCACGTTCACCATGACCATGCAGGATGGTGACACGGGAGCCGGAAATTTTGATGTCGGTCATTTGTCCCTCTATCTTGCCGCGCCGTCGGCAATGACCTACAATGCAACGACCGGAGTGGTGCTGACCGGCGGCGTCAACACGAGCATCGTGCTCAATGGCTTTCGCGGCAACGGGTTTCAGGACACGAACACGTTTACGCTTTCGATCAATTCGGGCACAGTCGGCGCGGCGATCCTGGCGCAGTTGAGCACCGGTGCCGGCGTTCTCGATGCGTTCGTCGTCAGCGACAATGCAATCGACACGGCTGCGAACCCGAACGAAGTTTTCGTCGGCAACAACAATAGCGATGCGCTCACCACCCTGACGTTGAGCGACGTGCCGGAGCCGACGACCACGGCGATGCTGATCGGCGCGGGCGGGTTGTTGCTGGCCAGCGCGGGCTGGCGGCGACTGCGCCGCGCGGCTTGAAACGCGGTTGGAATTGCTTCCCGACGCATGAGAAAAAAAGCGGCTGCCGCGATTTTTTTCACGCTTGCGTTGATGCTGTGCGGCGTCGCGCACGCGCAGCAAACGTTGACTCTTTCGGACACCGAGCAGCAGAGCAATTTCAACGGCTACACCCAGGGCAACGATCCGAATCACAACACGGCGCCCATCACCACGCAGCCGTTTCATTTCACCGGTCAGGCGCAGCTCGCCAGCATCACGTCGGTCTCGATCACGCTGACGATTTTCGACGGCGACACCGGGCTTGGATTAAACGGAATCGACGACACGCCGTATCCGCCGGACGGGACGACCCACGGCGATGACGACGATTTCATCAACACTCTGCACTTGCGCCTGGACGGCATCGACACCGCCAACGTGCCCGGCTCGGCCTCGCCGCCGGCGAGTCTTTTGCTGAATGGGTTCAACAGCTACGATCCGAACACGCCCATTCCGCAGGGCTTTATCACCCGCACGATCACGGGGATGCCCGACAACGCCGCGGCGATCCTGGCGGCTTTGCAGGATGGCACTTTGATCGCGCAGATTTTCGACGCCGGTTTTACTGACCGCAGCAACAGTTCGCAAAACGGGTTTGTCGTCCCTTCCACGCAGTATCAAAGCGCCACGCCGATCTTCGCCACGCTCGCCATCACGGGCACCACCGTGCCGGAGCCGGGCACGCTGACTTGGATCGGCGCCGCCGCGATGGGCGCCTTGGGCGTGATGGCAAGGCAACGGCGTAAACGCAAGTGACTTGCGAGAATTTGTCCTCCTTCCATGCCTTTGGCAGAGCGCTTTTCTCCGCCCGGCTTACGGCCTCCGGCGGAGTCAAGGCCGAAATAGAAGAAGTCGGAATTTCCCCTCCCCTCGAACCACGTCGTCCGCTGGCTGGCTGGCGATGCTGCTGAGTTAACGAAGAAAACCAGCCAAAGTGTAACGCTGTTCTTCAGCCCATGAAATCCTTCCTTGCTCTCCGTTATCTCACGGCTGCGGCGCTCGCCGCGCTTCTACTGACTGCGCCGCTCGGCTTTGCTCAATCCATCGGCCGCAACGCGGCGCGGCCGACGTTGTTGGCTCGTCCCATCAAGCCCACGCATCTCGGCCCCATCACGCAAGCCGCCGCTCCGGCCGGAGACACCAATCCGCCCGGCGGCGAGATCACCGGACCAACTTTCGGCGGAACGCTGACGTTCGCCGACAATGCGACGGGCACTGGAGCGGACAGCGAGCCGGACGCCATCTCGGGCGTCAACAAGAACACGTATGTGCTCACGGTGGACGCCGGCAATTACGCCGGCAAACGCATCGCCGTCGCGCTCACTTGGGGCGTGGCTGCCAATGATCGCGATCTTTACATCCACGTCCGCAACTCGGACGGCACTGACGGTGCCTTGGTCGCCGAGTCGGCCGGCGGCGCGCCGCAAACCGGCGAGGCGACCTCGTTCGATCCCACGGCCTACGGCGTCACGGCGTTGCAGTCGGTGAGCTTCAACGTCAACACGGTTTATTTTGCTTCTACTCCAAAAACGGATCAGCCCATGGGCACGATCCAGTTGACCAGCGCGCCGACGGTGCGCAGCGCCACTTATACGAATGGCGGCATCACGTTCTCGCCCAACAGCCCGTGCAAGGCGCCAGTATCCAACGCGGACGGCGAGCCGAGCAGCCGCCTTGATAACGCAGGAAATTATTACATCTGCGGCATTCGCGGTGTGCCGGCGGGCGTGGACCTTTGGTATTACGACGTGCGGCCGACGATCCCGGACCCGAACCACGCGGGCCAGACCATCGCCAATCCGAATTACGACCCGAACATGCGCGTGCCGCTGTATCGCGGCCAGCCCGATTCGCCAACGAGCACGGCGGGGCAAAACCAGCTCTCCGCCGGCGCGCTCGGCGGCGGCGACATTGACCTGGCCGTCGGCTTCGGCCCGTATCCCGGCGACGCGGGCTCGACTTTGCCAACCACGCCGCCGACCACGATCCCCGCAGTCAACGCGCAGCCCGACGCAGTGCTCGCCTACGCGAGCCTGACGGCGGCGAACGTCACCTACGGCCGCTCGCTCGATCGCGGCCAGACGTTTCAATTTTATGACGCCGGCAACCTGACCGCCGGCGTGCCGGTCAACGACCGCCAGTGGATGGGTTTTCTCAACGATCACACTGTGTATCTCGAATACCGCAATTTCGCGCAAGGCGTCGCCTTCAACCAGCAATCCACCAACGGCGGCTTGCTCTACGGGCCGGCGGTGCTCGTGGGCACACTGCCGCAGACCGGCGCGCTGGACGTAGATCGGTTTGACGGCACGGTTTACATTAGCGGCAACGACGGCCACGTGGCCACGGGCACGCCGGCGGGCGCCGGTCTGCCGCCGACGAGCTATACCACGGTGCAGGCGACGCCGATCACCGCGGTGGGCAACATCTTTTTCCCCATCCGAGTCGCCGCCGATCACCGTAGCTACAACGGCAGCGCTTACACGCTCACCGCCAACGGCACGGTCTATGGCGTGTATTCCGACGGCACGAACATTTTCCTCGTCCATTCGCTCGACAAAGGCCAGCACTGGAGCAGCCCGGTGCAGGTCAACGATCCGACGAATGCCAAGCTCACGGTCAACCTCCTACCGTGGCTGGCCACCGGGCCGACGCCTGGCACCGTGGGCATCGCCTGGTATGCGACCGACGGCTTCCCGAATTCGCCAGCCAACGACGGCGGCTTGCGCTGGCGCGTGTTTTTCGCGCAGAGCTTCAACGCGACGGCGGACATGCCGAGCTTTCAATACACGCAGGCCAGCGACCACGCCAACCACGCGGCGAACATCTCGCTTAGCGGCTTGGTGCTGACCGGCCAGGCGCCGAATCGCAACCTGCTCGATTATTTCCAGATCAACTTCGATCCCTACGGCGCGGCAGTCATCGGCTTCACCGACGATCACAACGATTTCCAAGGCCACACCTCCGTCACGCGACAGATCAGCGGGCCTTCGATCAACGCCAAAATCCCCGGAGGGCCGGCGACCGTGCCGACGCCGGCGGAAGGCTCGGCGTTGCCCGCGCAACCTTTTGCAGTGCCGGGCACCCCGCCCACCGTGGTCGGCGGCACGGTCACCGCGCCGGCGCCGCAGCCGATGCAGCCCGGGCCGAATGGCGAGCAGGTGACCGACTTCGCTTGGGACACCGACAGCGGCTTGCTGGCGACCGCGCCGGCGGCAAGCCCGCTCGATATCATTTCGATCCTGTATCAAAGCCAGGACAGCAACCAGGGCTTCTACATCACAACGACGATGAAGGTGTCCGACCTGAGCACGCTGCCGCCCAGCACGACCTGGAGGATGTATTTTACTGCCAACGCTCCGGAAGTGGGCGACGGCACCACGGCGGGCTTGGCGGGCACGGCCGGCAATTACTTCTCCAAGGGACTCTCGGATCGGGGCGACCAGTTCTGGGTGGATTGCGAAACCGATGCGAGTTCCGCGGCGACGTTCCACTGGGGCACGACCGTCCGTAACAGCGATGGTTCGTTGACCGATACTACTCAGGGCACAGCCAGCCGCGGATTCATCAACAAGCCCAACAACACGCTCAGCGTGCGCATGAGTGTCAACACGCTGAATACTTATTTGGACAGCGTCCACAACGGAGACGCTTCCAAGCACATCAGCTTCGGCTCGGTGCTCTGCGGATTGCGCGGACATTCGTTCGAGTCCCAGAGTGGCGGCATCGCGCTGGAAGACCTTACGCGCGGCGGCACGGAGTTTAAGATTGGCAATGCGTTTTGAGCGCCGATCCGCAGATCAGAACCTTTCGCGTGAGCAGTTGCCTGAACGCTTTGTCCGTGGCACGGGCATCGTTGTTTTTGCCCGCGCTCGTCCTCGCCGCGCTCGGCGCGCACGGAGGCGAACCGGCAGCTATCTCAGCGGCCAGTCCGCACGTTGCGGCTTCACCTTCCGCTGGTGCCTCCGTTAGTCCCACGCCCGAGGACACGGTCAAGGATGCCAGCTTTGAAGAAAGGCTGGCCGCGGCGAAGTCGGTGCAAGTGCTCACGTCCATCCTCGGGATCGGCTTGGGCGATGAGTTGGATGCAGCCCACCAGAAATTGGACAAGCTGACTGATCCCGCCCAGCCGCCCAAAGAGGAAGGCGGCGACGCAGGCGAAGAAGGCCAGGAAAGGGAGGAAGGCCACAAGGTGCTCTGGCAGCTCGCGAGCACCGATTACCGCGCCATCTTTATCATAGCCGACGACAAGGAGCGCATCACGGCGGTCACCGGTTTTCTGCGACCCGACAAGGCGCTTCCTTTCGACAAAATCGGTGAGTTGGCCAAGGCACCGATCCTCAGCCAAACGAGCGTCGCTTGGGACGTGGTGCGACCCGGCCAGCCACATTTCCGGGTCGTCGCTCACGGCGACCGCCGGCAAGCCACGCAGATTTCCATCTTTGTCGTCCCTCGTCGTCACATGAGCACGGAAATTGCAACTCCGGCGGCAAGGGCGGAGCCTGCCGAAAAGCTGGAATAACGCGCCGGTTTTTTGAGCAAAGCTCGCGGACAAATCCACCGCTTATTGAGGGTGTGTGCTTGACGAACTCGGGCGTGGCTGTTGTTTTGCCGCCCATGCAACGATTTTCATGGCTGCGTCGCGCGCTTTTCATCTTCGGCTGGGTTGGTTACCAGACAACACTCGGCGCTGCCGACAGTCGCGCCGAGTTGGCCACTCCGCCGGCATCGGCGGCGGGCGAAGACACCAGTTCAGCTCGCAACAACGGCGTCGAACGCGTGATCGTCATCAGTGACGAAGGCGTGCCCAGCGCCTACGGTGCGCCGCCGGAGTTTTCGCGCAGCCGCGCGGCCAACCTGACCAACGCTTACGTCCTGCCGCCGTGGACGGTCTATGCGGGATTCATCTACGAAGGCGACGCCTTGCGCTTCAATCGGCCCGAGCATTTTTTTACCCAGGAAATTGAGCTGGGCCTGCCGCACCGCTTTGGCGTGGCCATCGAGAACAACATCGAGACCTATCGCGGCCGCACGCAAGAGCGCACGTTCTCGCTGGAAGCGCGCTACGCCCTGGCCGATTGGGGCAAGATTCCGCTGAACCCGACGCTCTTCGTCGAATACAAAAAAGGCATCGGCGACATCCTGCGCGACGAAGGCGCGCCCGAACGCATGGAGAAAGGCGAAGCATTCGCCATGTCGCGCCAGACCAGCGCGCACATCCCGGACGCCATCGAAATGCGCCTGCTGCTGTCCCAGGATTTTTCCCACAAGGTCGAATGGGCGCTCAACCTGTTTTTTGAACAAGAGATCGAGGCCGACCGCGGCCGGGAATGGGGTTTCGCGCAAAGCTTGCTCGTGCCGGTTTTCCTATCGCACGAGCGGCTGAAACTCGGGGTGGAAATGCAGTATTCGCAGTTCACCGACAAGGACACGCGCAGCGATCCGACGCAGCGTTTTGTCATCGGGCCGACCGTAGCCTGGAAGCCGACGCGCAACACGCGGCTGGACGTGTCGCCACTCTTCGGCGCGACCTTTGACGCGCCGCGCGTGCAGGCGTTCGCGGTGTTCTCCGTGCTCCTTGGCCCGCCCGGAGCCGCCGAGCAGGAAGGCGCCGAAGCACCGGCTTCGACCAGAAATCGCTAGCTGCACTGGAGCGCGTGCGATCTGCCGCGCCCAGTCTCTAGCCAGGCAGCTGGCCGCGCGAAAAGCCGAGGGCGGGCGCAGATTACACCCGCGCCTCTTTTCTCTTCGCGCGGCTGGGAGAAACGTCTGCTAGCCGCCGGTGTGAACGGCTGAAGAACTGCTGCCCGGCTGCCGGGCTGACGAATTTGGTCCGGGCGCAGTAGTCGTGCTGCGATGGTGGTGCCGATGGTGCCGATGGTGCCGATGGTGCGTGGTCGTCGTCGTGCTGCCACCCGCATTGCCGCGAGTGAGATTGGCTTCGCTCGTCGAGTTGGGAGGCGCGGCGGTTTCGGAAGTGCCGTTGGAAGAGGTGCCGGTGCGGGCGGCGCCAGTGGCCTGGGCATACAAGCCGGTGCCACCGAGCAAGGCGGTCGCGAGCAGGAAGCAAGGGAGGGTTTTGAGGTTCATTATCCCTCATACGGATTGTCGCCGCCGCGCGGTCGGCACGAAATGCGAATGTTCTCGCGCTGCTCACGTCAAAGGGCTGTGCGCTTTGCTTTCCCACCCGGCCAGCGTCATGGTGCCGGCGCTTCCCGACGCCGTGACTCCCGCGGGGAACGGGAACGCGGCCGTCTTTTCTGCATGGAAAATGGACCCCGGATTTCGTTATGGACCGCCACCGCCATCGTCGTGGCCAACATGGTGGGCACCGGCGTTTTCACGAGTCTTGGTTTCCAGGTTGCCGACATTCCGTCGGCGTTCCCGGTGTTGCTGCTCTGGGTGGTCGGCGGCGTGGCCGCGCTCTGCGGCGCGCTGAGCTACGGCGAGCTGGCGGCGGCGCTGCCACGGTCCGGCGGCGAATACCATTTTCTCTCCCGCATTTATCATCCCGCCATTGGTTTCATGGCTGGCTGGCTTTCGGTCACGGTTGGTTTTGCTGCGCCGGCGGCGCTGGCGGCGATGGCCTTCGGCACGTATCTGCACGGGCTGGACGCGCGCGTGCCGGCGCTGGACGTTTCGCTCGCGCTGGTCTGGATCGTTTCGCTGATCCATCTGGTTTCCATCCGGCAGGGCAGCCGGTTTCAAAACATCTTCACCGCCTTCAAACTCCTCTTGCTGCTCGCGCTGATTTTCGCCGGCTCCCTCCTGCCCGGCGGCAATCCGCAGGCAGTGAATTTTTTCCCCGTCCACGGCGACGCGGCCTTGATCCTGAGTTCGCCGTTCGCCGTCAGCCTCGTCTATGTGATGTATGCCTATTCCGGGTGGAATGCGGCCACCTACATCGTCCACGAGATCGACCAGCCGCAGCGCAACGTCCCCCGCGCGCTGCTCCTCGGCACGGTGCTCGTGTCGCTGCTCTACGTCGGCGTCAACGCCGTCTTTCTGCGCACGACGCCGCTGCCAAAACTATCCGGTCAACTCGAAGTCGGCCTCATCGCCGGGCGCGAGATTTTCGGCGAAGCCGGCGGCCGGATCATGGGCGGCTTGATTTGCTTTGGTTTAATCTCCTCGGTCAGCGCGATGGTCTGGGTCGGCCCGCGCGTCGCGCAGACGATGGGTCAGGATTTTCGCGCGTTGCGCTGGCTGGCGCGCTGCACGCGCGCCGGCGTGCCAGCCGTGGCGTCGGCGGGGCAACTGCTCATCACGACGGCGCTGCTGTTGACGGCGACGTTTCAGGCGGCGCTCGTTTACATACAGTTCAGCCTGATCCTCAGTTCGTTTTTGACCGTGCTCGGCGTTCTGATCCTGCGCTGGCGCGAGCCGCAACTGCCCCGGCCTTATCGCGTCTGGGGCTATCCGGTGACGCCGTTTATTTTTTTAATTATCAGCGGCTACATGCTCGTTTTCATCTGCCGCCGCCAGCCGTGGGAATCGTTGGCCGGAGTTGGCACCTTGCTTCTTGGGCTGGTCGTTTATTTTGTCTGCCGAAATTTTGCTTCTGAAAAAAATCCATCCACTGCCCATGAACTTCCCGCCGCCGTCGCGTCGTCATCGCCACCGCCGAGCGATCCGCTGGCGCGTTGAGTTGCTGCTGCCACTGCTCCTGGCGTTCGTTTGCGGCGCGGCATTGCGCAGCAGTTTGGGCGCGAGCGCCGACGACACCGCGCGCTTTCTCGCCGGCCTGCCGGTGAGCGCGGGCAGCGACCTGGCGCCACTCACCTCCAGCCCGGCGTGGACGGCGCACGCGGCGTATTTCAACCGCGCCTGGCTCAAGCTGGAGACCCGCCAGATCGTGCCCGCACGCACTTGGGCAGCCACGAATTTTCCCAATTTCACCCAGTCGTCCGCGCCGCTGTTCTACATGTTCAGCGGACCCGACATTCTTTACGCCGACACGCTCTTTCCGAATGCCCGCACGGTCGTCCTGTGCGGACTCGAACCGGTCGGCGACGTGCCGGACCTCGCGCGGCTGCAACCAGGGGAAATCGCCGGTGCGCTGCAAAATTTGCAGACCACGCTGAACTCCGTGCTGAGCTTCAGCTTTTTCATCACCAAAGACATGCGGCGCGACTTCGCCGGCGGTGTGCTCAAAGGCAACCTGCCCGCCATTTACGTCTTGCTCGCCCGGCTCGGCCATCCGCTGCTCAAGGTCGAACCAGTCGCCCTCGATCGCAGCGGCGCGTTGAGCGCCGGAGGTCCGACGCGCGGCGTGCGCATCGTCTATGGCGCGGCGGACGGCGGGTCGCGCACGCTTTATTATTTCACGACCGATTTGTCGGACGACGGCATCAAGTCGAACCCCGGCTTTATTAAATTCTGCGCCGGTCTCGGCACCGGCCACAGCCTGCTGAAAGCCGCGTCGTATTTGATGCACCAGAACGGCTTCAACCGCGTGCGCGAGTTTCTCCTCGACCACAGCGCCGCGATCTTGCAAGACGACTCCGGCGTGCCGCTGCGTTATTTCGCACCCGACAAATGGGTCGTGCGCACCGCTGGCGCGTATCGCGGGCCGATCGAGCTTTTCAAACAACATTATCAAGCCGATCTCGCGCAGCTTTATCAACAATCGCAGCCGATCCCGCTGACGTTTGGTTTCGGCTATCAATGGTCCTCGTCGCGCTCGACCGTCCTGCTCGCGGTGCGCGACAGCTCGGGCGGCGAACAACGCCGCGTGGTGGCTCCGCCGCCGCAGCAGCAAGCGCCGCAAACGCAGCCGCCGGCGCCCGTGCGCGAGCCAGCCCCGCCGGAGGTGCGCCGAGCCGCGCCAGTCGCACCGCCGCCTCCGCCGCCTGCTGAACCGCCGCCATCGACGCAACCGCGCGTAGAGCGCGCGTTGCCGGTCGGGCCTTGATCTTCAAAAAATCCTTCAAGGCGCCAGCAAGCGGTGCAAAAACGCGGCGTCGCGAAAGCTCCGGCCGCCGCCCTGCCGCACGACGATCAGATCGAGCGACGGCAACACGTAGAGCCGCTGACCATAGGAACCGACGGAGACGACCAAATCCGCCGGCGCGTCGTGCGACAGGCAGGCGTGGCGCCAGTTGGCCCGCTGCCAGCCGAGGTCGAGCTGCGCCTCGACATCGACCACGCGCGCGGCGGGATTTTTTGCTTCCCGGTTGAGCCAGAAAATCAGGCCAAACGCCGGATTCACGGTATTGCTGTGAAAGCACTCGTTGAGCACCTCCGGCGAGCACACCGCGCGCGACCCGCCGTGCAAATGAGCGAGGATGAAGCGACCGACTTTGCTCCATTCGGAAGCGCTCAATTCAAAGCCGCTGGCGAGCAGCGGATTGCCCGCCAGATCGGGCTTGAAATCCACGGCGTCGTGGATGCCGATGGGATGCAGGACGCGGCGTTCCAGAAAATCGGTGGTCGAGCCGCCGTGCAACTTGCGCCGCAACAATTCGTCGAGCACTTGCAGATGACTCGGGCCGTAAGTGAACGCGCTGCCGGGCGCGGCGACGAGGCTGACGCGCAACGCCTCGCGGTCGCGGTTGGCGCGCGTGCGCCGGTGCAGTTGCGACGCCGACTCCAGGCCCGAGGTGAAGTCGAGCAACTGTCGGAGGTGAATGTTGCGCCGGCGCGGATCGGCGCGCCATTCCGTGATCGTGTCGCTGACCGGCTCGTCGAGGCTGAGCAATCCTTCCTGCACGGCGGACAGCGTGGCAAAGCACCAGAACGCCTTCGTGCCGCTGAAAATGGGAAAGCGCTGCTCGGTCCGCTCCTCGTGCAGCGTGCGGCCATTCTGCACGATCAAGAGCGAATAGCCGCGTTGCGTCCGCGCATATTCCGCCGCCGCGCTCACGCTGCGCGGGTTCAACTCGGCCCCGCGCGCGCGACTGCCCAGCGCCGTCGCCGCGAGAACGAAAAAGAGAAGCCAGAAGGAACGCCGCACGCGCGCGATGATTTTTATTTTTTCAGAATTGGCTGAACCGGCGGAACTCCTCGAAGCGCTTCTGCACGTCCTTCTCCGTCACGCTGCGCAGCCGCTCGAGGCTGAACGCTTCGACGTTGAAACTCGCCAGCACGCTGCCGAAGACGACCGCCTGCCGCAGCGCGTCGAAGCCGACCGGCGCGGCGTGGTTTCCATCCGCCGCATCTTTCTGCGCGAGGTGGCCGATGAAGCCGCCGGCGAAGCAGTCGCCCGCGCCCGTGGGATCGTGCAGGTTCGCCAGCGGAAACGCCGGGCAGGCGAAGAATTCGCCCGTCGCCGGATCGCCGAAGAGCAGGCAGCCGTGCTCGCCTTTTTTGATCGCGACAAAGCGCGGGCCGAGCGCGCGGATGAGCGCGGCGGCTTTGATGAGATTCGGCTCGTCGGTGAGCAGGCGCGCTTCGGAATCGTTGAGGATGAGCAGATCGACGCGGCGCAGGAGTTTCAGCAAATCCTCGCGCGCAATCGTGATCCAAAGGTCCATCGTGTCGGCGACGACAAACCGCGGGCGGGTCATCTGGTCGAGCACATGGCTTTGGAGCGCGGGCGCGATGTTGGCGAGCAGGACGTGCGGCGTTTGGCGAAAGCTTTCCGGCAAGTGCGGCGTGAAATGCTCGAAGACGTTGAGCGCGACCGAGCGCGTCTCGCGCGTGTTCATGTCGAGCATGTATTCGCCCGACCAGCGAAAGCTCTGTCCCGGCACCTGCTGCAAGCCGGCGAGGTCGATGCCGCGCTGGGCGAAATACTCGACGTGCGCCTTGGGGAAATCGTCGCCCACGATGCCGACGAGTTGCGTTGGCCCGAAAAAGCTGGCGCTGACCGCGGCGTAGGAAGCCGAGCCGCCGAGCAGGTCGGCGTGCTCCTCGGCGGGCGTTTTGACGGTGTCGAGTGCGATGGAGCCAACGATGAGAACAGGCATGGGACGGAAGGCGGGTTCGGGAACGGGCGGTTGGAAAAATCGTGCCGGCAGCGGAGCATGTCGTCGCGCGCGACGCAAGCGCAGATCGCCGGATTTCCCTGCTCAAGGATTTCGCGCGCTCGCCCGCGCGCCGGTTGCCGTCGGATTTATTATCCGGCGACGGCTAGTTCACCGAGGTCCGCTTCCTCCGGAGTCGTGCGCGCGTCGTCGTCTTCGCTCGCGGTGGACGTGGCCGATTTCCAGCGCGGCAGGAAACACCCGGTGCGCGCCAGCAGCAGCCGATATTCCGGGCTGACCTGGCAAAGTCGCTGTTCCTCCAACCGCGCCCGCCAGTGCAGCAACGCGAACGCCAGCGCGCTGAGCGCGAGAGTGGCAACGGTGAAGTTGGCCGTGCAGAGGCCGAGCATCTCGATGGTGTAGCCGAGGTAGATCGGGTGCCTGATCCAGTGATAAGGACCGCGCGTCACGACCCGCCGAAACGCGATGAGAATCCCGAAAGATCGCCCGAGGCACAGGATCGAACTCATCGCCAAAGCGGCGCCAACGAGCGTGAGACTGATCCCCACGAGGTCCAAAGTCGGATCCCAGGCGGATGGGTTGAGCGTTTGTCCCGTCCACTCCGGCAGCAGGGTGAGCAAGTTGTAGAGCAGGGGCAAAAAGGTCGAGACCACCGGCAGGCAGACGTCGCGCAAGCGCTGCGGCGCCACCACCGGCCGGCCGCAGATCAGCAGACAAACGCCCAGCAGGAGATTAAACACGAACATGTGTCCGCGTTGCGCGAACAATTCAAACTGTCCAAGCCAATCGCCAATGCGCACAGCCGCGATCTCTGGTGCAATCCGCTGGAGCGTCCACTCCAAGCGTATGGCGGAAAAATGGTCGTAGGCGCAGATCAGGCAAAACACCGGCAGCAGGTAGTATTGAAAGAAGAGCGCGAACTTTACAGCTTGGCGGGACATACAACTTTGGTTGGAAATAAAAACAACTTGAGGCACAGAGACAGGACAAGTCACAGCCGACCCGGACGCGCGCGATCCTGCTTTTCAGCACTCCGCGTGCCTTTTTGCCAGAGTAACGGCGAGTTTGCCGGATTCGGAGCTGACTGTTTGCGCGTGAGGCGCGGAGCCGCCCTTGCGCTCTAGCTGCTCCCCTTGGCCGGCCGCAACTGCGCACGCATCGTGCGGGCGGTTGCGGCAATGTCGTCGGCGAGGAGCAAACCCGAGACGATGACCACGCGCTGAGCGCCCGCCGCCAGCACCGACGCCAGGTTATTCGGCTTGATGCCGCCGATGCAAAAGATCGGCCGGTCGGTGATCTCCGCGTGAGCCCGCGCGATGTCGTCCAGTCCGATGGCCGGATAATCGGGCTTCGTCGGCGTGGCGAAGAGCGGGCCGAAGCCGAGGTAATCGGCGCCTTCCGCGCGCGCCGCGCGGGCTTGCGCCAGCGAGTGCGTCGAGCGGCCCAGCCATTTGTGCGACGCGCCGCCAGTTGCCGCGCGCGCGGCGGCGAGCGGGCCGTCGTCCTGGCCGATGTGCGCGCCCTCGGCGTCTGCGGCGGGGACGAGCGCGGGGTGATCGTTCAGGATCAGCGGCACGCCGGCTGCCGCGGTGATCGGTCGCACGAGGCGGGCGAGCGCGAGGATTTCGTCGGGCGTCGCCTGCTTGGCGCGGATTTGCAGCATGTCCACGCCCTCGCCGTCCGCGACGAGCGCGCGCGCCACGCGCACGGCGTCACGCGCCGCGACGTAACCGAGATCGAGGATGCCGTAGAGAAAACAGTCGGCGAGCGATTTCATTGTCGCCCAGTTCAGGCGCTGGGCTTCGGCCGCACCGACGCGTTGCGGCAGCAGACTTCCCACTTGTTGCCATCCTCGTCCTCGAAGAACACGGCGTAGTAACCCGGCGTGTATTCGTGGCAATACTCCGGGCCTTCGAGCGCGCACGCGCCCGCCGCGCGAACGACCTCGCCGATGCGATCCACTTCGGCTTCGCTGTCGGCCCAAAACGCGATGCGGTTCGCGCCGCCGCGATGACCGGGCAGCTCGTTGAACCAGACAAACGGCGGCTTCGGCAACGACGCATCCTCGACGGTATAGGCAGCCCACGGCTCGTCGCCATCGCCGGGCGTGTTGCCGCGCACTTGGGTGAAGCCGACGGCGGGGAAAAAGGCGTCGTAGAGTTTGCGCGCGCGGGCGATGTTGCTCACGCGCAAGTCGATGTGGTCAAGGAGCCGCGTGCTCATTGGAATCGAAGGCTTCTTCGTATTCGGTCAGTTTTTCTGCCAGCATCAAGAACTGAATTCTTGAGGTCAGCTGCTGATATTCCGAGAGCTGAAGACCATACGAAAATACGATTACAATGAATGCGAAACAGTTTAGTGCCGAGTTCTGCGGAAGCGCCGTAGAATGGCTACTCGCAAGCGTGAGGCAAGCCACCACGAGAAATAACGTCCCTGCCGCTAGAACATGGAAAGATTGCTTCCGCCGGCGGCGGCGACACCTTGCAAGCTCCTTGTGCCGCGCCTGCGGGTCCATCGCCAACGCCATCAATTTCTCATCCTCGCGCACAGCCGCTGCCTCCTTGCGATCAAGGAATTCATCTAAGAAAGCCATACGCTTAGCTAATTACTCCGACCACACCGCCAGCGCGTTGCCGCTCGGGTCGGTGAAGTGAAAACGCCGGCCGCCGGGGAATTCAAACGCTTGTTTGACGATGCGTCCGCCGGCATTTTCCACCCGCGCTTGCGCGGCGGCGAGGTCGGTCGCGTAAAATACCACGAGCGTGCCGCCCGCGCCCGCGCTCAACGCATCCGCGCTGCCTTCGGCGATGAATCCGCCCGCCAGCCGGCCGTCGTGAAAACTCGCGTAATCCGACCCGTAATCCTCGAACTTCCAGCCGAACACCGCGCCGTAAAAACTCTTCGCCTCGGCCACGTCGCGCACGGTGAACTCGATGTAGTCAATGCGCCGGTCGTTGTTTTCGTTCGTTGCGTCCGCGCTCATAGAAGATTTGGAAGAATAATCCCCGCTCGCGGCGCCGCCACGACTCGCGAATTTTTTTATCCCAACAACGCCTGCAAAAATCCCGTGTGATAATGCCCGCGCTGAAAATCGGGATTGCGCATGACGCGCTGCTGAAAGCCAATCGTCGTCTTCACGCCCGTGATGAGATACTCGCCCAGCGCCCGGTTCATGCGCGCGATGGCCGACTGCCGGCTCGCGCCTTGCGTGATGAGCTTGCCGATCATCGAATCGTAATGCGGCGGGATCATGTAGCCGCTGTAGGCGTGCGAATCGACGCGCACCCCGCGCCCGCCCGGCGCGTAATACAGATCAATGCGGCCGGGACTCGGCTGGAAATTGCGCTCCGGGTCTTCAGCGTTGATGCGGCACTCGAGCGCGTGCGCGTGCGGCTGCGCGTTGGCGATGTGCGCGCTGAGCGACTCGCCGGCGGCGACGCGGATTTGTTCCTTTACTAGGTCGCAGCCATACACCTCCTCGGTGACGGTGTGCTCGACCTGGATGCGCGTGTTCATTTCCATGAAATAATAGTTCCCCTTGTCATCGACGAGGAACTCCAGCGTGCCCGCGCCTTCATACGCGACGCTCTCGGCGAGCTTGACTGCCGCGTGGCCCATCTGCTTGCGCAACTCCGGCGTCAAAAACGGCGACGGCGCTTCTTCGATGATCTTCTGATTGCGCCGCTGGATCGAGCAATCGCGCTCGCCTAGATGCACGACGCGGCCATGAGAATCCGCGAAGACTTGAAACTCGATGTGGCGCGGATTGACGATGAGTTTTTCAATGTAAACGTCCGCCTTGCCGAAGGCTTTTTCCGCCTCGGCGCGCGCGGCGTGGAAGCCTTGCACGAGCGACACGTCGTTGTGCGCCGGGCGCATCCCGCGGCCGCCGCCGCCGGCGCTGGCTTTGATCATCACCGGGTAGCCGATTTTTTTCGCCACGCGCAACGCCTCGCCCTCGGTCTCGATCACGCCGTCGCTGCCGGGCGTCACCGGCACGCCGGCCTGCCGCGCGGTGTCGCGCGCCTGGTTTTTGTCGCCCATCGCGCGGATGGCCGCCGGCGGCGGGCCGATGAATTTGATCTCGCAACTCGCGCAGACTTCGGCAAAATGCGCGTTCTCCGCGAGAAAGCCGTAGCCGGGATGGATCGCGTCCACGTCGCCGATCTCCGCCGCCGAGATGATGCGGTCGATTTTCAGATAACTCTCGCTGCTCGGCGCCGGTCCGATGCAGATGGATTGGTCGGCGAGCTGGACATGGAGCGAATCGACGTCGGCCTCCGAATAAACGGCCAGCGTGCGCACGCCGAGTTCCTTGCAGGCGCGGATGATCCGCAGCGCGATCTCGCCGCGGTTGGCGATCAGGATTTTGTCGAACATTCGAGGGGGAAGAGATTTTTAGACAGAATTAACAAAATTTTACAGAATTGGCAGAGATGCAGAAGGATGAATCGCAGCGCCTGAATCCGGATACTCGGAATCTCAGTAATTCTGTAAAATTTTGTTAATTCTGTCTAAAAAATCCGCGGTTCACTTCACCTTGAACAGCACCTGACCGAACTGCACCGGCTTGCCGTTTTCCGCGACGATCTCGGCGATCACGCCTTTGGTTTCGGCTTTGATTTCGTTCATCACCTTCATCGCTTCGATGATGCAAACCACGCTGTCCTCCGTGACTTCCTGCCCGACCTTGACGAACGGCCCCGCCTCGGGCGACGGCGATTGGTAAAACGTGCCGACCATCGGCGAATTGATTTCCCGATACGCCTCCGTCTCCGACGCTGCCACCGGCGCTGGTGCGCTGCTGCTCGCCGCCGGACTGCTGCTCGCCGACGCCGCGCCGTCTCCCGCTGCCAGCGCGGCCGCAGGCAGCGCGGCCCCGCCCACTTGGACCGTCAACGGGCCGCTGGCCGCGCCGGGCGCCGCGAGACTGCCGCGCTGGAGTTTGATCTTGAACCCCTCGCGCTCCAGTTGGAACAGCGCGAGGTCATTGCGCTTCATCAGGTCGATGATGATTTTGATTTCTTTGAGTTCCAAATGCGTTCTCCTTGGATGGTTTGGGATTAAAACGAATAAGACGGCTCGCCAGACCACGCCGCTGGGAGAGCGGACGAATCAGCGAAGCGAGAAAAAGGGAAAGGATGAAATAAAAACAGTTGCAGCCGGGAACAACTGCAATCACCACCCGGCTTGCATCTTCGGCCGACGCTGACGCGATTTCGACGGCAGGTCAAGACCGCGCTTTGCGAGTAATCATCGGCCGTGGGGCTTGTCGGCGGACGTGGCCCCGCGCTACTGTAGCCGGCCTGTCGTTCGGCGACCCGCTCATCCAGTGAAGTTTTCATGAAGTCAATTCTCACCAGCCAGGAAGCTGCCCGCGCTGACGCCGCCACGCTGGCTCTGCTCGGTCCGGCCGTGGATCGACTGCTGGCCTTGGGGCGGGCGGATTTCCCGCAACCCGACTGGTTCGTCATTTTGCCGGATACTTTTGAAGCCTGTCTGAGTCCGTGGCAATTGCAGGCGCTCCATCGCGCCGCCCACGCCCCGGCCGGCGCGGACCCCGCCGCGACGCAGGCCCTCGTCGCGCGCGCCGCGTTGCCGCCGGCCCTGGCGGCGGAAATCGTGGATGCCGCGCGCGCCTTGCCGCTGGCCGGGGCGGGCGGTGACGCCCTGCTGCGCGTGCGCTCCGCGTTGACGGCCGACACCGCGGAGAACGCCATCGTCGGCAAGCTGGAGGAAATCCCGATGCTGGCGCTAGCCATCTGGCAGGCGGCTTTTGCGCAGGCGCCTTCCGCGCCCGTAGCGCCGGTGGTCGTGCCGCCCGTGCTCGTGCAACGGCTCGCCGGCGCCGTGCAGCACGGCCACGCCACCAGCGCCGATCCGGTCACGGGCCGGCGCCATTTCGCCGTCGTCGAGATCGACGCCGCCAACGATGCCGGCCTCCAGCGCTTCCTGCTCGACCGCGCCGACCGCATCGTGTCGCGTCCGCAAGACGCCGCCGCCTTTGGCAAGGAAATCCCCGCCGACTCCCAGCTCCAGACGGCCGCTGGCCTGGCGCGCCGCGCCGCGGCGCTCCTGGGTCAGCCGCAACGCATCGAATGGGCTGCCGACCGCGCCGGCCGGCTCTGGCTGCTCGATTGCCAGCCGCTCGCCGCTTTCCGCGACCTGGCCGATCCCGATGCGCCGGTCGAGGACTGGGTGCGCAGTCCGCTCGACGGCTGGCTTGGCCTCGACGGCGACGGGCCGTTGCGGCCGTTGACCATTTCGCTCGCGCAAAAATTTTCCATCGACGCCGTGCGCGCTCTCCTGCGCGCCTTCGACGTTTCCGCGGACGTGGTGACGGGTCTGGAACGCGAGGGCTGCTTCCGTCGGCTCGTCGGTCAGGCGCGCGGCCGGTTGTGCTGGCACCTGCCCAGCTTGCGGCGATTGCTCGACGCTTTGCCCGACGATGGCCTGGCGCGGCGCTGTTTCGAGATGGTGTTCACCGCCGCGGGATCGCCGCCCTCCGCCGCCGGCGGCGACGGCCCGCTGTCGCCGCGGCAGGCATTCGTTTTTCTCTCGGGCCTGCACCGGCGGCTGCGGCGGCTGGAAAAACGCTTTGCCCGCGTGCTCGATGCCACGTTGGCGGCGCACGAAAAAACGCCGCTCGCTGAGTGCCGTCCCGAGGAATTGCTCGGCGCGTGGCGCGCGCTGATCGATCCGGTCTTGACCTACGGCGGCGAGGCGCCCGCGCTCAACGCCTATCTCGCCTTTGTCAGCGACGGTCTGCTGCGCGCATGGTCCGCTGCCTGGTGCGGCGACGCGGCGCTGCCGAACGCCCTGCTCGCCGCCGGCAGCACCACCGCGCGCGCCGGCACCGTGCGTCCCGCCGAGCCGGCGCAACGCCTGCGCGAGATGGCCGAGCTGTTGCAACATGACGAAGCCGCCATCGCCCGTTTCGCCGACGAAGCCGACGCGCTGACCGCTGGCGCGCTCGACGCCGCGCTGGCCGAGCGTCCGCGCCTCGGCGTGCAGTTCGGCGATTTTTTGGAACAATACCACGCCAGCGCTGCGCCCGGACATTTCCTGCTCGAAGCCGACGACCTGCGCGCCAATCCGCGCCCGCTCGTGCGCGCGCTCGGCCACTACGCACGCGGATTCCGCCGCGCACCCTACGAGCCGCCGACCCGCGGGCCGGACGACGCGGTGCGGCAGGCGGAGGAAAAAGTCGCCGTCGCGCTCCACGGCCAGCGCTGGCGCGGCGTTGCCTTTCGCTGGCTCCAGCGTCATGCCCGCGCGCGCTTGCTCGACCGCGAACGCCACGCGCAAACGCTGACGCGCCTCGTGCTCCGCGCGCGGGCGATTTTTACCGAACTCGGCCGCCGCTGGCGCGAACTCGCCGTGCTCGCCGCGCCGGACGATGTGCATTTCCTCACGCTCGCCGAACTCAGCGGCTTTCTCGAAGGCACCGCACCCAGCGCCGACCTGCGCGCGCCCGTCGCCGCCCGCCGCGCGGAGGCTGCTGAAAACGGGCGCCTCGCGCCGCCGGGCGAGCATTTCCAGACGCGCGGCGCATTTTTCCAAGGCAACACCTTTGCCGCGATCCCCCGGTCTGCCGCGAACCCGACGGCGCACGAAGTAGAAGAAGAAGACGCCCGCAACGAAGCAACAACGGCGGCTGCCTCCGTCCGCGGCACGCCGATTTTTCCGGGCAACGTCCGCGCTCGCGTGCGCCGCGTGCGCGACCCGCGGTCGGCCACGCTTTTGCAAGGAGAAATCCTCGTCGCCGAGCGCGCCGATGCCGGCTGGATTTTGCTGCTCGCCGCCGCGGGCGGGCTGGTGCTCGCCAACGGCAGCACGACTTCGCGCGTCGCTTTTCTGGCGCGTGAACTTGGCATCCCGACGGTCTTCAACGTGTCGCCGGAATTTTTCGCCGCGCTCCGCGACGGCACGCTGCTCGACCTCGACGGCGCCGCCGGCACCGTGCGCGTCCTGACGGAAGCCGCTTAAGCCGCTGGCGCGGTGCCGGAATCGGTTGGCCGCGCCAGCGCCCCGGCATGGCCGCCGGGCACGAAGACGCTCGCCATCCCGGCTGCGGTCGCCGCGTCGAGACCGAGTTGCGTGTCTTCAAACACCAGGCACTCCGCTGGCGGCACGCCGAGCCGGCGGGCGGCTTCGAGATAGGTGTCCGGCGCGGGCTTGCCGTGGGCGACTTCATCCGCCGTGACCACGGCGCCGAACCAGTCGGTCAAGCCCAGCGTCGCGAGCGTCTTTGACACGACGCGCTTGAACCCGCCCGAGCCGACGGCCATCGGCAGGCCGCGCTCCCGGCCGGCGCGCGCGATGGCCACGACGGGCGCGATCGGCTGCACGCCCGGCAGCAGCTCCACGTAGCGATGCTCCTTTTGCAACGCCGTCTCCATCGGCGGCAGCGACAAGCCGTGGCGGCCGTTGAGCAACACGACGATTTTGTCCGTCGGCATCCCGCCGAGGGAATAAAAAAGTTCCTCGGGAAACGGGCAGCCCAGCGGCGTCAGCGTCTCGCGCCAGGCGCGGTAGTGCAGCGGCATCGTGTCGGCCAGCGTGCCGTCGCAGTCGAAAATGTAAGCGGCGAAATTTCCCGGCGGCAGCGTGAGTTCCATAATTTTATGCGGCGAGCGCGCAAGCTAATCGGATTTTGAAGTTTGACGAATGCGAACGCTCGCGGCACTATCGCCGCCCCGATTCTCGCATATTTTTCCGCTCCTCATGCGCCACACGCTCTCCGTCGTTGTTGAAAATAAATTCGGCGTGCTCGCCCGCATCGCCGGCATGTTCAGCGGGCGCGGTTTTAACATCGACACGCTCAACGTCGGGCCGACGCTCGATCCCAACACCAGCCACCTCACCATCGTCGTGCGCGGCGACGACGCGGTGCTCGAACAAGTCACCAAGCAGCTCAACAAGCTGGTCGATGTCATCAGCATCCAGGATTTTCGCGACGACGAGTTTGTGGATCGCGAGTTGGTGCTCATGCGGGTGAAAGTCGATGCCGCCACGCGCAGCGAAGTCATGCAAATCTGCGACATCTTCCGCGCCAAGATCGTCGATGTGCAGCACAAGAATCTGCTCATCGAGATCACCGGTCACGAGGGCAAGATCAACAAGTTCCTGCGCCTGATGCAGAACTTCGGCATCACCGACCTCGCCCGCACCGGCAAACTCGCCATGTCGCGCTCGGAGGCAGCCTGAGCGCGCGCACGCGATTTTTTTTATCCAGTCCACCCACCACGCACACCGAACCATGCCCGCCAAAATTTACACTGACAAAGACGCCGACCTGAAACTGTTGACGACCAAGACCTGCGCCATCATCGGCTTCGGCTCGCAGGGCCACGCCCACGCGCTCAACCTCAAGGACAGCGGCGTCAACGTCGCCATCGGCCTTTATCCCGGCTCAAAATCGCGCGCCATCGCCGCGGAGAAAGGACTCGCCGTGCTCGACAACGCCGAGGCCGTGCGCGAGGCCGACGTCATCATGCTCGCCACGCCCGACCTGCGCATCAGCGAGGTCTTTGAAAAGGACATCGCGCCGAATCTGACCAAGGGCAAAACGCTCGTCTTTTCCCACGGCTTCGCGGTTCACTTCAAAACCATCACGCCGCCGAAGGATGTCGATGTCATCATGGTCGCGCCCAAAGGCCCCGGCCACATCGTGCGCCGCCAGTATCTCGAAGGCAAAGGCGTGCCGGCTTTGATCGCCATTTATCAAAACCCGAGCAAGCAGGCGAAAAAGATCGCGCTCGCCTGGGCCAAGGGCATCGGCGCGACGCGCGCCGGCGTGATCGAGACGACCTTTAAGGAAGAAACCGAGACCGACCTTTTCGGCGAACAAGCCGTGCTCTGCGGCGGCGTCACCGCGCTGATCCAGGCCGGATATGAAACGCTCGTCGAGGCCGGCTACCAGCCGGAAATGGCGTATTTCGAGTGCCTGCACGAGTTGAAACTCATCGTCGATCTCATCAACGAAGCCGGCATCAGCGGCATGCGTTTCTCGATCTCCGAAACCGCCAAATACGGCGACGTGGCCGTCGGCCCGCGGATCGTCAACGCCGCCGTCAAGCGCGAGATGAACAAGGTGTTGAAGGAAATCCAGACCGGCAAGTTTGCCAAAGCCTGGATCAACGAGCACAAGACCGGGCGCAAGAATTATCACGCCCTGCTGAAGAAGGGCGAAACGCACAACATCGAAAAAGTCGGCGCCCGCCTGCGCGGCTTGATGCCGTGGATCGGCAAGAAAAATCTCAAAGGCGCGCAGGCCGCGTATTGAGCCAGCAGCAGCGGCGGCACGCGCCGGCCAGGCTGACAGGGAGCGGCGGCGCGGTTTGTTCGACGATTGCGAACAAGCCGGCCGCCGCTCTCCCGTTTTATTTGAGCTTGTCGCTGGTGTCGGGCTTCTTCTTCGGCGGAGCCGCGAAGTAGGTCTTGATTTCGTCGAACTCGTGCTGCGCGTTTTCGGCAAAGTTCGTCGTGCCGTTTTCAAACAGCACGAGGAAGACGAAGGTAAAGACCAAGGTCAGCGCGATCCAGAAAAGTTTGCGAAGCAGGCCCATGGGAGCGGATGCGAAGGTGTGGCAGGCAGGACGAAAACTTTCTCCTCCAGAAGCAGGTGCCGGGCCAGCGAGCCGTCAGCGGAAAAGGTAGAGACACCTCGCCGAGGCGTCCCCTACCCGCGGCTTCAAGGTTTCAACTCCGGCAATTCGAGCCAGCGCCGTTCTTCCCACGATTTGAGGCCGTATTCGGCAAGCTGCACGCCCTTGGCGCCTTCCAGCAAGGTCCAGCGGAACGGCGTGTCCTTGACGACATGCTTGAGGAACATCTCCCACTGGATTTTGAACGCGTTGTCGTATTCCTGCTGTGCCGGCACCTTGGTCCAATTCTTAAAGTGGTCGATCGGGCTGTCGATGTCCGGGTTCCAGATCGAGCGCGGCGTTTCGTTGTAATGCTGCAGCACACAATCGCGCAATCCGGCCACCGCGCTGCCCTTGGTGCCATCGACCTGCATGGTGAGCAAGTCATCGCGCCGCACGCGCACGGCCCATGACGAATTGAAATGCACGACCACGCCGTTCTCCAGCTCGAACGTGGAATAAGCCGAGTCGTCGGCGGTGCACTTGTAAGGTTTGCCCTGTTCGTCCCAGCGCTTCTTGATGTGCGTCGCGCCGAGGCAGGAGACGGCTCTCACGTTGCCAAAAAGATTGTCGATCACGTAGCGCCAGTGGCAGAGCATGTCGATAATCATGCCGCCGTCGTCTTCCTTGCGATAGTTCCACGACGGACGTTGCGGCGCGATCACGTCGCCTTCGTAAACCCAGTAGCCGAACTCGCCGCGCACGCTGAGGATTTCTCCAAAGAAGCCGGTATCGACGAGGCTCTTTAATTTGAGCAAGCCGGGCAGCCACAGCTTGTCCTGCACGACGCCTTGTTTCACGCCGGCTTTCTTGGCGTATTGATAAAGCTCATACGCCGCCTCGGTGGTCACGGCCGTCGGCTTTTCGCAATAAACGTGCTTGCCGGCGTCGATCGCCTTTTTCACCGCCGGCGCGCGGCGGCCGGTCGTTTGCGAATCGAAATAAATGACGTTGTGCGGATCGGCCAGCGCCGAGTCCAGATCGGTCGAATACCGCTCGACATCATTTTGTCGCGCCAGGTGCGCGAGCTTGGCCTCGTTGCGCCCGATCAAAATCGGGTCGGGCATGATGACTTCCGCGTCGTTGAGCCGCACGCCGCCTTGTTTGATGATCGCGCAGATCGAGCGGATGAGGTGCTGGTTGGTGCCCATGCGCCCGGTCACACCATTCATGATGATGCCGAGTTTGTATGTGGTCTGTTTGTCCATAGTGATGACCGTCATGATTTAAAAAAAATTACGCCGCGGGCTTGTCCGTGCATTGCGGCCAGGCGCCAGCCGGCAGCGGCGGCGCGTCCACGCCGGCCTTGGGCAACGTGCCGTCGAGTTCCTGCCGCCAGTGCGCCACGTCGCCCGCCGGGCCGTAGCAATAGATCATCCGCAGCGGCGTGTCGCCGATGTTGGTGAGCTGATGAAAAACGCCCGGTGGGATGTAAACCATCTGCCCCGCCGTGATCGTCCGCCGCTCTGCGCCCAGGCACATTTCGCCCGTGCCTTCGACGACGAAATACGTCTCCTCCTGCTCCTGATTGTGCCACGGCACCTGGCCACCCTTGGGATCGAGCGTCACGTTGCCCAGCGAGAAATTCTTCGCCTGGATGGGAGCCGCGCCGCCCGCGAGATTTTGCGTGCGCCGCCGCGCCGGATAACGGCGGCCCTCGATTTGGTTTAAGTCGGAAATCGTCATTTTACGTGAAACTCCCCAACGCTCAGGCCGGACCGAAGAACGTGTAATACGGCAGCTTTTTGTCGATCAACCGCTGCACATACACCGCGGCCTCGCGCGCGTGGTAATCGCCCCACATGCTCGACTCGCCGAGCGGCACCTTCGCGCCGGCGGGGATCTTGTCCCAGCCGTTCGGCTGATGATAAATCGAGTGCAGGATCAACCCCTGGTGCCGGTCGCTCGTGCTCAGATACGGCTCGTCAAAAAGCGTGTCGAGAATCGTCAGCCCCGCGTGAAAATACCGCTCACCCGAGAGCGTGCCGCCCTTCTTTTCCAAGTAATGCCCCATGCGCAAAAGTCCCTGCGCCGCGATGGCCGCCGCCGAGCTGTCCACCGGCTCGAAGTCGTTGTGAATCTGCGCCGGCCGCTGCAAATAATCCTCACCCAATTTATACAAAAGCGGCGCGCCGGTGTCCCAATACGGGATGCCGTCGAGCGGCATGAAGTCGATGTAAAAATCGCACGTCGCCGTCGCCGCCTTGAGCATGAACTGCTCGACGTGCGCCCGGCCGCCGTGCCGGTTCAATTCCTCGTCGGACACCGTGTCGAGAAACTCCAACTCCTCGGCCATGCCGAGAATGATCCACGCCAGCCCGCGCGTCCAGGTGGTGAACGGCGAGTAGCCCTGCTGCGAATTCGGGCAGCGATAGTCGCCGTTGTTTTTATTAAAAATACTCTCGTGCGCCACGCGCCCGCGCACGTCGTAATGATCGCGGCCTTCGCCGTAATAAACGCTCCACTTCGCCGTCGCCGCCGCGTGATCGACCAGCCGCCCGAGCAGCGAGATTTGCACGTCGCGCTCGCCGCACAGGCTGTGCCCGAGCCGGTGCGCCAGCGCGAGCGCGCGCAGCGAGCGGATCGTGTCCGCAAAGAGCGAGTGCGGGCCGTTAAAGGAATAAATAAAACCGCCGCCGTCGTTCGTCGGCGTCCAGCGCGCCGCCTGCACCGCGCCGCTCCCTTTGAGCGCCAGCTCCAAAAACGCCAGCTCCGATTTATCCTCCGGCGCGATGCGGCCCTCGCGGATCATGCGCCACAAGCCGCCGTAGGTGGAGACGTTATTGAACCCGTGGTCATGCACGCCCATGTGCGTGATGTGCGCCGCCATCCGCTCCCGCGTCCGCACGCGGCCGAGCTGGAGAAAACTCTCGTCGCCCGTCGCGTCGAATTGCAACAGCATCGAGCCATAGACAAACCCCTGCGTCCATTCCGTCCAGCCCCGCGCCGTGTAGCGGCCATCGATGGTGTAAACCGACGACGGCGCGCCCGGCCGTTCGTCCTTGTCGATGGACAAAATCTTCGGTGCCGACACTTCCCACAGGCGGGAAATTTTTTTGGTTAAATGCTCAGGCCGGAGTTGGTGGTTGATCTTCATCGCGCAACAAAAAAAATTTTCAGTTAAAACCCTTCACAGCGTCCGCAGGTGAAACCCGCCATCGACATTAAACACCTGGCCCGTGCTGTAAGGAAACCCGCCGCGCGCGATCGCCACCACCGCGCGCCCAATGTCCGCCGGCTGGCCCCAGCGTGGAATCGGCGTGAAGCCGCCGGCAAACAGCGCGTCATATTTCGCCTTCACTGGCCCGGTCATGTCAGTCTCGATCACGCCCGGCTGGATTTCAAACACGCCGATGCCCTCCGCGCCCAGCCGCGCCGCGTAGAGCTTGGTCATCATCGCCAGCCCGGCCTTGGCCACGCAATAATCGCCCCGGTTCACGCTCGCGGTGAACGCCGAGATGCTCGTCACGTTGATGACCGCTTTGGGAAAAGCCGCCAGCGCCGGCGTGGCGAGCATGAGCTTCGCGGCGGCTTGGGTTAAAAAATACGGCCCTTTCAAATTAACACCGATCAGCCGGTCGAACGACGCCTCGCTCGCCTCCAGAATGTCCGCCCGCACGTCCGGCGCGATGCCGGCGTTGTTCACCAGCACGTCGAGCCGGCCAAACGTGGCCTGCACGAAAGCGAGCATCCGCGCCCGGTCCGCCGCCAGCGAGATGTCGGCCTGCACGATCTCGACCCGCTGCCGGCCGCCGTTGGCCGCTAGGCAAAGGTCGCGGCATTCGAGCGCGGCCTTTTCGTTGCCGGCAAAATTGATGGCGATTTCGTGCGTCGCCTCGGCCGCCAGCGCGAGCGCGATGCCGCGGCCGATGCCGCGCGAGGCGCCGGTGATGAGTGCAACGGGAGCTGACATGGGAGAATCCGGGGTTAAAAACGGCTGGGCCGGGGGACGCCGCCAGTTAGCCCCAACCTGCGGAAGCAGCGGAGCAAAGTAGGAAAGCGGCGCGCAGTCTGCCGAAGAGAAACGCGAGCGTCACGAAAAATTTTCGAATGGACAAACATCGCTTGATGTGTAGTGTTTACTACACAGTCCCTGTTCCGCCGTGGCAGCTTCAAACGAACACGCTTTTGCCGACTACCTACGCGATAGCCGCACGGCGCGCGCCAAGGCCGACGCGGCGGCTTTCACTTTGCGGCAGCTCGCCCGGCGCGTCGGCATCGAGCCGTCGTATCTCAGCAAGATCGAGCGCGGCACGCAACCGCCTCCGGGCGAAGGCGTCATCCGCCGGCTGGCCGCGGAGTTGGGCGAAGACCCCGACGTGCTGCTCGCCCTCGCGGGCAAAGTTTCCGCCGACCTGCAAGCCATCATCCGCGCCAGGCCGCAACTCTTTGCCCAACTCCTGCGCGAATTGAAAAAAATGCCCGACCACGCCGTCCTGCGCGTCGCCCGCGAAGTGCGCGACGGCAAATGGTAACCGGCGACGAACTCCCGAATTTTTCCTTTCTCATCCGTTAAACCTCCAACCTCACCGCCATCCAAAATGATCGAACTCCGTCACGACCAACTCCGTTTCGCGTTTCCAGAAATCGCCGCCGCCTTGCGCGCCCAGGTCGCCGCGCACGTGGAAACACACCGCCCGCGGCTGCTTGCTGAAGATCGCGTTGTCGCGCTCGAGCATCTGTTCGACAACCGCTGGCGTCGCCACCAAAAAGACGCGGCGTTTCGCGCCGAGGCATTTCGCCGCGCGTCAGCATTCAACTCCGAAGAACTCGCCGCCGCCTTCACCCGCGCCGCTGCCGATGCCGCTGGCATCGACCCGGAAGCCAGTGCTGACGACGATGGGCCAGCAACACTTTGCCTCGAATTCCAACGCACCCTGCGCATCCCCGACGACGGCCGCACGTATCCGTTGCCGCCGGGGCTGGGTCGGTTCCCGCTGCGGCACGCGGACGACTTCGCCGAACGTCTGCCGGCCACCTGGCAGGAGCGTGGCGGCGTGTTGATGCCATTGTTTCAAGCCGAAGCGTTGTGGATCAATTTCCGCTCCCTCTCGGGCTACCCGTTTGCGCTCAAAATCGCCGCTGGCAAGATCAACGCCGTCAGCGCCGAAGCCTGGCGCGCCG
>JAFAXH010000113.1 GCA_019241085.1 Verrucomicrobiota bacterium | reverse complement strand
TCGCGTTTTGCGCAACCCGCGCATTGCGGGCCGACGCCGCCGATGTATGCTCCGGTCCCGCCTGCCCGCGTGAGAGAGATTTGCACCAGGGATGGGTGACAGAGCGGTCGATTGTGCACGCCTGGAAAGCGTGTGAACCGAAAGGTTCCGGGGGTTCGAATCCCCCCCCATCCGCCACGTTCATTATCAGCAACCTATATTAATTATGGCGCTCGGATGAGCAGCTTGGCGAAGCCGTGGGCAGCTTTCAAATCATCCACGTAATAGACTTGGCGTTCGCCTGCGTAGAGCGGGAGCAGAGTCAGCACATTCTCCACGCCTTCCGAAAGCAGCCCCTTCTTTTTCGGAACAAAACGCGGTGACTCATAGCCGGTCTGCATGTAAAAGCCAACGTTGGTGTCGTCAGTAAGTTTCAGATACGTTGCCGGTCCGCCAAGCTGGCCGAGCCATATACGATAACCCAGCGGGATAAGCACTTCCTTTTGCCAGCCCTTGCCGGCGACCCATGTCCAAGGCGCATCCACCGGGTCTTTGGTTTCACAGTGGCCAGCGACCGGACAGCAGAGAATCAGCAAAAGCAGGATGCAGCGGCAAAGCAGAGCGATACGGCGGAATTGAAGGAAAATCATCCGGCTTAAGCAAGCTAGCCATGTGCCGCGGTTGGCCGCCGGTGCGTTCGTTAAGCCCGGCGAGCACCTTGCGAATTTGCGCCTCGGTTTTAAGCTGGCGAGCGGCGTCCTCAAACTGCTCGACAATCTTCATCGCATCTTTCCGAACGTGCGTGCCCGTGAAACGCTGAAGTCATCGCCCGGCAGAATCCGTGAAGCAAACGAGGGGGTTTTTCGCGCCGGGCAGAGATCGAAGAGAAGCCATGAATGCCCATTACAACGCAAGGCTGTCAATTCTGCCGGTAGCATTCCATTTGCCATTTGTTGGCAGTGATTGTGAAGCGTTAAATTGGAACCGAAGACTCGAATCCCTCATCTACTAGGTGACGGCGCGCTGCTCAGGAAATTCGGCCGTTTTTTGCGACTCGGCGCGAAAATTTTTTCTTTTTGTCCGCCCGGTTTTCCTCCGGCATCATGCGGGCCGAATGATCGTGATTATCAAATCCCACACCGACCGCGCTGGCATCGACGAAGTCATCGCCGAGGTCAAGCGCCTCGGCTACCAGCCGCGACCCATCATCGGCGAACTCCAAAGCGTCGTCGCCGCCATCGGTGATGAAACCACGCACAACAGTCTGGAATCCCTCAACGCGCTGCCGCAGGTCGAGCGCGTCCTGCGGGTGCAGAAACGTTGGAAACTGGTGAGCAAGGAAGCGCGTTCCAGCCCCACCGTGATCGACGTGGACGGCGTGAAGATCGGGGGCGGCGCGCCCGTTGTCCTCATGGCCGGCCCGTGCTCGGTGGAAAGCGAGGAACAATTGCTCGAAACCGCCCACGCCGTGCGCGCGGCTGGTGCCACGATCTTGCGCGGCGGCGCGTTCAAGCCGCGCACCTCGCCATATGAATTTCAAGGCCTCGGCAAGGATGGCTTGCGGCTGCTGGCGCTCGCCAAAAAAGCCACCGGCCTGAAAATTGTCACCGAACTGCTCAGCGAACACGACGCCGACCTCGTCGCCGAGACCGCCGATATTTTGCAAATCGGCGCGCGCAATGCGCAGAATTTCCGGCTCCTCGTCGCCGCCGCCAAGACCGGCAAACCGATCTTGCTCAAACGTGGCTTGTCGCAGCGCGTCGAGGAATGGCTGCTCGGCGCGGAATACATCCTCAGCGAAGGCAACAGCAACGTGATGCTCTGCGAACGCGGCATCCGCACCTTCGAGACCTACACGCGCAACACGCTCGACCTCGCCGCCGTGGCCATTGCGAAAAGCGAGACCCATCTGCCGGTCATCGTGGACCCCAGCCAGGGCTGCGGCCGGGCCGACCTCGTGCCGGCCTTGTGCGCCGGCGCGGTCGCGGTCGGCGCGGACGGCTTGCTCATCGAGGTGCATCCGCGACCGGCGGAGGCGTTGAGCGACGGCCAGCAGCAGATTGATTTCGCGCGCTTCGCGCAGCTTGCCGAAAGTTTGCAGCCCTTGCTCCGCACGGTCGGCCGCAGCGCGTGAGCGGGAATTTAATTCCAAAAAATCAAAGCTGGCTCGCAACGCGCAAACCCGCTCAGCGCCGGCTCAGCCGATAAAACAGGATGCCGCCAATGGCGAGAAAGATCACGTTCGGCAGCCAGATCAGCAGTTCCGGGTGCGAGCCGGGCTTGTCCCGCATCGTGTTCACAAAAATGATGATGAGATAATAGACCATCGCCACTATGAGACTCAGCCCGAAGCCAACGCTCGTCTCCTGCCGGTGCGCCGTGATGCCGAGAGGGATGCCGATGAGCGCGAACGTCAGACAGGCCAGCGAATAGGAAAACCGTTTGTTGTGTTCCGTGCGCAACGCCGTGAAGCGCGCCAGGTCATTCTTCAAAATCACGCTGGCATTCGCCCGCGAGCCTTTGGCGCCCGATTTGCGGGCTTTGGGCGTTTCGTCGGCGACGGGCGCGGCGGTCGGAGTTTCAACGGCTGTGGGCTCCGGCGAGGCAGATGACGCGGGCGGCGAATTTTCCCCTTCCACATTCCACGGCGAAGAATCCGGGCTGGGCGTGGCGGCAGCAGCGGCGGCGGCGGCGCGCGCGGCGGTCACGGCTTTGCGGTCGGCGAGGACTTTGCCGTGCATGCTGTAAATTTCATTGCGCAGCTCCGTCATGTTCAGCGACTCGATGCGCCGCCGGCCCTGGCGCTTGGCATACAGTTCCTCCAGTGAAACCGGGAACGGCAGCACGCCCGCGGTGATGCCGTCGCGCACTCGGTGCAGGTCGGCGGGATTGTGCTCGTCGCGCTGTTCGTAACGCGTGCCTTCGAGCCGCATTTTGATTTGTTTGTTCGGCAGGTCGGTTTCCAGCCAGCCGCGCTCGGCATAGACCACGCGCATCGGCACGTTGTCGTTGTTCAGTTCAAAGACGTGCAGGTTTTGCAACTCGTCGCCTTGCTTGTTGCCGACGTAAATCTTGCGGCCGGGAAACGCCGTGATCACGCGGTCGCTGTTGAAGGCCGCCGCCGGATTGGTCGTCGCCATCTGGAAAAAGGCGTCCTTCAAATTTTGCTGCGCGCGCGGGCCGACGGAGAGATTGATCCACAAGCAGATCGCGCAGCCCAGCGCGGCCACGCCCAGCACGGGCACGGCGAGGCGCGGGATGCTGATGCCGGCGGAGCGCAACGCGATCAATTCGTTGTTCGCCGAGAGCCGGCCGAAGACGAGCAGCACCGCCGTCAGAAACGCCCACGGGATCGTCAAGCTCAGCGACGCCGGCAGCGCGTAGGCGATGAAGGTGAGGATGAAACTCGCCGGCGCATCGTGCTCGATGACGTATTCAAAGAGCTTTTTGAAAATCTGGCCGAGGACGATGACAAAGCTCAACGTCGCCACGGCGAAAAGCCCGGTGACGATGAGTTCGCGTCCGATGTAACGGTCAAGGAGGCGCATGGGAGGAAATGGCGAATGATGAATGACGAAACTGGCTGCGCGAGGTTAAAGTAGTCGCCAACGAATTGCATCCGTCATTGGCAATTCGTCCTTTCCCTCCGTGCCTCGCATTTCGCCACAGACCATCGAGCAGGTCGCCGCCGCCAACGACATCGTCGAGGTCATCGGCAGTTACGTGCCATTGAAAAAAGCTGGCGCGACCTTCAAGGCGCTCTGCCCGTTTCATCGCGAAAAAAGTCCGTCGTTCACCGTCAATCCGCAACGCCAGAGCTTCAAATGCTTCGGCTGCGGCGCGGGCGGCAGCGTCTTCCGGTTTCTCATGAATTATGAGAACCTGGACTTCCCCGCCGCGGTGCGCCGGCTGGCCGAGCGCGCCAATGTGCCCATCGTCGAGGAAGCTGGCGGACCCGGTGACGAACACGAAGCCGGCGCGGGGCGCTTGCGCCGGCGCTTGCTCGGGTTGCACGCGGAGGCGGCGGAATGGTTTCACAAAAATCTGACGAAAAAAGAGTTTGCGGCGCATGCCCGCGCCTACTTGCAGCGGCGCGAGTTTGGCAGCGAAACGGCGAACACCTGGCAGCTCGGTTATGCGCCCGAGGGCTGGGATGTTTTTTTAACCTGGGCGCGCGGTCGCGGCTACTCGGTCGAAGAGTTGATCCACAGCGGCTTGGTCAAAGCCAGGGACGAAGAAGCCGCGGCGGCAGCGCTGGCCAGCGATGTGGCGTCGCGGATCGCCGGGCTGCGGATTTATGACCGGTTTCGCGACCGTTTGATGTTTCCGATTTGCAACGAGCTTGGTGAGGTCATCGCCTTTTCCGGCCGGGTGTTGCGGGCGGACGCGGAAGGCGTGGCGAAATATGTGAACTCGCCCGAGACGCCGCTTTTTACCAAGGGCAAAGTGCTCTTCGGTCTCGACAAATCGCGCCGGGCGATCTTGGAGGCGAAGACGGCGATTGTTTGCGAAGGCCAGCTCGATTTGATCCGCGCGTTCGAGGCCGGCGTGAAAAACGTGACCGCGCCGCAGGGGACGGCCCTCACCGAGCGGCAGGCGCGGCTGCTCAAGCGTTACGCCGACGAGGTGATCCTCTGCTTCGACGCCGATGCCGCGGGGCAGCAGGCGGCGGAGCGGTCGTTTGCCGCCCTGCTGGAAGCCGGGCTGAGCGTGCGCGTGGCGACGATGCCGGCGGGTGAAGATCCCGATTCGCTGATCCGCCGCGGGGGCGCCGAGGCGTTCCGCGCACGGGTCGGCGCGGCGCAGGATTTTTTTGATTTTCAAATCGAACGCTTGGGACGCGCGTTCGACATGACCACGCCGCGCGGCCAGGCGCAGTTCAGCCGCCGGATGGCGGAGAGCGTGGCGCTCGTCGGCGAGCCGGCGTTGCGCGAGGCCGTGGCAGGCAAAGTCAGCGCGCGGCTGGGCGTGCCGGCAGAGGCGTTTCGCGCGCTGGTGCGCGGCTTGAAACCGCGGTCCAACCATGCCAGCCGCGCCGACGAAGCCGCGGCGGGTGGAGCGGTTGACGTAACCCAAGGCGAGTCGCCAAAAGTCGCCGCCCCGGCTTTTCAGTCCCCACCCAATGCCATCGCGCGATTGCTGACTCTGGCGCTGCGCGAAGCGGGCGTTCACGCGCTCCTGCGCGCGCAACCCGACTGGCCGGGACGGCTCGCGCGCGTGCCCGGCAGCGAGCTGCTGGTGCGTGTGCTCGGCGCGGAGAACTTGCGGCCCGACGAGCCAGCCTCGCTCAGCGCATTTTTTGCCACTCTCACCTCGGCTGAGGAAGCCTACCTCTCCGCCCGCCTGCTCGATCCCCTGCCCGACCCGGCGGAAGTCGAAGCCGAGGCCGAAGCGTGCTGGCTATGGACCGAGCAATACGACCTCGGCCGGCAGGTCGCCTCTCGCACCAGCCGGTTGCGGCTGCCGGGCCTGCCGGAGGCCGAACAAACGCGGCTGCAAAAAGAAGTTGTTGACCTCCAAAAACGGCTTGCTGATATTGCGCGGCTTTTGTCGGCGCGGCGGCCGGCGATCTAGGGATTGCGCGCCTCGGTCGTTCCTCCACCCGTCCGTCTGCTCTTCGTCTGCACGCTCGTCCGCACTTGTTGCCCTGCTATGGCTAGAGTTACCTCGTCGTCTCACGCTCCCAAAAAAGCCTCCGACGCGAAATCCTCTACCTCCAAAGCTCATTCCCAGTCGGCCGCGTCCGCGAGCAAGGCTCGGACGTTGGAAAAACCGCCTTCGGCCAAAGTCAAAACGAGCGTGTCGAAAGCGTCCGCGAAGCACAAGGCGACCACTTCGCCCGGCAGCGAGGCGATGCCAGGCACCACGACGGCAGCCCCGGTCGCGCACGACGCGGCCGATTTGCAGGAGAAGATCCGCGAGCTGATCAAGCTCGCCAAGGAACAGGGCTACCTCACCTTCGAGGACATCAACGAGGCGTTGCCGCCCACGCTCACGGATGGCGACGATCTTGACGCGGTATTGACCCAGCTTCGAGGAATGGAGTTCGACATCATCGAGGCCTCGGACGTGGACCGTTACAAGGACGGCAAAAAAGAACAGGACACCGAGGCCGAAGGCGACGGCGAAGGTGAAGCCGAGGAGGAGGAAGAACCCGCCAGCCGCACCGAGGAAGCCGAGGAACGCACCACGGGCCGGCTCGACATTCTCGACGATCCGGTGCGGATGTATCTCAAGCAAATGGGCCAGGTCCCGCTGCTGACCCGCGAGCAGGAAGTCGAAATCTCCAAGCGCATTGAGGACGCTGAGGAACGGGTGCAATCGTCCCTCAACCGCTTCGGTTTCACGGCTCGCGCGCACCTGGATTTGGCGCAAAAGCTGATCGAAGGCCGGGAGCGGTTCGATCGCGTGATCCTCGACAAAAAAATCGAGAGCCGCGAGCGCTACATGAAAGGTTTGCCGAAGCTGTGCGACCAGGTGGAAAAACTCGCCGGCAGCTTGAGCGCAACTTATCTGCAACGGCTCGAATCCGGCCCGCGCGGCGGCGTGAAGGAACGCGAACGGCTCGGGCGCGAGTTCGAGCGCAACCGCGAGTCGCTGCACAAGCTTTATCCGAAATTTTTCTTCAAACAAAAAGTCACCGAGGAATTTGTGCATCTGGCCGACGAAAATTTCCGGCTGCTGACGCACCTTTCCGCCATTGAGCCGGCCGGGACGAACGGGCACGCCGGCGCGGTCGCGAAGCCGCGCCCGGATTACACTGCGAAACTGCGCGAACTGGAAGGCCGGCTCTGGCTGAACCCGGCGGAGTTCGCCGCGGAATATCACGAGTTAAAAGCGTGGCTGCGCAAGGCGCTCAAAGCCAAGACCGAGATGGTGGAAGCGAACTTGCGGCTGGTCATTTCCATCGCCAAAAAATACACCAACCGCGGCCTGTCCTTCCTCGATCTGATCCAGGAGGGAAACATGGGCCTAATGAAGGCGGTCGAGAAATTTGAGTATCGCCGCGGCTACAAATTTTCGACCTACGCGACGTGGTGGATCCGGCAGGCCATTACGCGTTCGATCGCCGACCAGGCGCGCACGATTCGCATTCCGGTGCACATGATCGAGACGATCAACAAGCTGATGCGCGTGCAAAAGCAGCTCGTCCAGGAATACGGCCGGGAGCCGACTCCGGAGGAGGTCGCCGAAGAAGTTCAACTCCCGGTCGAGCGGGTGCGCGCAGTGTTGAAAATGGCGCAGCAGCCGATCTCGCTCCAAGCTCCGGTCGGCGACAGCGAGGAGACGAATTTTGGCGATTTCATCGAGGACAAAACCGCGGACAACCCGAGCGACATGACGGCCATCGTGTTGCTGAAAGCCAAAATTAAAGATGTGCTCGACACGCTGACCGAACGCGAGCGCCAGGTGCTCGAACAACGCTTCGGCCTGGTCGATGGTTACAGCCGCACGCTGGAGGAAGTCGGGCGGCAGTTCAAAGTCACCCGCGAACGCATCCGCCAGATCGAGGCCAAGGCCTTGCGCAAGATGCGCCATCCGACGCGCATCCGGCAGCTCGAGGGCTTTCTCGAAGCGACGGAGGCTTGAGCCTTCGCCTGGCCGCCCGCTAGATTGGAGACATGGTTTCGTTGTTTCCTCCTTCGAAGCCAGTTTCGATGGCCGAGGTGCTGCCCTTCTCCGACTGGCCGTTGGACGTGGAAATTGCCGCCGTGGCGGTGGGAATCTACCTGCTCACGCTCGGCCTCGGCCGGCTGTTCAAGGCGCGTTCCGGCCTGCGTCTCGGCGCCGTTTTTCATCTCTTCTGCCTGACCTTTGGCCCGTGGCTGGCGCTCACGATTTTGGCGCCGGATTTTTCGGCGCGGCGCCACCTCGGCGCGGCGTGCATTTTTTTCGGCGCGCTCGCGCTGGTCCGTCCGATCAACCGGTTTCTCTGGCACGGTTATTTTGAAACCCGGCGCAAGGCGACCGTTCCAAAATTTGTTCGCGAAATCTCCGCCGGGCTGTTGATGCTGGCGACGACGCTGTTCGTCATCGGCGTCATCTACGACCTGCCGGTGGCCGGGCTGGTCGCCGGCTCCAGCGTCATCGGCATCGTGCTCGGCTTCGCGATGCAGGACACGCTGGGCAACGTGATCGCGGGCCTGGCGCTGCAATTCGGCCGACCCTTCGAGTTGGGCGACTGGGTGCTCTTCGAAGGCCGGCACGCGCAGGTGGTCGAACTCAACTGGCGTTCGACGCGCTTTTGCACCAACGACCTCGTGCAACTCGACGTGCCGAACCTTCACGTCGTGCGCGCGCCGGTCGTCAATTACCATGCGCACCAGCGGCGTTGCCATGCGATGCGGTTCGAGATTGGCATCGAATACGACGTGCCGCCAAACCGGGTGAAGGAGTTGCTCGCCCGCGCGGCGGCGAACGGCGAGCACGTCTTGCGGGAGCCTGCCCCAAATGTTTTTTTGAAATCCTTCGGCGAGAGCGCCGTGAACTACGAGGTCCGCTATTGGCTGGCCGATCATCGGCTTTACAATCAAGCCAATGACTCGGTGCAAACCCATATCTGGTATGCACTGCGGCGCGCGGGCATTCGCATCCCCTTCCCCATCCGCACGCTGCATGTCGAGCGCACTGGCGGGCGAGCCGACGGCGCCAACGGTGCGCAACACAGCCGGGACGAACGACGCGTCGCCGCCGGCGAACTGCTGCGCGCGCAGCCGATTTTTCAAGGCCTGGCCAACGAGCAGCTGCAGACCGTGGTGGATCATGCCAACCTGCACCAATACGGCCGCGGCGAGCCGATCATCCGCGAAGGGACGGATGGCTCGAGCATGTTTGTGCTCATCCGCGGCGAGGCTGGCGTCACCATCGGCGCAACGAAAGACAGCGCGCCGACGCGCGTGGCGACCTTGCGGCGGGGCGATTGTTTTGGTGAAATGAGCCTGCTCACCGGCGAGCCGCGCCGCGCCAGCGTGCTGGCGGCCAGCGACTGCGAGGTGCTGGAAATTACCAAGACGGTCTTTGCCGAAATCATCGTGAGCGATCCCAGCCTGCTGCCGCGCCTGAGCGATCTGCTCGCCCGGCGGCAAATGGAAACCGAGGGAATTCTGCAAGCGCGCGCCGCTGACGATGCCGCGCTGGCAGGTGAGAAGGCGGAGGAATATCGCGCCGGTTTTCTCAGCAAGCTGCGGTCATTTTTTGAAGTGTGAACCTCGCCTCACGCTGGCGGCGGCGCGGCAATCAGGTCACGGCTTCCGCTGGCTCCTCGGAGGCTGCCGCAGCCTCGTGGTTCGTGAGTCCGAAACGCGCGGCCACGTCCGGCGCGTAACGCGTCAGGTCTGTTCGCAAGCGGAGCAACGCCAAGTCCTTTGCCTTCGCTTCGAGCATGGCGTCGAAGTCCCGCGCATTCGCCGCGGACAATTGCCGCATGAATTGGATAAACACGAACGGATCGCAATAATCGGCGTGCCCGGTCCAGACCGGCGGCAGAAAAGCGGTCTCCAGTTTTTTCGTCTGGCGATTGCGCCGCTGCACCTCGCGCAGTTGCGTGCGCGGGCTGGAAAAGTGCAGCTTCGGACGCCGCTGCGCTGGCCAGGTGCGCAGAAAGCGGACGGCGGTTTCGACCAGCTCCAGGCGCGCTGGATTCAGACAACAAAAATGTTGGTGATCGAACACCAGCGGCACGCCGCAGCGTTCGTGGATGTAGAGCACGTCGGCTGCGGAAAAGGAAACATCATCATTTTCCAGCACCAACCTCCGCCGCGCCGGCTCGGAAAGAACGTGCTCGTAAGTATGAATCCACCGGTCGCGCGCCGCCGCCGGATCGTCGTAGCGCCCGCCCACATGAATGACCACCACCGCGTCCGGTCCGGCGTCCATGGCGTCGAGCATCGCCGCCTGACGATCGACATCGAGCGCTCCTTTGCGATTCACCTCCGGATTGGGACTGTTGAGGATGATATATTGCGACGGATGAAAAGAGAGCCGCAGCCCTTGCTCGCGCGCAACGGCGCCGAGGTCGGCGAGTTCCTGCGCGCATTCCTCCACCTGCCGGTGAAATTGCGGCAGGTCCGGGTGTGTGATGTAGGGCGCCACGTCGCTCGACATGCGATACATCCTGATCGCGTGCCGCTGGAGATAATCAAAAATCGCCCGCAGATATTCGAGCGAGACGCGCAGGTGCGGAGCGTTTTGCCAGCGGCGCAAGTCGGCGCTTTTCAAGCCCGCCTGCCCGAGCACCAGCACGGCGAAACCGAGCCGGGCCGGGGCGGCGGTTGCAACGGCTGACGTTGGTGGTTGCTGCTGCGAGGCGTCAGCGGCAGCCGCGCGTTTTTTCATGACGCGAATTGTAGCGGCGCGGGACTAAGCTGCGACCGCCGTGGCACGCGGCTGCGCGCGACGCCGCAGAAAGAATGCGAGCCGCAACAGGAGTAATGCCAGTGTCGCGCCGGCGACGTCGATGGCTACATCGCGGGCCGAACCGGTGCGCGACGGGACAAAGGTCTGGTGCCATTCATCAATGGTTGCACACAGCCCTGCAGCCATGAGCGTGGCCAGTGCCGGCCACCAACGCCAGCCCCGGCTATCCGCAGATGCCAGCGGCGGGGTCCGGCGCAAGGCGCGCCAAAACAGCGCGGCCAAGACGGCATATTCGGCCACGTGCGCCGACTTGCGGATCAAAGCATGCACCGTCACGAGCTTGGCTGGAGACAGGGCGGGAAAAAGCCAGTGCAGCGCGGGGCCGATAAAACGGGACGTGTTGGCGGAAGAAAATGCGTCGCTGGAGGCGTTGAACACCAGAGCGAGCCAAAGCAGAGACACCACCCAGTCGCGCACAAAGGGTGGGATGCGTTTCGGGCCTGCAGTTGGCAAGGTTTGCATGAAGGTAAGAGCGCGCGTTCGATACGCGCATCACCTCTTACCGAGATGCCTCGAATCTGCAAGCCGCTCCGCATGGCCCAAGTGCTCGCGAGGACGCTGGCAATGCCACTTGCTGGCTGGGACGGGCTGTGCATAAATACCGGGCGCCATTTGCCGAAGTCGCTTTCTAGGGCCGTGCAAAGTTGGCTCCAATGCTCCGCGCGATTAGCTCAGTGGTAGAGCGCTTGCTTCACACGCAAGAAGTCGCAGGTTCGAACCCTGCATCGCGCATTTATTGCTCTCTCAGAGCAAGTTATGTGAAAAACCTAGGGTTATTTCTCCTCGACATAACTTGACGCCATCGACGCGGTTGTTTTGAATCGGGCTGGGGCCTAACCGCAGGTCGCGCCGCTCATGCGGCAAGCTCATTTCGTTGCACTCATTCGCCGTTTCCTGCCGCCCCCCGAACGCGCGGCACGATCACGGTTGACGCAGCTTTGCTGCGTCGAGCTCGACGCGGTAACGGCCGTCGGTGACGAGCATTTTGTCGCCTTGGCGCTCCAACACCTGCACCTGTTCGCCGGCGTCGAAGGAAATCACCCCGCTTGCGATCACGATGGTCACTGGCTCGCTCAAGATGCAGTATTCCGGACGCTCCGGCGAAGGCGAGGAAGCAGCCGCCCGTGCCGCTGCTGGGATCGGACTGGGAAAAGGATTGGGCGTCGTGGGCGAAGGCGCAGGGTTCGCCACAACAACAGATGGACTGGCGATGGAAGCAGCAGGCTGGCTCGCTGGGGACTGCGTTTGCACCCGTTGTGAAGCCGCGGCGGCGGGGCGGCTGCCGCTTTCCTGCGTGCCGAGCCGGACGTAGCGCGGCGTCGCGGTGTCGCCCGAGACTTCGCAGATGACTTCCCACGCTTCGCCCGTCCATGCACCCGTGCTGTCCAGCGCCTCGATTTTGCCGGTGGCGCGCCAGAGGTTGCCACCGATGTTTTCGGCGTAGGATTCCAGCCATTGGGCGGTGCCGGGTGAATGCAGGAGCCGCGTCACTGCCTGGCGCCCGCAATCGCACGCCACGGAGCCAGGGCCGCCGCTGCTGGACACCTGCCGGTTGTCGTCCTGGTCCAGCACCTTGCGGGCGGTGATCCAGCAGATGAAGCCGAGCAGGCCAAGGCACAGCGCGGGCAGCACCAAGCGGCGCCAGCGTCCGTTGGAGAGCGGGGTGAGCGGCAGCGAGAGGGCGCTGACTTTCATGCGCGGGGGCGGCGACGATTTTACTGCTTTCAGGGTTGCGCCTTTCAATCCTTTGTTGCGGGGAAAAGCGTTACTTGTCGTCTAAAAAAGGTGTGTCCGGTCACGGTTTCCCAGCATCAGTTAGCTTGAGGCGCACCTTGCGAGGGGGGCAGTGCGTTAGAGTTATTTTAACTTTCAATGATGGCCGTTGCTATCATTAACTTCCACGCCGCGATGGGCAGGCTTAAAGGCACGATGCAAGCCCTGCCTTTCCACTCCATGCGAGAGCACCGCATCGGGCGTGGAGTCATGCGAACTGACTGGCACACTCGTAAAAAACGCGCGCCAAAAACCGGCCAGTTTTGATTGCAACCGCGATGTTCGGCCCTGTTCCTCTTGGAGCGATCGCTCCACCCAGCGTTGTTCAGCTTCCGCTAAATTTGTCTGCACCGCGGCCAGCGTGGCCTCCGTTGTGGTGAGTCGTTCCTGACCGGCCTCAAACCTCGCCAATGCTTCTTTCAGCTTGGTTTCGGCTGTCTGGCGGGCACCCTGTTCACCGGCCAGGATTGCCTGCGTCTTGTTAAGTTCGGTGCGTGAGCCTGCCAATTCTTCCTCAAAGCGTTGTCGCTCGGTTTGCAAATCCGTCAACTCCTCGTGCAGACGCGCAACGTCTGCCCGGCTCGCGAGTAGCTCTGCTTCAGTGAGGCGGATGGCTTCCTGACCGGCGCTGAGGGCGGCTCGCAGTTCAGCCAATTCCGTCCGGGTAGCGAGAATTTCCGCGTCCCGAGTTTGCACCAGGGCGGCAGCCGCATCGCAGGCCGTCTGCACTCCTTCCAGTTGCGCGCGCACCTCGGCAAGTTGCCTGGCGCTTTCAGTTCCTGCGATGTTAGCTGCTTCCAAATCCCGGTGCGCCCGGGATAGCTCCCGGCCCAGCTCGGCGCACTGCGCCGCTGTCAGCTCGCTGTGCGTGCGCAAAGCAGCGACAGACTCCAGCCAGGGTGGCAGCCAGTCGGCCAGGCCTTGTTCACCGGTGCGGGCCTGCATCCAGATTTCCAGCCGCAGCGGTTCGTTGGTTTTCGGCAGCTCGATTCTGGGCAAATAGATCTGCGGATCAATGCCGTGGCTGAAGAGGACCAAGTGCCGTTCGTGCGGAAGCCGCAGGGCGGTTCCGGAAATCTGAAAGCGATCGAAATCCTCCAAAGTGTGCGCGCTCCACACCGTGCGGCCATCCAGTTCGGAAATGATGGCGACGCGGCCGATTTCCACGAGCGCAACGCAGCTTGCCGGGTCGAGCCTCAACCCGCGGTCGAGGTTGATGTCGCTGAGCGGCAGCCGGCTCTGCAAGCACCGCCAGCCTAAGCCCGAACGATAACGGTGGAGCAGGCTGTAATCCTCGCCATAGCCGTGCGGGCGCGGAAAAAAGATTTGGAACGCCACCTCCTCGAAGGGACTCTGAGGCGGCTCGAAGGTCAGCGGCGGAGCAGGAGCAAACGGCAGAACGGCCGGCAGCAAGTCGATGGCACCTTCAAACGCTTGGTGAAACTGGTCCAGTTGCCGGTGGACGCGCGGATTTTCACCCTTTTCTGCCAGGCGGGTGAGAAGCTGGAAGACGTGACGCGGGGCCGCGGGACACAGATCCGCGGGGCCAGTCTTTTCGTGATGAAACTTGGGATAAAGAAATGACTCGATACGCGTAGCGGCCGCAGCCGGGGCGATGGGCCAGGTCAGCCCCAACGCGTGCGCGACTTTGTCAGCCGTGGTGCGCCAGTCGGCCAGGATTGCCTCGTAAGTCACGAAGGCGCGTGGAATCTTGGCGGAACGCGTGGCGGCTTCCGCAGCCAGCACATGCTGGAGCCAAAGCGAATAGCCCTCCTCACGCGCTATCCCGTCGCGACGATAGAGCGAATCAACGACTTCCTGCGGATGACGCACCACGATGACAGCACACGGCTCGCTGCGCAGATCGGCGAGCAGCCGCAGCCACACCGGCAGCAGACGGCAAAGCCGCGGGTCTTTCAAACCCCAAAGCGGCGACTGATGGAACTGCTCGTGCAAGGCAAGGCTGACGTGCGCGACGGCGTCCGGCCGGGACGTGACGGCATGGGCAGCCCCCTGCGTGGTCAGCGGCCGGTGCCAGGCGCTGCCGGCTGTGGCTAACAACTCTTCATTGAGCGCGACCACGCCTTGGTGCTCAAAGTAACCAAAAGGATTGCCCCCGGCAGGCGGCATCAAGTCGCAGCCAAGATCGACACCCAGGGCAGAAAGAGTCCCAGCAACGGCCGAAGTGCCGCTGCGGTGCATACCGAGCACGAGCAGACAGCGCCGACGCCTGTTTTCCTGCCTGGTAAGCTCTTGGACGGACGCACTTCGCTTCAAAACAAAAGGAGGTTTGAAAGAGCACGTTAGGCTCAGTTTCGTCCCGTTACAAGGCAAGCAAAAACCCAGCGAGTGCAAGGCGGCCCCGATCAAACGCTCGCAACCGGCAACCGCCGGTTGGTGATCTCATGCCCGGCCTGATCAAAGACGGCGACGGTCCCGCCGAAATCGACAAATCCCAGCAACGGCAGGCCCGGCTCATCCTGAACACGAAAGAGGTAGGCATCGACGAGTCGGTGCAGAAATTTGCGGTCCTGACCGACCACCCCGCTCGTCCCGGCATTCAGGAAATAAACTCCCGGTAAGAGTCGGCAATCGAATTCGTGCCGGATCGTCAAGCAGGTGCCGGGTTCCACCACCGGCAGCAGTTGCTCCTCACTCCCCGAGCCAGAAGCGCCCAGTTCAATGCCGCCAACCGTCTTGATGGCCATGCCAAAGCTCACCCGGAAGCACAAGGAATTGAAGGTCACCGTATATTCGTAGGCATAACGCTCGCCGCGCACGAGCATGTTTACCGGGTTGCCGTCAGCATCCAAAACGCGCGGGGCTTCGATGCGCGCGCCTTGCGACGGATAGGAGATCACACTCTGGGAAATCATGGTAGGCAAGTAAAACGCGCGAGTCGATGATGACGTCAGGCTGTGCGCTTCATCATTGAACTGGTTACCATTCACAGAACCACAAGCCTGCGGCACCGCGGAGACGACTACGCCACTCATCACTTCAGCTTTTACCTCCTCATACCGGTCGGCGGGTGCGAAGGCTAGCTTGTAATACTGCGAGGTAACCAGCTTGGGCTTGTCCTGAAGCAAGACTTCTCCTCGTTCGAGCAACACGGCATGGTCACAAAGGGCAACGACCGATCCAGGGTCATGTGAAACCAGCAAGAGTGTTCCTCCGTCGCGCCTGAACTGTTCGATGCGCGAGATGCACTTGCGTTGAAAGGCGACATCGCCAACGGAAAGCGCCTCGTCGATAATCAGGATGTCAGGCTCGAGGTGAATGTTCACCGCAAAAGCCAGCCGCAGCATCATGCCGCTGGAATAGGTCTTGACTGGTTGGTCAATGAAGGCGCCAATTTCCGCGAAAGCCAAAATTTGCTCGAAGCGCGCGTTGAGTTGTTCGCGATCAAAGCCCAGCACGGTGGCGCTGAGCAAGGCATTCTCCCGTCCCGTGAACTCCGGATTGAAACCCGAACCAAGTTCCAGCAGCGCCCCGACCCGGCCGGTAACTTCCACCTGACCAGCGGACGGCGTCAGCGTGCCGGCGATCAATTGAAGCAGGGTCGATTTGCCCGAACCGTTGCGCCCCACGATGCCGACGCTCTGACCACGACGCACCGAAATCGAAACTCCCCGCAAGGCGTGAAAAAGGCGTTGCGCGTCCGCGGCCTTTCCCTTCCAGCGCTCGCGCGTTCGCCGTGGCAGCAGAGGAAGTTTTACCAGGCGTCGCAGGATCGGCGCTTGCAAACGAGCCATCGGTGTCGGCCAAATCGAATAGGTCTTGCCAAGATTTTCGGTGCGGAGAACAACGTCCGAGGACATAGAGATCAACGAAAGGCCGTCAACAGTTCCAACTTAAAAACAAGCACACCGGTTAGCCAAAGAAAACATGCTGAAACCTTCCCGATGGACCTGTGCCGAACAAGAAGGTCGCACCGCAGCAGGGAACTTCCCATGGCTTGGCGGTGGTAGAAAATTTCATTGGCCAGTGCGGTGCTTACACGGAACTTCGATTCTCTTTCTCGCCGCGGATAAGGTAGTTTATTACTTCGCGGGAATGCAAAGTTGCCGCTTAGTTCATGATCGGATAAATCCTTCCGTCCAAATCATAAATTCGGTAGTGGAATCTCCTAAGAAAGTGCTCGCTCACTGCCTGGACTATCCTCCGTAAACACGCGGGATGCTTTATTCAAACGTGCCTGGCATCTCGAAGTCCGCGCGGCCGACTTTCTGCCCCGCAAGGTCAATCAGCTCCCAGCGCCCCTTGCTGCTGTCGCGCTCGACCACGGCGCGGCCGCCGCTGAAGCGTGTGGCGCCGGGGAAGTCGGTCTTCAGCGCCCAGGTGCCATCAACGCCGATGTAGCCCCAGCCCTCGTCGTTCACGGCCAGCGCGCGGCCTTCGCAAAAATCACCCACCCCGAGGAAACGCTTCGCGAAAACCGGCGCGCCCTTGGCGTCGATGAAGCCCCAGGTGTGGGCATCGCGCACGGCGGCACGGCCTTCGTGAAAATCTCGCGCGCCCTGGAACTGCAAGCCGATGGCGTCGCGCCCACGCGCGTCGATGTATCCCCAGACGCCGCCGCTGAAAACGCCATCCTCCTCCATCTTGCCGCCGACGTTCACCGAAGCAAGCTCCTCGGAAAAGGCGTGCGCGCCGTCGAACTGCCGCTCGAACGCCGGCCGGCCGCGGCGGTCGATGAACTGCCATTTTGCACCTGAGCGAACCGGCGCGTGGCCACCGTTGAAGTCGCCGGCGTCGTCGAACTGCGCCTCGATCACCGGTTTGCCCGTTGGGCCGATGAAGCCCCAGCGACCGCCGTTGCCGCGCACCCGCGCCAAGCCTTCGCAAAAATCCCCCGCCGCATCGAACTGCGCGGCGACCGTCTCCTTGCCCGTGGGATCGATGTATCCCCACTTCACGCCTGAGCGCACCGCGGCGACGCCTTCGGAGAACAGCCGCGCGGCCTCGAAACGCGGCGGAATCGCGACGGCTCCCTCGCGATCGACAAAACCGAACTTCCCCTCGATGCGCACCGGGAAAAGCCGCGCCGGCTCGCGCTGATGCGTGGCAGGCTGGCGCGAACAACCGCTTGTCGCCACCGCCACGAGCAGGAGCGTCGTCAGCCCGAGGAGCGAGCCGTGCCATCTGACCAGGCGGCGCGGCACCGGTGGCGCAAAGAGTTGGGGAAAAGTCATGCCGCGAGCAGTGATAACAGCGGCCGGCGCGCAACGCGACCCTCCATCGCAAGTGCGCCTCGATAATTTCGGACTGCAAGCCGGCCGGCAGAGCGCAGCCGGCACCGTTTTCCCCTCGCCTGCCACGGGTGTCGCGGATGGACTCGCGGACTGGCATCAAGCAACCGTCCCGCCGGATGGTTGCGATACTGAGAGCATGAAAACCTCTCTGCGCGCTAGGTTAATGCTCGGCTTCTGCTTTCTCCTGCTGCCCAGCGGGGCACTCCATGCCCAAGCCACGAAACTCTACGTTGCCTCCACGGGCAACGACGCGAACGACGGCAGCCGCGGCAATCCCAAGCGCAACTTCCAAGCCGCCCACGACGGGCTTGCGGCGGGCGGTGAAGTCGTCGCGCTAGACACCGCCGGCTACGGAGCGCTGGCCATCGCCAAGAGCGTCACCATCACCTGCCCGCCGGGCGTCACCGGCCTTATCAGCGTGAGCGCCAGCGGCGCCACGGCCATCACGGTCAATGCCGGCGCGAGCGACATCGTCGCCTTGCGCGGGCTGACCATCGAGAACACCGGCGGCTCGGGCGGCGCCAGCTACGGCATCAATGTGGCCAACGTCGGCACGCTCAACGTCAGCGAATGCGTCATCCAGGGCTTCACCTTCATCGGCGTGAACTTTACCAGCGGCTCGCCCGCCAGCCTGCTTATGACCCGCTGCAAGCTGCGCAACTGCTCCAATAATGCCCTCGTCGCCGGCGTGAACGGCGTGGCGTTGACGACGACCTTTGAGGGCTGCCAGTTTGAATCCTGCGGGGAGGGCATCACCACCTATTTCTCCACCAAAGTCATGGCCCACGATTGCGTGGCGGCACGCAACTACACCGGCTTCTCTGTCTCGAACGGGGCGAGCGGAGTCTTGCTGGCCTGCACCGCGGCGAACAACAAGAACACCGGCGTGAACGGCGCGGGCGGCACATTGACCCTGCAAGGCTGCGCGATCTTCAACAATCCCACCGGCGTCGATGCCGGCGTTAGCGGGCAGATCAGCCTGCTCAACTGCTCGATCAGCTCGAACAACGTGGGCATCAACGCGGACGGCGGCGGCGCGGCCGTGCGCTTGGACGCCTGCGCGATCACGGACAACGCGACGGCTTACAACATCAGCAACAGCCAGGCGGCGACCATCAGCTCGCGCGGCAACAACACCGTGGCCCACAACACGGCGACCGGCTCCATCGGCACCTATGCTCCGCAGTGAAAGCAGGCGGCGGGCGGCGCTGGCGGGACGCGGAGTTTTTTGCGCGACGGCGGTGCGCTTGGGACGCGCGGCGCGCAGGCCCCCGTATATGGCAATACCGCCGCTCGGCGCGGGTTGGCCTGCGCTGGTCAGGTTGCTCTTGGCGTGGATGACCGAGGCGAGGTTGAATTAGCTCGTCACCCACCGGCTGCTTGCCGCCGCGTGCGGCAAAGTGACAAGCTGATTTGCGCGCGCCAGGAGACGCCTGTGCTTAAACCACCCGATCTATTGAATAACCGGACAAATATTATATCGGTCCTGCTGCGAGAAACGTAGTAGGTTTTGTGAAAGACGGCCCGGGTTGGATGGTAAGATGCTGCTGAACGGCAGAAGCCAAAAATTCATTCCGGACCGCTCCTCAATGGCAACGCTGGCAACGGAATGAAAATCGTGCGCTGCCGTTGGTTCGCAGTGCTCTGCCTGCTCATGGCGTGCGAATGGGCGGCTGGCGTGTCGGGTTGCTCGCGGCAACCGCCTCCGGCTGCCCCAGAAACCGAGACGCCCCGCGCCGATGCCTCGCCAGTTGCGGCGTCGCCGGCGCGCGCGCGTCCCGACCGGCTGTTGCGCGCGGAGCCTGCCGTATCGCGAGACCAATCCGTTCCCCCCGCCGCGACGCCACCACCGCCGTCGATGCGTGGCACTTGGTTTCCAGTGCGCTTTGAGGGCGCGTTTGGTTACGTCGATGAAGATGCAAACGTTACCCTTGAGCCGCGCTGGAGCAGCGCGCGATTTTTCTCCGAAGGACTCGCCGCCGTGCGCAGCGGCGGCAAATGGGGCTTCATCGACAGCGCCGGCAAGCTGGTGATCCCCGCCCGCTACGAAGCGGCCGGAGATTTCAGCGAGGGCCTCGCGCGGGTGCAACGCGGCGGGAAGTGGGGTTACATCGACCCCGCGGGCAAGGAAGTGCTGCCGGCGATCCTCGATGCGGCCGGCGATTATCACGACGGCCTGGCCAACGTCTGCCGCGGCGGCAAATGGTGGTTTGCGGATCGCAACGGCGACGCCGCTGCGGGCGGCATATTCTTTAGCGGCGCGCGCTCCTTTTCTGAAGGACTTGCCGCCGTCAACGTCGGCGGCTGGCAGGGCGACGAGGGCAAATTCTACGGTGGCAAGTGGGGCTTCGTCGACGCGAGCGGGCGCGTGGCGATCCCGTTGCGCTACACCGACGCGCGCGATTTCCACGACGGCCTCGCCGCGGTGCGGGGAGCCGAGGAACGCTGGGGTTTTGTGAACACCGCCGGCACGGAGGTCATCCCGCCCGCGCTGCTTAACGTCGGCGATTTCTCCGACGACCGCGCGCCAACGATCCACGACGAAGGCTGGGGCTTTATCGACCCGTCCGGCCGCTGGGCCATCCTCGCCGATTATCCCGGCGTCACCCGCTTCATCCACGGCCGCGCGCTCGTCGCCCGCGGCGTGAATGGCCCGCCGGTCTGGGGCTTCATCGACACCACCGGCCGGCCCATCGGCCCGATCTGCTTCGACGCGCCGGGCGACGGCTTTCAGTAAGACTCCCCCGATGCCTTTTCGCAAGCGTGGCGCGCGCTACTTCGCGCTGTAGGTGCCGGGGAAGGTGTTGGCGCTGGCGTTCTTTTCCAAGGTATTGTTGCCGCGCGAGAGAATGAGCGACTTCTGCACGTCGCCCTGGTGGACCCCGCCGCCGGTGCCGCCGGTGATGCTGCTGTTGCTCACCCGGATGGTCGTTGCCCCGTTGGCGTAGAGTCCGTCGCCATTGCGGGAAAAGACGGAGTTGTTCACGGTCACGTCCGCGTTGCCGCTGGCGTTGGTGGTATTGGTGTAAACTGCCGGATCGTTGGCCACGAAACGGCAGTCGGCGACCACGGCTGCCAGGGTCACGGCCGTCGTGGCTTGCACCGCGACGCCGTAGCCGTTGCCGAGCAGGTCGCAGCCAAAGACGTTGAGAGTCGCCGCGTTGGCGGTGGCCAGGTTGATGCCGTAGGCAAAGTTGCGCACCGTGCAGTTTTCCACGTTGACAATGCCCGCCTTGAGCACGTTAACGCCGTAGCTGCCGCCAAAGGGGAGGCCATCGGAGGTGACGTCCTCGATGATGAGTCCGCGCAAAGTGACCACGTCGCCAGTGGTCGTCGTATTGATGGTGATGGCCGTGGCGGAGTTGGCCACCGTGACAAAGCCGTTGACGCCCGGCGGCACGGTGATGGTCACGCTCTTGGCAATGTTCAACGCCCCGTAGCCGGCGGTGTCGAGCACGACGATCTGGCCGCCAAGGGCCACGGCATCGTGGGCGGGCTGGAAGTCGCGTTTCGGGCTGCCGCGCGAGCCATCATTGGCGTCGTTACCGTAAGAGGCGACGAAAATTTTGGAGGCTTGGGCGTGAAGGCGCGTGGCAGGCAGCAGACCGGTGACGAGAAGGGCGAGCAGGAGAACAGAACGGGCGAGCGTTTTCATGCCTAAAGTATCGTGCTGCCTCCCGCCCACGGACGGTTGACTGCCACGGCGGCGGCAGCGCGCACCGCCGCCCTCGCCCACCCTGCTGTTTGGCGCGCCGCCGATTGGCGTCGGTGCGTCGTCTTCGTTCTCTCCAGCAGTCTTACTTCGCGCTGTAGGTGGCGGGGAAGGCGTTGTTGTTGGCGTTCTTCTCCAGCTTGTTGTTACCGCGGCTGAGAATTTGGCCTCCCTGGACGACCACCCCGCTGGCGTTGCCGGTAATGCGGCAGTTGTCCACCCGGATGACGGAGGCGGTTGAGAGGGAGCCGGCCGTGCGCAGTCCGTTTTTGTTGCCCGAAATAATGCAGTCGGCCAGGGTGAGGTCCACGCTGCCAGCACTGGAAGGGAGGGCCACGACGCCATCGATGGTGCACTGGTCGATCACACACTCACTGGCAATGGCGGTCGCGCTGGCCGCGCTGCCCGAGCCGTTTTCCACGTCAAGCCCATAGCCGCAGCCACGCAGGGTGCTGTGACGCACGTAAATCTTGGCTGATGCCGTGGAAAGCAGGTAGATGCCTTCGCTGAAGTTGCGCACCGTGCAGTCCTCGATGGCCAGGTTGCCGATGCTGTTGGCCAAAATTCCTGAGCCGGTGTCGCCAATGCCGTTGCCGCCGCCCTCAATGATGAGCCCGCGCAAAGTGACGCTGTCCGTGCCGGCGGCGTTGATGACAATGCCGCTGGCGCTATTACCGCTCACCGATATAAAGCCGTTGACGCCCGGCGGCACCGTGACGCTGATGCTCTTATTAATGCTCAGCGCCCCATAGCCCGCGGTGTCGAGCACGACGATCTGCCCGCCGGCAGCGACGGCGTCGTGCGCCGCCTGGAAGTTGCGTTCGGGCGTGCCGCGCGAGCCATCATTGGCGTCGTTGCCGTAGGAGGCCACAAAGATTTTTGCGGCTTGGGCGCGCAGCGCGGCGACCGGGCCGAGGGCGAGCAGAAGCAGAGAGAGGAACGGGGTGAGAATACGAGCACAGATTTCCATTGCCCGGCCTTGTTCCAAGAAAGCCGGCTGTTGTCGAGTTTGGAAGCGACCAAGCAAGGCTTCTCTCCAGCGCGTTTTTACCGCGGCTGAGCCGCACGCCAGCGGTGAACTCGGGAGATGCGGAGGCCGTTTTGGCGTGAGGCTCAGCCGCCGTCTTTTGGCCGCTCAGTGCGCCGGCACCGAGCCGGTGAAATTATCGCTGCCCCCGTTGGCCGTGAAGCTATTGTTGTTCAGAGTGTAGGCCAGTCCGTCGGAAATATTGAGCACCTTGGTGTTGCCCTGCGCGCGGCAATCGTCGGCATACACGATGGCGCTGCTGCCAAAGGGAGACAGCGCCACATTGTTGCCGGAAAGCACGCAACGCGAGGCCGTCAGCGTGGCGCTCGCACCCACCCCGGAGGCGACGCCCAGGCCCTCGTAATTATTTTCAATTAGGCAATCCGTCACGATGCCGCGCAGATTGGCCTGGTTTTCCACCTGCAAAAGCACGGCGACCGTGCAACCGCGCACGCTGCCGCGGTGCACCTGGAGAAATCCGTCGGTCGACTGGTCGAGATCGATGCCGTAGTCGAAGTTACGCACCACGCAGTCTTCGACCACGAGATGGCCGACGTTGCTCCCCAGGATGCCGTGGCTGCTCGTGCCGCTGCCGCCCCCGCCTTCGAGGATCAAGCCGCGCAGACTCACCGTGGCCGAGGCCGACGCGTTGATGGTGACGGCGTTGTTGATTCCAGTCACGCTGACAAAGCCGTTGACTCCGGGCGGCACGGTGACGCTCATGCTCTTCGTAATGTTCAGGGCTCCAAAGCCGGCGGTATCGAGCACGACGATCTGGCCGCCGGCGGCGACGGCGTCATGCGCGGCTTGGAAGTTTCTTTTCGGTGAGCCACGCGAGCCGTCGTTGCCGTCGTTGCCAAAGGAAGCGACGAAGATTTTCGTGGCTTGGGCGTGGAGCGCCGTCGCAGGCGCGGCGGCGAGCAGCAGGAGGAGAGAGAAACAGGCAGACCAAGGAAATGCTTTCATATAATCATGCATCGCGCCTGCCCGCCGCGTTGACGGGGTGTGCTCCCACAGGCGCGGCGCCTATTGCCTGTCCTCTCAGTCGCCGGCCGCCCTACTTCGCGCTGTAGGTGCCGGGGAAGGCGTTGTTGCCGCCGTTGCTCTCCAGCGTGTTGTTGCCACGCGAGACAATCTGACCGCCGGAACTGGAAGTCACTCCATTTGTGTTGTTGCTCGTGATACAGCAGTTGTCCACGCGCACCAAGGCGGCGGCAAATTGACTCGCGATGCCGGTGGCGTTCCCCGAAATGACACAATCGACCAGAGTCAGGTCCGCGCTGGCGAGACCTTGAGCGGAGGCGCCGACGTTGAGATTTTGCTCTACCCGGCAGCCGGTGGCGACGGCGGCGACGCCACCGGCGTTGCTGACCACGCTCAAGCCGTTGAAGCAGCCGCGCACGGTGCAGTCATGCAGGTAACACTTGGCGGGTTGAGTGGTGGAAACGAGGATGCCCGCGTTGAAATTGCGCACCGTGCAATCTTCGACGGTCAGATTGCCCACGGTGGTTACGCTGATGCCGGTGCCGCCGGAGCCGGGGTTACCGTTGCTCCCGCCCTCGATGATAAGGCCGCGCAAGGCGACGCTGGCGCTCGCGGCGGCAATAGCGAGGCCGTTGCTGTTACCGGTGGCGGTGACAAAGCCGTTGACGCCCGGCGGCACGGTGATGCTGACGCTTTTGCCGATGTTCAGTTGGCCGTAACCAGCGGTGTCGAGGACAACGATCTGCCCGCCCGCGCCGACGGCGTTATGCGCGGCTTGGAAGTTCCGCATGGGACTGCCGCGGCTGCCATCATTGGCGTCGTCGCCGTAGCTGGCGACGAAGATTTTTGTGGCTTGCGCGTGCAGCGGCGCGGCGGGCAAGAGCAGGCACAAGGCGGCGACGAGAAGAACGGACAGGGCAAAAGAACGGGCGGGCAGTTTCATGCCCCAAGTATCGCGCCGCGATTCCGCAACGGGCGTTTTGCCGGCGGCGGCGACGGCAGCAGCAGCCTACTTGGCGCTGTAGGTGGCCGGGAAGGTGTTGCCGTTGGTGTTGTTTTCCAAGGTGTTGTTGCCGCGGCTGAGCACCTGGCCGCCGGAGATTAATCTCGCGCTGTTGTTGTTGCCGGTGATTGTGCAGTTGCTCGCGCGCAGCACGGCGTTTGCGCCCTCGACGAAAAATGCAATATAATTGTTGCGCACCGTGCAGTTATCCAGCGTCGCGCTTACCTGGGCAGCCGGGGAGCCAGTGGCTACCACTACGCCGCCATCGTCGGTGGATTGTTCGATGCGGCAGCCGGTGGTGGTGGCCGTGACGTTGACGCCCTTGGACGTTTGAAAGACCAAGCCGTCGGCGCAGCCGCGCACCGCCGTGTTGTAAACCGACGCCTGCGCGGCGTTCCCCGGGTTGAAATTGACGCCTGTAATGAAGCTGCGAATCGTGCAGTCCTCGACGATGAGCGTGCCTACTTGGGTGGCTTTGATGCCGGTGCCGCCAGCGGCGGGGCCACCGCTGCTCTCGATGATGAGCCCACGCAAGGTGACGACATCGGTCGTGTTGGCCGTGTTGATGTCGATACCGTCATTGTTGCCGCTGACGGTGACAAAGCCGTTCACGCCCGGCGGCACGATGACCGAGACGCTCTTGGTGATGGAAAGCGCCGAGTAGCCAGCCGTGTCGAGCACGACGATCTCGCCGCCCGCGGCGACGGCGTCGTGGGCGGCCTGGAAGTTGCGCTTCGGCGAGCCACGCGAGCCGTCGTTGGCATCGTTGCCCGTGGAGGCAACAAAAATTTTGGATAACTGCGCGTGGAGCGCGCCGGCCGGGAACAACAACAGGCCAGCGGCGAGAAGGACAAGGGTGCAGGGGGGTAAACGCATGGCGTTGCGATTTTGCCCATCCGGCGGCTCCGGTGTCGATCTAATTCGGCGCGTCGCCAGGCAAGCCGCCTCGATGAGCGGGGCTGGGCAGGCGCAGGAGCAGCGGGATTTCGAAGACTTTTTCGTGCGCGATGCCGTGTTCCCACAGCCCATCCTCGCCCCAGGCGTCGCCGTGGTCGCCGCAGAGCACGATGGTGGCGGCAGCGTCGCGGAAGGCGTCGAGCAGCGGGGCGAGTTCGGCGTCGATGAAACGCAAGCAGGCGGCCTGGCGCTCGCGGCAGAGCGCGGCGTCGTTCGTCGCGCCGGCAAAGGGCACGCAGGGATTGTGCGCCGGGTCCCACGGCGCGCCGTCGTGATAATACGGGACGTGCGTTTCGCCGATGTTCAGGAAAAGGAACACCGGCCGGTCGGCGGCGGCGAGCTGTGGCCAGACCCACGCGAGTTGCGGCCGCAAACAGGCGTGGGTTTTGCCTTGATAATAAAAGCGGTCGAAGTCGGCGACGAGCGGCGCGCTGGCGGGCAGTGCGGGATCGAACCAGCCGACCGCGCCGGTGCCGAGAGTGAGCAGCCCGCGGCGGCGAAAGCCGTCGATGATGTTGCGGCCTTCGAGTTCAAAAAATGGGCGCGCGTGGCCGGGATGACCGAGCGCCCGCATTTTGAAAAGGCGCGCGAACTTCGGATTGGCATACGGGATCGGCGCGCCGTCGGCGACGCCGGGGGTGAAGCCGACGAACATCGCCGCGTGCGAGCCGTAGGTGAAATGGCTGGGCGCCCACGCGCGATGGAGCGGGCCGATGGCTTTGAGGTGCGGCGCGTCGGTCGCGGCAAAAGTGTCGTAGCGGCAAGAGTCCAGCGTGATAAACAACACGGAGCCGGCTGCGTGGGGAAAAGCGGGCACGACGAAAAGAGGTTTTGAGTTTTAACTTTTTTAGGCAGAAATTCGACGTTGCTCCCTCCACGGGAACCGCCGCCGGGCAGACGGATGCATTGGTTCTGCTCCCAAACCGCAGTTTCAAACTCAACTCATGAAAACAAAACTCATTTCTTCCACCCTCCTCGCCGCCGGCTTGTTGCTGGCGGCTGCTTCGTCCTTGCACGCGCAGGCCACGCGCACCTGGGTCTCCGGCACGGGCGACGACGCCAACCCGTGCAGTCGCACCGCGCCGTGCAAAACCTTTGCCAGCGCGCTTTCCAAAACCGCCGCCGGCGGCGAGATTAACTGCATCGACAACGGCGGCTTTGGCGCGGTGACGATCACAAAATCCATCACCATTGATGGCACCCCCACGCTCGCAGCGGTGCTGGCTTCCGGCAGCAACGGCATCGTGATCAACGCCGGCCCCAACGATGTGGTGACCCTGCGCGGATTGGACATCAACGGCCTGGATTTACCCGGCAACACGCAACCCTTGGGTTTATCCGGCATCAGATTCCTCACGGGCAAAGAACTGCACGTGGAAAACTGCACGGTTTACGGATTCAGCGTCTGCGGCATCGACTTCGAGCCGCAGGCGGCGGGCAGTTTGCTGTTCGTCAATAACTGCACGGTGCGTGACAACCCCGCGGGCGGCATTTTGGTGAAGGGGAATCTCAATGGATCGCCAGTTGCCTCCAACGCTTCGTTGGAAAAGGTGCGCTTGGAACGCAACAGTTTCGGCTTGCGCGTGGAGGACAGCGGCAAGGTCACCGTGCACGATTCCGTTGCCACGGGGAACGCCAGCAACGGCGTGCTCGTCTTTACCGCCAGCATCGCGGCGGAGGCCAATCTCGACAACTGCGTGCTCACGAATAACGGCACCAACGGCGCGAAATCCCAAAACCCCACGTCCACCGTGCGCTTGAGCAACTGCACAATCACCGACAACAACACCGGCCTGTCCAGCGCTGGCGGCGCCATCATCAGCTTCGGCAACAACCGCATCGCCGGCAACGCGCCTGGCGGCGACGGCGCGCCGACGCAGACGGTGTCGGAGCAGTAATTAGTTAAGCGACACAGTCGCTAAATTCTGCGTGCTCCGACCCGCCGCCACACGGACGGTTGGTCGGAGCAGCGCAGTGATATGCAGATTCGCTGGCAAGCAGGAACGCCTCGCGTTCCTTGTCCGCCATCCGCTTCGTTCAACTCAGTTCGCTTTTTCACCATCCTCACCAAACGCGCGGTCAACGCTTCTTTTCTTTTTCCACCGTGTAAGTGTAGTGCACGCCAGGTGACGCTTTTTTGTTCAAATCCGCGATAAGTTCCTTGGCGGCTTTCTCGGCTTCCGCCTGAGTGTGAAACAGCGGCATCGGCGTCTCGTAAGGCACATTGCCCGCCGCAAAGTTGTGAATGTCGCGCGAGAAGATTTTGTAGTGGTAAGTGTCCTCGGCGTGCAGCCGGCCCGCGCTCGCAAACGTCAGGGCCACGACCACGAGCAGCGTGCTGAGAGTGGAAGTGAGCGGGCGCGGCAAAAAGGGAAGGCGTTTCATATTAGTTTTTATGGGAAGAAAGCTTCTTCCCAAAAATTCGCGTGTGCCCGCCGAATCAGCGGTGTCAAATGCCTACCCTCCCCGCGCTTGGTCGGCGCTGATGGCGCGGTCGGCGGCAACGGCTTCCCTGCCGCGAGCGCGCCCGCAGGCTGCAAAAAGCGTTGCGCTTCTCTTAACCTGCAGGCGTGGCGCGGCGGCGCGCTTATTGCGCAGCCGACGGACTGGCCGCAGGCGTCGCGGCACTCTTCGAGTTCCGACGAGTAGTGCTCCGGCGCGACGCGCTTGGCGATGGGGACGCCGCCGCCGATGCTGATGCCGTGGGAGTGGCCTCGGGCTTTGGCTCTTTCGGTCCGACCTTGACGCTCTCGGCTTCAAACTGGCCTTCACCGAGCTTCTTCGCCGAGCCGGTCACGTATTCCCCGGCTTTGAGGTCGGCGAAGGTCGCCGCGCCGCCCGCGCGCTTGAGCAGCTTGGTTTCCGACGTGACTTTGAAAACGCGCGTTTTCACCTTGCCTTGAATGGTAAAGGTTTGCGCCGCCGCGTCAGCCGAGGTGATCGTGCCGCGAAACGGCGGATTGCGCTGTGTCTTCTCCGGCGAGGCCGCCGGCCGTGGACTGGCGGCGGCTGGCGTGGGGGTTTGCGCTTGCAGCGCGAGCGGCAAGGACAACAGCGCGCTGGCGACGAGGATTTTGGTGAAGGAGGGAAGGTGCATGGGATTGTGGATATTAGGTCGCCGTGACCGCTGCAAGTGTAATCGTTGCACGCCGCCGATTTGGCCCTGACAGAGTCGGGCGGAACTTGTCGGCAATGTCGCCCTGGCATTTTGCGCCATTTCCCTGCGCGGCAGGGGCGTTTCGGCGAAACGTCCCAGCTTTATCCCGTCGTCCGCAGCCCGCTGGCGATGGCGTTGATCGAGAGCAACAGCGCGGGCAGCAGCGCTTGTTCCTTGGCGTCGTCGCCGGCGTCGTGCGCGTCGCGCCACTGGCGCAGGAGCGTGATTTGTTCGCCGTGCAAAACCCGCAGTGCGTCGGCGCGCAACGCGAGCGTCTTCGCAGCGCGCGGGCGCCGTTGCTGGAGCGGCTTGCCAAAGAGCGCGTCGAGCTGCGACCGGCTGCGCTCAAACTCGCCGGCAATCGCGTCGAAAAATCGCGTCCGCACCGCGTCATCGGACACCAGCGCCGCGTAGCGCGTCATGATGTCGAGGTCCGCGCTCGTCAGGTTCAACTCGACGTTCATCAGCACGTAACGCAGAAACGGCCAGCCGCCGTCGAGCGCGCGGCCGAGCGCGGCGAAGTCCTCCGGCGCGTGGGTTTTCAACTCCGCCAACGCCGTGCCGACGCCATACCAGCCGGGCAAATAAAAGCGTGCCTGGTTCCAAGAAAACACCCACGGAATCGCGCGCAAATCGGACAGCTTCCGGCTCCCGGTGCGCCGGCTCGGACGCGAGCCGATGCTGCTTTGTTCCAGCACGTCGATGGGCGTCGCACCGCGATAGAACGTCATGAAATCGGGCGCGCCCAGCAAGCCTTCATACGCGCGGCGGCTGCTGGCGACCAAGGCTTCGACGACGTTCGCAAGGCCCGCGTTTTCCGCTTTTTGTTCGGGAGAAAATTGGGTCAGAGAGGCACCCGCCACGCCGGCCAGCAGGGCTTCCAGGTTGAATGCCGCGGTCGCGCCGTTGGCATATTTTTGGGCAATCGTTTCGCCTTGTTCCGTCAGACGCAAATCGCCGCCGATGCTCCCGCGCGGGAGCGCGTCGAGGAAGCGGTGCGTCGGCCCGGCGCCGCGCGAGATCGTGCCGCCGCGACCGTGGAAAAATCGGATGCGCACCGGGCCGCCAGCCGCCGTGCGCCCGACCTCGCAGAGCGCCGATTGCGCCTGGTGCAAGGCCCATTGGCTGGCGAGAATGCCGCTCTCTTTGTTTGAATCGCTGTAACCGAGCATCACCTGCTGCACGCGCGTTGCGCCGAGGCTGCGCTGAGTCACGGGATGCGCGAGAAATCCGCGCAGGATGTCCGGCGCGCGGCGCAAGTCTTCCGCCGTTTCAAACAACGGCACGACCGGCAGCCGACAGACCGAACCTTCCGGCGTGCGCAACGCCAGACCCGCTTCGCGGGCCAGCAAATAAACCACCAGCAGATCGCTCAGCCGCCGGGTCATGGAAACGATCAACGCGCCGAGTCCGCCCGGCCCGTAAACATCGAGCTGCGCGCCGAGCAATCGGAAGCAGGCGAGCGCCGCGTCCGCCTCGGAGCCGGTCGTCGTGCCGGGTTGGGTGAACGGCCGCGCCGAGCGGAGCTCGAGATCGAGAAATTCCAGCCGCGCCGACTCGGACCAGGTTGGGAACGTCGCCGCGTCGGGCACGTCGGCCGCGCGCATGAGCTGGCTCAACGCGAGATCGTGCGCGTGGGAATTTTGGCGAATATCCAGCGCGGCGAGATGGAATCCGAAGGTCTCGACCAAACGCCGCACCGGCACGACATCGCGCGCCGCCAGCCGACCCGCGCCGACTGCGCGCAGACTGCCCGCGAGCAAGTCGAGGTCCGCCGTCAATTCCTCGGGTCGATGATAATTTATCGCGCCGTTCACCGGCTGCACCGCACGTCCAGGCGGGAGTGGCAGCTTGAGCACCAGCAGGCGCGCGAATTGTTTCCACGGTTCGTCCGGCGCTTCGCGAAACACGGTCGCCGACTCGCCGTCCAACTCCTGACCCAGGGCTTCGATGCGAGCGGCGAGCGCCGGCGGCGCAGACTGGAAGTGGACGGACAACGGCAACCGTTCGGCCAGCGCGGCGAGTTGCGCGCGCAACACGTCGAGCGCGCCCGCCCGCAGGTCCGCAAGCGTTTGCGCGGTGACCTCGGCGGTCACGAGTGGATGGCCGTCGCGGTCGCCGCCGACCCAGGTGCCGAAACGGATTTGCGGCAGCGCGTCACCGAGCAGCGCCGGATCAAATCCAGTCTCCTCCCAAGCCGAGCGCAACCGCAAATCGAGCCGCGTGACGGTTTGTGGAAAAACCTCGCGGAAATAATACATCAAACTCCGGCGCTCGGCGGCGACTTCCGGTTTGCGCAACAGGATTTCGCCGGTGCGCCAGAGGCGTTCCAAAGTCAGCTTGATCTCGGCACGATTTTCGGCTTGCTCCGCGGCGGTGAGAAAAGGATTTTCGCGCGCTTCGAGCAGGCCAAAGAGCCGGCGGTGTTGCGTCAGGGCCGCGGCCCGCTTGGCTTCGGTCGGGTGCGCCGTGAGCACCGGTTCGACGAGGATGCCGGCGAGTCCGGCGGCCAGCGTCGCGCCGTCCAGACCGCTTTCGCGCAGACGCCGCAGATTGGCGCCCCAAAGCCCCGGTTCGGCGGCGATGCCGGCGGCTTTTTCGCGCGCCCGCCGCACTTGGGTGGAGACATTTTCCTCGATGAGATTCAGCAATTGAAACGCCACGGCATAGACCTGCCCGCGGCGGCTGGGCGGAGTCAGGGTGGCACCGTTCACGACCGCGGTCGCAGCCGCGTCGTCGTTGGTCCAGGGCACGACGGCGGCGAGGGCGTCTTCGCCCAATTCGGCGAGCACTTCGCGCAGGCATTCCATCAGGAAAGTCAGATCGCGATTGATCCGGGCGAGGCCGGATTTGAGGATATCCACGGCGGGCGAGGAAGGCGGCGATTGGGACATGGCGAGCGGCGCGGCAAAGCCGACGCAGCAGCAGGAAAAAACGGTGGAAAACTGCGACGCGCTCCGGTTGCCCGGCTTGCCAGCGAAACCCTCGATTTTCCCCTCGTCCCCTGCCCGCGACTGCGTGTGGCAAAGCGGCGTGAAGTTGTGCCGGAGGTCCGGGCGGGAAGCAAGTGAATTTTCGTCCGCCGCTTTCAGCCGGAGGTCTCCCGCTGCCCGCAAAGCGAGCGCGCGGCGCGGCGCAAGGTTAACGCGAAGTCGCCCGCGAGCGTTGCGTCGGGAATGGCTCCCGAAGCCGAGGCGCAAGGCAGTGGCGGACGAGTCAAGTCTTGGATGAAAAATTCCGGCGGCGCGCCGTGAAAAAGCGTTTGATAAAATTCACACTGGGCTGGCGCAAAGGGAAATGTAGGCCAGAACACGTAAGCATCGAGGCCCGCGTGCAGCGCGGCGCGCGCGGCGGTCGAGGCGACGGAGAAAATGGCGGTGAGTTCCGCGCCGCGCCTCCAGAGATAAATTTCCGCCGCCTCGAGATCGCTCTCGATGCGGAAGCCGCACGCCGGCAAATCGAGCAGCGCCGGCTCGGTGGTCTCCCCCGGATGCGGACGATAAACGAGCGAATGCGCCGGATAGGTGTCCCGCAGAAACGCAAAGCAACGGCGCAACTGCGCGACGTAAACCTCGGGCGGCAGATTGCGCACCAACAGAAACGGCGTGCCGAAAAAAACGACTTTGCGCGAGGCTGCCTCCGCCCGCTTGGGCAGCGCCGGCGCGAAGCGCGGATAGTTCGCGGACCACACACTGCTGTCAGCCGGCGCAGGCTCGGCTTCGCTGGACAATCGCACGGTGCCGTGAAAAATGTGCTCCGGCGGCGCAACGAAACGCACCAGCCGCGTGCCGTCGCCGCGCGCGTCGCGGCGCTTGAGTTGAAGGGTTCGGTGCAAGCCCGCGAGCGGTTCGAGAAACCAGCGCTGCACGCGGCTCGCCGAGGTTTCGCGCCAGCGGTGCGCGTCGGGCGCGAGGCGCAAGGCGTCGTGTTTGTCGGCCGGCACGCAAAGAAGCTTGCGCGTGGCCGCGGGCGCGGCGGAAATCACGGCATTGGCCAGTCGCGTGATGCCGGCAAAGCAGACGATAAAATCCTCCGCGGCAATTCCGAGCGCGCGCAAGGCGCGTTGGCGTTCGCGCAACGCGCGCCACAGCCGCGGAAGGTCGCGCACACCGCGCAGGCTGCCGATGCGCGGAACCTCGTGGATCGCATGAAAACGCGCCCGCCATTCCTCTTCCCAACGCACCGGCAGCCAAACGCGCGATTGCTCCAGCAACAAACAGACGCCGCCGGGAAAATCCGCCGCCAGCGCGTCCGCCGCCGCCAGCGCGCGCGGGAGCGCCTCCGGCCGGGCGATCACGAGCCAGAGCCGGCGCAAGCACGAAGGGGTGAGAGAGGTTTCCACTGTGCTCAAAAGCCGGCGGCTCCTCATTTTCCTCGCGTCGGAATCCTTGTCACGCCAACATTCCCGCTGTGACCCCGCCCGTCGATACTCCCTTTGCCGCCCTGACTTTGCTGGTAGCACCGGCCATCCTGACAAACGCTTCATCCGTCGCGATCCTCGCCACTTCCAACCGGTTTGCCCGCGCGGTGGACCGCTCCCGCAGCTTGCTGGCGCAGATCGAAACGAGCGGCGAACAACAGGCCGAGGGCAAGACCCTCTCCGCCGAAGCCGCTGAGCTGACGCGTCTGCGCGAGCGGCAGCTCGACATCGCCGAACGGCGCGTGCTCATCATCATGCGGGCGCTGAAATATTTTTATCTCGCGCTCGGCTCGTTTGCCGGCGCTGCGATCATTTCCCTGCTCGGCGCGGTAAACATCTTTGGCCTCCACCCGGCGCTCAACTACGTGCTGAGCCTGGGCGCGTTTCTCGCCGGCGCCACGGGCGTCTGCGGACTCAGCGGCGGCGCCGTGGTGCTCGTGTGGGAATCGCAGCTCACCCTCGGCATTCTCACCGAGGAAGCGAACTGGGTGCGCAGCCGTTACATCAATAAACAAACCCGTGACCAGTCGTCCGACCTCAAAGGCAGCGTCACGTGAATTGGACCGCCGCCTTCTACTGTCATCCTGAGCTTGTCGAAGGACCTCTTGCTGATTGTCTGGCTCAGTGGACTCACAAACTACCCTCACGTCACGCTGCGAGCCAAGGCAAATAATAAGAGGTCCCTCGACTCCGCTCGGGATGACAGCAAAATAGTTCACTGACCCGATCGGGGGCTTACTTTCGGCCCGGCACGATGAGCCGCGGCGTGCCGCAAAGGCGTTTGGAAAGATCGACCGGCGCCTCGATGGTCGCGGCCGTCGGATCGGCGGGATCAACTTGGTAGCTCCAGACCTCGAACTTGCGCCAGCTCGCCTGGCCGTAAACGGTGGCAAACGCGCCGTCCACCGCGTCGAGGCCGTGCGCGATCTTGATCCGCCCGATGCGCGGCACGTTGAAGCGCGCGTCAAACGTGTGCCAGCGGTGGCCGAGATAGACTTCAAAATACGCGTGAAAATCCATCGGCGTGCCGGAATCTTGGAACGCGATGTCGGCGACGTAACCGGTCACGTAGCGCGCCGGCAGATTGAACGTGCGGCAGAGCGTCAGCGCCGTGTGCGCAAAGTCGCGGCAGACGCCGAAGCCGTCAGCCACCGTGTCGGCGGCGCTCTTCGTCGGCGAGCCGCTGAAGGTGCGGTATTCGATGTTGTGATGAACCCAGTCGCAGATCGCCTGCACCCGCTCGCGGCCATGCGGCACCTGGCCGAATTTTTCAAAGGCGAAATCGAGCAGCTTGTCGCTGTCGCAATACCGGCTCGGCAGCGTGTAGCGCAGGAGATGATCGGGCAATTCCTCCACCGGCACCGGCGGTCCGAAGCCTTCGACGTTCTCCGGCACGCTCGGCACCCGCACGAGCGAATCGTGCCGGATTGTGTTCAAGCCCGGCTGCAAGCGCACGCGGTGAATAATGTTGCCGTGCGCGTCTTCGTATTCATAAACGGCTTGCGGCGGATCGAATTTTTGCGACTCGACCTCGAGGTGTTGAAACAAGGTCTGCCGCGGCGTCAGCGTCAAAAACAACGGCGTCGGAAACGCGGTGTAATAAACGAACTCGCAACCGGCGCGAACGAGCAAATCCAGCTCCGGCGCGGCGTTCGGACCGAAATTCGTCGCCGGCGACGCGGGGCTGGCGGCCTTCTCGGTGGGCGAAACAAGCTGCGGCTCAGTGGCAGGTGCGGCGGTGGCAGTCGGCATAACGGAAAAAAGAAATGTGGTTGGAAAAAAATGGAAGGTGCGGGCTGGAGCACCGCCAGCCGCGCGGCTCGCCCGCTGCGCTTTATTTTTTTAGAAGTTCCAAAGAAGCCACGCGTTGCCAAGCCATTCGCCTCGGCAACGCCCCGGACACAACAATCGCACCGCTGTCAAATAACGGATTGCTTTGTTAAACTCCGCGCTCGACCACCGGCCGCGCCGGTCTCCGCCACGCGGCGCAGGAAATCCTCGAAGAGCGGCGCATATTGCCCGCCGCGCTCGGGATGATATTGCACGCCGAGACAACCCGCGGGATAGCCGCGCAGCCGCACCTGCTCGATCACCCCGTCGCCCGCGTGCCACGCCTCGATTTCCAAGCCGTCGCCCGGACGCTCGATGGCCTGGTGGTGCGAGGAATTGACCTGGGCAAAACGCGCCCCCGCCGGCGCGTGCGCCGCGAAGCGCAACGGCTGCACGTCGCGCTCGCGAAACGCCGGGTCGTCGTGGCCGCGGATGTCGAGCAACAAGCTCCCGCCCAGCGCCACATTGAGCACCTGATGACCCTTGCAAATCGCGAACACCGGCAGCCCTTGCGCCAGCGCCGCCGCCACCGCTCCGAACTCCCACCCATCGCGCGCCGGCTCCGGCTCCTCGATGGGCGCATCGGGCGGGACGACTTGGTGACGCAGGAACTCCGCCGCGATGTCCGGCCCCCCGCTGAGCAGCAAGCCGTCCATGCGTTGCAGCAGCGCCTCGCGCCCGCCCGCTTCCGCCGACAGCCGGCGGGCATTCACCACTGTCACGTCGGGACACAGAGCAAACCAGCGGTCAAAATACGGTTCGTCGCATTCGCGAATCCAGGTAGCGAGTCGGGCCATGAGCAGAAAATTTGAGAGCGGGAAAAATTCGCGGCGAGCCGGGCAGAACGCAACTACCGCGTAATCGCCAATGGCGAATCGCCAGACGCTCATTTCTTCTCATTGGAGATGTCGTTTGATGTTAGCGATTATCGAGAATGGCCTACTTCCCTGTCATCCTGAGCTTGTCGAAGGATCGCTAATTTGAAGTCTGGCCCGGTGGACTTGTCCTGCGAGCCAAGGCAGGCAGTCAGAGGTCCCTCGACAAGCTCGGGATGACAAAAAGCGTCGCGCCCGCCACGCCGGTCGCTGAGTTTGGAGACGTTATTGATCTTCAGTTAAGTAGCGTGAAGTGGAGGGAAAGGAAGCTTGGAGCCTTTCCAGAGTGCTTTGAGCAGGCGCGGTGAGCGTTCAAGCGTGCGCAGATGCTCTCGAACCACTTGGTCAAGGTGGCGCACGT
>JAFAXH010000087.1 GCA_019241085.1 Verrucomicrobiota bacterium | reverse complement strand
GAGTTAAGGCGATTTTTCCTGCCTGCACGCGAGCCGAACTCTACTGCTGATTTGTGGCCGAACTATGCAACTTACAGGACAGTAAAAAGGTGCAACACTATTTGGCGTATTGAAAAGCAGGCTGGGCTTCTGCCAGTCGAGGCACCTTGCCTGTCCTTCTGAGGCGAGCGTGCGTATTCGAGATGTGTCCACTCACGGGGTGGCCCAACGACCACGCCGGATGGCTACAGCTATTTTTCTTCTAAAAGTTGCCCGTCCTGGGTTTTGGCTCACCAGCATCTGGTTTTACATGTTGCCACTGGGGCAACGTTATGTCTGGAACCGTCCAGCCTTTTGGTTGGGTATTATTTACGTCTGTTTACCGCTTGGCCTACTAATTTACGGCGCGAACGATATTGTTGATGCGGAGAATGACCGTCGGAATCCCCGCAAGGATACGTTCCTATTTGGCGCGCGGGGCACACCGGCCCAACTCGCGATGCTGCCGACTTGGATCGCAGCTGTGCAAGCGAGTTTCGCAGTCATTTTCCTAATGCTGATCGGACCAAAAGTGTTGCTCTGGTTTGGGCTTCTGATTTTCGCCACGTTGATTTACAACTGGCCACCACCGGGATTGAAAGGAAGGCCTCCTTGCGACCTTTTGAATCAATTAGGCTATCTGCTGGTTTTCGTTCTGAGTTGCTGGTTGAACCGGGTTCCGTCGCCTCCGTGGCCCACGTTTGTTTTTGGCGCCTTGTTTGCGATGCACTCGCTCTTGTTTGGAGAAATAATGGATCTCGAACCGGATCGACTCGCTGGACGGCGCACGACAGCCGGCCTTCTCGGGCTGGTGCCTTCAAAGTTTCTGGCGGCTGGATTTCTTGCCATCGAATCGACGCTCATTGCTATTTGCGTCCGAGACTTTTACCTCGCCGGTTTTCTGATTCTATCAGCCGGTGCCTTTGTGCTCGATGCGACGTTGTTGTGGCGCGAACGGTTATATAACGCCGCTGAAATGCGGTTGTTTCTATTGGCTTGGAACGCAGTAGCATTGGTAAGCATACCGTGGGTCTGGTTCACGGCTACCCTGGCACGGTTACCCTAACAACCTGCAGTTGATCGCATCAGCATTTTGGCGACTTGGATCGACTGACCCGCACCTGTAAGGAAACCGGATTGTCTCTGGAATCGTCCGATAGTATTATTAGGAAAATACTCCAATGTCACCGATCCGTAGCCTGCTCTTTTGTCTGTTGTTACCTTTCACAGCACCAACACAGGCTGATCTCCCGGCCTCCTCCCCTCCGCCGGAAACTATCGTCCAACTTGAACGCACCTCATCGGCTGCCCCGGATTATCTAGCTCACGTTGATTCGCCAGCGCGGCCCGGCGAATTTCCCCCGCCGCGGCCATTCCAAGCTATCTACCGGATGCGCTGGGGTGAAGTGGACGCGGCCCGCGCCGAGGTTACGCTTACCCGCCCGTCCGCGGAAGAAATTCAATTGCGCGTCGTGGCTGCCACTTTGGGTATGGCTCGGAGTCTCTGGCAGATGGATGCCACCCACATCGCTTTAGCAAAGGAAGAGGATCTGCGTCCCTTGCAGCTTGAGCAGCACGAGACGCTCTCAGCGAGGCAAACCGCATTGCGCGTTGTGTTCAACCCAAGCTTTGTGCTGCGACGACAACTGAATGGTCGGCCAGGCGACTGGCTGAAATTTTCCCCAGACTCCGCGGCGGAGACGCCGCACGAGACCAAGCGTTTCGATCTAGTCGGCTTGCGAGATATGTTTACGACTTTCTTATATTTGCGTAGCCAACCGCTTGCTGGCGGTGAGAGTCACACCATCGCCTTGATGTCAGCGAAAAATCCTTACCTGGCCACCGCCAAGGTGGTGGGCCGCGAGACAATTCATGTGCGCGGCGGACGTTTTGCCGCGATCACGCTGGACCTGACTTTGACGCGCATAGAGAAAAACGGCAAACTCCGCGAGCACAAGGCTTTCAAAAGTGCGCGTGCTTGGATCGCCGACGATGCTGACCGAATGCTCTTAAAAGTTGACACCCGTGTATTCATCGGGCGAGTAACCATGGAATTAGACAATGTTACTTTCAATAACCCGTAAGATCTTTTGGCCAAACCACGTTATAGGTAACACTTCGAATATTTTATCACTAATTCACGATCCGGCCCTCGTAAACCGCCGGAGAGCGCCGTGAAGCTGGCGGCTGCTCGTTATCAAAGAAAGGCTGCGGGCCGCGGCGCCGGTTCGAGGGCGGCAAGAGTCGAAGCATTCGCAGGGTGGCCTCATCAAGCCGTCCGGTCCGACGCATGCGCATCGCGGATTGAAACTCGGACAATGCTGCCACGGTCTGCGACCCCGGAGCGCCGTCCACATCTCCCAAATAAAAGCCTTCACGCCTAAGCGCCAGCTGCGCCCGGCGCACAATGTCGCTCTGCACCGGGGGCGGTGCGAATTCGTAAGGTGTGTTGGCAAAAAACTCCTGCAATCCAAGGGAAGGCAGCACACTTCCCGGCGGCGCTTGCGGCGAGGGTGGCGGCGGCACCGCTCGCAAGTCTGGCCGGCTCGGGGTAGTAGTGGGCGCCGGATGGCTTTGCCGTGGTGCGACGGGGGGCGGAGTGGCGAGTGGCGGCGGCGTGGCATCCGCACCGCTTTCTGAACGTCCCGAGATGATCGGAGGCGGCGTGTTTGGTCGCCGCGCCGGCGGCGTTGCAGCTGCGGAAGACACCGTATTCGGCCGTGAGTTGCTCCCTCCTCCCAGGTGCAAGGCGCGCGAGGTTTCATCGTCGAGTTTGCCGGTGACTGCCAAACCGTTGCGAATTTGGAACCTCCGAATCGCCTGCGTGGTCTCGTCCCCGCTCGCGCCATCGACGCTGCCATAATAAAAGCCTTGCTCGTGCAACGCTTGTTGCGCGCGGCGCAGCAACTCGTCGGCGCGCGCGGGTGCGCCCGCAAAGACTACCGTGCTGGCAAGGGCCAAGACCAACAAATGGAAGGGAGAACGTGGATAATTCATTGAAAACTGCACGGCAGCAACGGAGAGAGATTGTAGGGACGGACGCGAAAGCCAGATGCTTTATTCGACTCGCCCGGTCGCCGCCGTCACGGCGAGTGGTGTTGCAGATGGTTGCTGCGTCCGGCGTGTGCGGCGGGCGGTTTCAGTGAGATATTCGATGATACCGTCTGTTACGCAGTCGGCAAGACGCTGGCGATAAACTGGATCGCCGAGGGCGCGGGCCTCGGTCGGATTGGAAACAAAGCCGCCTTCCACCAACACCGCAGGAGCACGGACGTTGCGGGTGACAAACAAGCGCCGCTCTTTCACGCCCCGATCAACCGCGGCGGCGCGCGTCACTAAAGCAGCTTGAACGCAAGCGGCTAACGCACGGCTTTCAGAAAATTCTGGCAAGGCAGCGGTTGAACGCTGAGGGATGCCCGGCGCCGCGTTCTCAGCACTCCCCTCGCCGCTCGAAAATACATTCGTCAGCCAGCGCCAGGCCGAGGTCGCGCCGCTTTCCTCCGGTCGGAGAACAAAGAGAGGTTCGGGCCGTTCTGTGTAAAAAGTTTCCACCCCACTGGCAGGGGCATTGTTTGCATGATTAAAATGAATACTGACGAAGATTGCGTTCGGCAGACTGTTGGCAAAACGGGTGCGGGCAGCCAAGGGAACGTAAACGTCCTTTGTGCGCGTGAGCCGGGTGGCGATGCCGCGTCGGGCAAGATTTGACTCGATACGCCGAACCACATCGAGCGTGAGGTCTTTCTCAGCCAAACCGAGTGCCACTGCGCCGGTGTCCGCCCCACCGTGGCCAGCGTCGAGCACGACCACCGTGCTCGGCGGCGGGCCGAGTCCCGGTGTTTCAATGGGTTGATTTACCGCCATCTTGTTCAGTAAACCAATCGCCGATCCAGTAAAAATCAGTAAGCCAAGCCAAGGCAGAAGCCGACGAGGGGTCATCGATCCTGCTGTGTTGTTCTTGGTTTGTGAAAGCGGACTCTGAGTCGGTGGCTGAGGGCACGAGGCTTTCGTCAGGACCAGAGGGCTGGTTTTGTCTGACGCCGAAATCACACCGGCCTCGCCTGCGGGCTGCTGACCAGGCACCGACTCGTGCTCCCCCTGACGAACGGCTTTGGCGACTAAAGAATTTCGACGTTTGGCACGGGTGTCAGGCATTTTTGTCAGCCGCAGTGAGTTGGGATAACAGCGGCTGCAATTCAGGATCGGTCAGCACACGATAAGTGGCGTGAGAGCGGGCGTGAGCTTCAAGAACAGCAGCCTCGATGGAAGCTTGCGCGAGTTGCGTTTTGGCAGTCTCGCGGAGTTGTTCAGGGTTTGGCAGGTTCTCAGGAACCTTTTCCTCATCGAGCATGCAAAAACCCAGCGACCAAGCTTCCAACGCCACGCGCAATGCCTCCTGAAGACTCGCACGAGCGTCCCCTCGTCGAGCCAGCATGGTCTCCATCGCTTCAGTGGAAGGACGGGTTCCGCTCAAAACTGCATAGCTCAGCCGCGAGGGCGAGAAAGAGGTGCCGTTACTTTGGATCGCTCCATCATAATCCACGCGCAAAAACGTATTCTGGCCTGGCGCGGCGCCCAGTTCGATGAAGAGCAAGCGGGCCAAATACGGCGGGCCATAGACCTGCTCGAAAGCGGCTTTGAGCGCCGGACTGAGCGAATAGTTGGCCATGCGGCGCAGGCTGACGTCTCCGGCGGAGCGGGTGAATCCCTCGGTGCTGGCGAGTTCGATGGCGGTCATCCGCAGGCGTTCGATATCGCCCGGATGCCCGATGGCCCCGAGCGCGATGCGGTCGTAGATTTCAAAAAGCTTTTGGCGCTCCCGTCCAACGGTGAAGAGCAGGACTCCATCGGCATAATCGAGCGCTACGATCGGGCTGCCGGTGGCAAGCTGGCTTTCGATGTATTCGCGCCGGTTGGCGATGGCTTCGACAAAGCGAAACGGTTCCTCGATCATAATAGATTGGCTCGCGGTCGAGTGCGTGCGTCACCGATTGCTCGCGCTGCCCCCACTCAAGCTGCCGCCGGTGGCGCGCCGATGTTCGCGAAAGAGGCGCGCCAGCGTTTCGTCGGCAATCGTCTCGATTCCAGCGCGAGTGATGATTTTTATGATCGGAAAAATGCGTCCGTGCCGATCCACTCCGCCGGTGGCAGAGTCGGCGTCGGCAGCCGTGTCGAGGGCTTTGAGCGCCAGGGTCAGGGCTTCGTCGCGCGCGTAGGCCAGCAGCGGTTTGGCACCCCACGTGTCCTCGTAGTAGAGCACGCCGCGCACGGCGGGCGACCCGCTGCCGGTGGCAGCAAAGTCGGCGACCTCGAAGTTGGCGCCCATCACGTCGTAGAAATAAAGCCTGCCAGAATTGGGATCGTGCGCCCGTGCGCCATTCTCTTGGGTCACGCCATGGTCGGCGGCCGCATCGTAAGTGGCGAAGATCGGCACCACCGCGCCGACGCCTTGCATGACCAGGCCAAAATTATCGCGCAACAATTTGGACAACGCGCGGACCTTGCCGCCGACGCTCATTTCTTGCAGTTGTGTGCGCCGGTAATATTGAAACGAATGTTCCAGCACGCGGGCCATCTCCCAAGCCGTGGCGGGCACGCCGGCGATGGCCATGACGGAATGGCGGTCGATCTCGAGCACTTTATCGGCCCGCTCATAGACGATGGTATTGCCTGCCGTGGCGCGCCGGTCGCCAGCGATGAGCACGCCCTCGGCAAACTTAAAGGCAAGAATGGTCGTCGCCTGCGTCGGCACAAAGGGAGCCGGAGCCGCCGGGGCGCTGACGTTGACTGACGAGGGGGCAAAGTGTTGTCCCGCACTGTGGTAAAGCCCCCGCGCCTGGAGCAACGCGAGAAAATCGCCGCCCTGAGCATCGGCTGAGCCTGTGCTGGGCAGCGCGATCGCGGCGGAAATCGGCGGAGCGCCTGCGGAGGCGCCCGGCGCCAGCGATGCCCCCAGGCGCGACGTGGGTGGAATCATTGCCGCGGCAACGTTAGTTACTCACCTGTGCGCTGGCGATAGCGCTTGGATTGATTGGGGTCCACGCGCTTCATGCGTTTGAGCAAGTCCTTGGTGTCGGGCTTGGAAACGTCGGGCGAACGGGGGCCGTCGCCGTCTCCCTGCTTGGGCTCCCAAGGTGCCGGGCTGGTCGGTTTTTGCGTGCGCTCTGGCATGGCTCTTAACTTAGTTTTCGCCTTGGGAAAACGCAAGCTTTGCCGGCGAAACCACCGGTGCGCTTCTACCATTGCCAAAACCTACCCGACCCGCTTCAATCGACCCACGACCCGCCATCTGCCGATCCCAACCAGCACACACGCGTTAACCGAAAGTCTCCTCCGTCATGTCCCCTTCCCAAGCCGCCACCTGGTATTTACTCAAGCACGACGACGCCAGCGTCTTTGGTCCCATGCAGTTTGCACAGCTCGCGCTGTGGGCCAAAACCGCGCAAATTTCGCCGCTCGATAAGGTCTCCCCCGATCTGTCCCACTGGGTCCGCGCGCCCATGGTGCCCGAGTTGGAGATGGATTGGCTGATCGAGGTTTCGGCGGAATACTGCTATGGGCCGACGACCGCCGGGGCGATCCAGGATTTTCTGGATCGTGACGAGATCGACCTCGAAACGGTGCTGATTAACGCGCGCGATGGCACCACGCAGCGGATCGGCGACCTGGCAATCTTCACCCAGCCTGAAGATTTGGAGGAAGACCTCGCCGCCCCACCCACGGCGGCGACGGGAGGCGAGCAAGCCTCGGTCGCGGGCGAGGAACCAGGCCCGCGCGAACCGGGCCGCCGCCAGAGCCTGCACGCGCGCATCCGCGAATTGGAACACAGCTTGTTGGAAGAACGGCGGCTGCTCTCCGAGTTGCACGCACGCTACAATCAGCTCGAGGCAAAATACGTGCGGCTACTGGGACACCAGACTGCCACGATGCGCTTTGATGATTGAAACCCAGGCGTCAACGGCGACGTTTTATGGTTGGCGTTTGCACAGACTGCCGCGGCGGCAGAAGTTTCCCTCGCTGCGTTCACAGTAGTTTTCGATGAAGAAATTTTCGTCCTCGCGTTTCTCCTGCCGTTTGGCTCTGTGCCTCGCGGCAACACTCGGTGGTGGACAGATCGCCGTCCCCGGCCGGTGCGCCGACGCGGCAGGGTCGCCGGTGCCCACCGCAAGACCAGAGGCTCCTCCCGTCAGGACCGATCATCTCGTGGCGGTGGCGCTCGCGCGTTCGATGCAAAAGGCGCTGGTAACCATCGGCAAAAGCGTGGCCACCACCGCGCGCGGCGCAGGCGAAGGCGCTGCTGCCGCCAACACCCCTCCTCGCGCGCGCAAGACCGCCGCTTTTCACATCGCGCTCGGTCGTTGCGCGGAAGCCACTGACCGGCTCGTGGAAATGTTGCAGCCCCGTTCCGCCGACCGGGAGGCATTTGCGGCGTTGCGTCGCGCGGGCGTCGCCGTGGCTGCGTTGCAGGTGACTTATCGTTACAGCGGGATTGACGACGACGATCTCGACGAGGCGTTTCGCAAACTGGTGGCGACTTACAATATCCTGCGGAGAAACTACGGCCGCGATCTGGTGATGGCGCGCAACGAGGCGGAATCGGCGCTGAATCCAGCACAGCGCACGGCTTTCGATGCGCTGAAAAATCGCGGGGCTGATCTCGCCAGAAAGCTCGCAACTTTCACGTTACAGATCAAAGGCAACCCGGCGCTCAATTTTGAGTGCGTGGCACTGAGCCGCGAACTGGCGCGCATTGAAACCACCCGTCGGGATCGCGCCGGCTTGCTGGACACGCTGACAACTGGGGAGATCGCGCTGGGACGCTGGCACGGCTCGAAGCTTTACGTCGAGCGGGTTTTTCCTGACGAAGCCAAAAAACTTGATGCCGTGGACGGTGCGTTTCAGGCGTTCGAGGCTGCGCTTGCCGCCGCGTCAGGGACAGCGTATCCCGAGGATGCGACCCAGGTTTTCGCGCAACCTGCCGAATACAGCGAAGACATCGGCGTGGCTGGTGTGACGGACGAGGAATTGCCCCGCCTGCTCGACACGCTGCGCGAGCGGTCGCGCGCCTTCTCCGACCTTTCGCAGGAAGCTGCCGCGGCAAATGCGGAGGCGCAAACCGCTCTCGCCGCCGACGGTCAGGTCAACACGGACGATCCTGACGACGACACGAGTCTGGACGCCTCGGACGAGGAGTAAGCCGACGACCAACCGGCTGCGACCGGACGCGGTGATCGGTAGAAGGTTATTTAACCTGCCCGCTCTCGGGCAGATGCGACGCGTTGGCGGCAGCCGGGTTCTCTTGCGCGGGTGTCTTGCTGCCGGCGGCGGAGATAGCGAGGATCAGGTCGGTTTTTGAAATACTCCCGAGGAGCCGACCAGATGCTTCGCCCTCTTCGTCGCCTTCGTCGCCGGGCAGGCCGCTGCCAGCGCCGATGGCACCTTCGCCGTCGTCGCTGATGACCGGCAGGCGTTCTCCGTCGTGATGGGTGAAAGTGGCCAGCGCTTTGCGCAAAGTGTCGTGCGGCCCGACGCGCGGGAAATCGTCGCGCAACACGTCGCGCGCGATGATGATGTCGGCGAGCGCGGCGTCGCTGAGATACGGCTTCACGTCGTGCAGCGAGATCGCGCCTTCGAAGTGCTGCTTCTGGTCTGTCACGTAGAGATAGTTGAAGCGCGTGGTGATGAAACTTTCCGCAATCTTTTTGAAGCCCGCGTCGGTCGTCACGGCGGGCGGATTCAGCCGCATGAGATCGCCGACGAGCGTGCGCGACCAATCCGGCTCGCTCTGTCCCTCGCGCGCGGCCTTGCGCTTGAGTGACTCGCTGTAAATCGAAGCGCCGCCCGCCGCTCCGCGACAGACATAATAGGAAACCACGCACGCCAGCATGAGCGGCAGGATGATGAGATAATCGCGCGTCAACTCGAACAGCACGAGGATAGACATGAGCGGCGCCTGGGTCGCCGCGGCCAGAAATGCGCCCATGCCGACCAACGCGAACGCCAGCGGGTCGAATTGCATCCCCGGCGCGAGCCAGCGCAACGCGATGCCAACGAAGTAGCCGAGAAACGCGCCGACAAACATCGTCGGGGTAAACACGCCGCCTACCGCGCCGGAGCCGAAAGTCGCCGCGGTGGCGAGGAGTTTCACGACGAGGATCAACAGCACGCCCCGCCAGAGCATTTGCTGGTGAAACAAGGCGTTGATCGCCGCGAAGCCGTTGCCATACACGGCGGGCGAGAGCAGCCCGAGCGCGCCGACGACCGCGCCGCCGATGGCCAGGCGCGCCCAGATGGGAATGCCGGAGCGGGCGAAGATTTTTTCGCTGACTCGCAGCAGTTGCAAATAATACGCGCCGACCAGCCCGAGCAACAGCCCGAGGCCGATGTAAGGCACCATTTCAAAATTGGAGTTCAACCGGAAGGCCGGGATGTCATAGACCGGGCTTTCGCCCAAAAAATTGCGCACCGTTTGCGTCGCCACCACGGAGGCAAAGACGAGCGGGCCGAAGCTCTCCATCACGATCTGGCCGAGGATGATTTCCGCGACGAAGAATGCGCCCGCAATCGGCGCGTTTTGCACCGCCGCCAAGCCCGCCGCCGCACCGCAAGCCACCAGCATCCGCAGCCGCGGCGTCGGCCAGTGCATCCGGCGGCCAAAGAGCGACGCGAGCATCGCCGACAGCGCCACGACGGGGCCTTCGCGCCCGATGGAGCCGCCCGAGGCGATGGTGCAGAGCGCCGACAACGATTTCACCAAGCTGTAGCGAAACGGCAGCACGCCATCGCCCAGCGTGATCGCTTCCATGTAGTCCGTGCTCGTGCCCGAGCGGCCAACCCGCGATCCCCACCAGAGACAAAACCCGGCCGCCAACGCCCCGAGCACGGGCACCAGCAGCCGATACCAATCGGGCAACTCGGCGAGAGTTTCCTCCGTCACCGGCCAGTGTAGGGTCAGCGCGCCCGTGAACCACCGCGCGGCGATGCGAAAGGCGACCGAGGCAAAGCCGCCCATCAAACCGACAACGCCGGCGAAGATCAGATTGACCTGCAAATCGCTGAAGCGAATGCGCTCCGCCAGCCAGACGCGAATCCGCAGGAGCAGCCGCAGCCGCGCCTGGCGCGAATCGCCCGCGCGGCTCGCGGCCGTCGCGAGCGGCGCTGCGGACTCGTCGTTTTCATCGGGCGTGGGAACCAGCGTTGCGCTCACGGCGTAATGAGAGAAAAAATGTGTACCCGCGGCCGGCAACAACGCGTCACGCAGCCGGGTCGCCCGGCGAGATTACACCGCGGGCAGAAGCGCGGCAAATTCCGCTGGCGTCGCGCAGTGCAGCAACCGCTCAAGCCGGTTCGTGTCGCGCAACATGCGCGCCAGCGCGCCGACGGTGGCGAGGTAGCCGGTGATCGCACTGCGCGGCGTGGCGACGACAAAGATCAAGCGCACCGGCTCCTTGAGTCCAGTGAAAGGAATGCCCTGCTCGCTGCGGCCCGCTGCCACCAGGATTTCCATCACCGCCGCCGTGCGGGCGTGTGGCAACGCGACACAGGTGCCGAGATGCGTCGGCCCGGCAGCTTCGCGCGAGAGCAGGTCTTCTTGAAATTTCTCGAAGGAAGTCATCGCGTGATGGCCCGCCAAGAGCGTGGCGGTTTCAAGGATCGCGTCGGCCTGCGTCGTCGCCTGGAGCTGCAGGTTGACCCGCCGCGGCGTGACCAAGGTCGTGCGACATTCCGTGCTGCTGGATGAACTGGGCGTGGACATTGTTTACAAATATAAATTTCAGTGTGGCGACTCGGCCGGGCTGGCGCTCTCCGGTGCGCTCGCCGCTGGCTTCGGCTACGGTCGGACGGCGGTTGGCGACGACGACCCTGGCATAGTGGTGGCGCTCACCGCGGGCAGGAGACGCACGGCGAATGAATAGCTGGACCAAAAGCTTTCCCACTGGCTGTCATCGCCATCCTTGCGATCCGCCGGGGCAATCGGTCGCAAATACACCAGGCGCACCAGCCAAAAGCCGGGCGCGTCGATGGCAAAACTCGTGCGCCCGCGCGCGTCGGTCGTGCCGCTGAGAATACGCGCGTCCGTGCCATCCCGGTCGCGGTGCAGCGCCGAGACTTTCATGCCGGGCAACGGACGCCCGTCGAAGATGACTTTGACACTGAGCCGCTGGCCGACGCGCACTTTGGCGGGATCGTTTTCGAGCAAGATTTCCAGCCGCTGGCCGATGCGGCGACGGTAGAGCACGGCGGGCGCGGCGGAAGGTTCGCGGTCCTGCACCAGAGCTTTCAAATAGCGAATGTAACGTTCCTTTCCCAGCTGGGTGCTCTGACCGAGTTGCGCGCGCTGGGTGAGCGCCGCCGTCTGATTTTCGTCGGCGAGATAGCGGTTGAATTTTTCCGCGTCCAACGTCAGCCGGCGCTGCGACCGATCCAGCACCAGCAGCGCATTGCCGCCATCGAGTCGGATGCGCCCGAAAGGCTGCTGCCCTTCTTGCGTCAGTGTCAGCAGGTCGAGCGGGCGTTTGCGCGGGCTGCTGAAGACCAGTTGAAAGCGCGTGACGGCATCGCGGTGGAAGGGCTTCTGATCCTCGACCCGCAGCCGTTCGCCCATGCGCAAGGGCACGCCGATTTCCTGGCCCGGCACGGCGAAAAAAGTCTCCGGCTCGAGCCAGACATCGTGCGCCCGCGCCGGCATCCGCGCGGCGAGCAGCGTGACCAAAAGGGTGGTCGCCGCCGCGAGCGGACGCAGCCGGCAAAAGTGGCGGCGCGCAACGGGCCAGAGTGGCGGCGAAAGGCGGATGGTTCGGGTCATGAAAAGCTGACTGCGACCGGCCGGCAGATTACACGCGTTGCAAAAATTTCTGCACCTGCTTTTCGTAGTTGTGAAACGGGTCGCTCATCGCCAGGTGCGCCTGATTTTCACAAGAAACTGAGTCCCAATTGATAATGTAACTCCCCTGCCCGCTCTGCTGGAAATGCCGCACCGCCGCGGAGCGTCCGCGGGCGCGCGTGTTGGCGGGCGGCGCGCTGGCCGCCGCCTCGCGGGCAGCGAGCGCGCGGGCGTTGAATTCCCCGATGGACTTGCCAGCTTCGAGCGCGAAGAAGAGGCCCTTGGCCGGATTGATATTGTGATACTCCAAGTCCAGGCTTTGCAGCCACGGATCCTGCCAGCCGAGATTTTCCTCGGCGCGAAACGCTTCGAGCAGCCATTTCTTGCTGATCCAATCGACGCCGCCGAGCAACGCCTCGGGTTTCGCGCGGATGGCGCCGAGCGTGAACTGCCATTGCGCCAGCAACCAGTCGGTCTCCTCATCGCTGCCACTCAAATGTTTCTGCGCCAACTCCAGAAAACGGCATTGCACGTCGAGCGCGTCGGCCGTGCGGCCATTTTCCAGGCGGACTAGCCACTGTTGCGTCGGGTCGCGCGAGATTTCGCGCGTCGCCTGCACGGCGTCTTCGAGAATCACGTCGGCGGGAATGTGGCCGTCCTCGAGCAAGGTGAGCACCGCCGCCGTGGTGCCGACTTTCAGCGCCGTGGCGAAGGGACTCATGTTCGAGTCGCCGATCAACAAATGCAGCCGCCGGTATTTGCGGTAATCGGCCAGCGGCTCGTCGCGAGCGTTGATGATGGCGCGGTTGAACTGCACCCATTGGTAGATGTCGTTGACGATGTGATCGGCGCGCTGGCTGAGTTGGAAATCGACGGGCGCGAGACTCGGCCGGGGAAGTTCAAAATCAAAGGCCAGCGGGTGTGCCTGCCCCACCCGGCCGGCGCCGGTGAAAATCTGCCGCGTGGCGAGGAATGAGATCAACGCGCCCACCACCTGCGGCGTGAATTGCGCCTCGCGCTTCATGAGATAGTTCTCGTGACAGCCAAAGGTCGCGCCGGTGTAATGGTCGATGTTATTTTTTAAAAACGCGACCTGCTCCGTCGCACCCAAACTTTGCAAGGCGGACTGGAGCAGATGATCGCCCGCAAGGTCATAGGCGACCATGTCGAGGAGATCGAGACATTCGGGCGAGGAATACTCCAGGTGTCCCATGTCGAGATACAGCCGGCCGCCATTGAGCAAAAAACCGCCGTTGCGCGGCGGTTCCTCGTAATCGCGGTAGTGCAGGTCGATGGCGCCGGCCGCGGCTTTGTTAAAGAGGTAATTCTTGACCACGCCCGGCCAGGCATCCGCGCCGTGGGGCGCTTTTTCGTCGGCGACCAGGCAGCCGTATTCCGTTTCGATGCCGACGATGCGATTCATGCAAGTTTGAGGGAAGCGCAAGATGCTTCACCCCGCCGCTGCGCTCAAGCGAGAAACCCACCGCCATCGCCCATCAGAGAGCGCGGTAAAGAATGCGTGCGCAATTCGGGCACTGGACGAGTTGCCGTTCGGCGCGCAATAGGATCACCGTTTGCGCTGGCGTCCGCATGTGACAGCCTCCGCAAATCTCGGCTTCCAGCGGCACCACGGCAGCGTCGCCCTTTTGCTTAAAAAGGCGTTGGTATAAGTCGTGCACCTCTTCCGGCAGCGCCGCCGCCTGCGCGGCGCGATCAGCTTCGAGTGTGGCGATGCGGTCCGACAGACCCGTTGCGCCGGCTTCGAGTTTGGCGGTTTGTTCGCGCGTGACAGACTCAACGCGCTTGGCCTCGGCTTCGGCGGATTGCAGCGGCGCTTGCAACTGCTCGGCGGCTTCCATCAATTCAAGTTCGCGATCCTCCAGCGCGCGAATCTGGCTCTCGGCGTGCGTGATCTCGTGCGAGAGCGCCTGGTATTCCTCGTTCTTGCGCGTGCCCTGCTGCTGCTGGCGGAAACGCGCGATGGCGCCCTGCTTCGCCTCGACCTCCAATTCCAGCTTGCGGCGCTCGACCTCGTTGTCGCGCAACCGCTGGCGCGCGGCGTCAGCGGTTGCGCGGGCTGCAGCCAGTTTGTCCGCCAGCTTTTTCTTCTCGGTCGGCAGCGCGGTCTGCTCGTGATGGAGCTTTTTTAGCTGTTGGTCGCGGTCCTGCAAAACGAGCAATTTTTCGATTTCCTGGAGCATGAGAAAAAGGGAGCCGGGCGTTCTCTCCAGCCTAGGAAACTGGCACGGCAGCGTCAATGCCCCAGACGTTTTCCAGAAAAAACTGCTTGCCCTGCCGTGCCATCGCTTCTAGAAGGCGGGCTTCTTATGAGAAAGTCTGCTCCCGCCGCGGCCTGGCTTCCGGTCGTGTTCGCCATCCTCGGCCCGCTCGCACTCCTTTTCGCCGCAGCCACCTGGCTGTCTGCTTCCACGGTTGAATCGCCCTCGACCACGAGTGTGCGTCTGGCCGACGCGTTCGATTTTCCGGTCGGCTGGCCGGAGGCCACGGGTTATCACAAAGCACGCGGCTTTCGCCCGAACGGCCATCTCGGCGAGGATTGGGACGGCGACGGCGGCGGCAACACCGATCTCGGCGACCCGATTTACGCCGCCGGCAACGGCCTCGTGCTGCTCGCCCGCGACGTGCGCATGGGCTGGGGCAACGTCGTCATCGTGCGCCACGGCTTTCGCGATCCGGAACTGGGCGGCGCGCTCACGGCGGTTGATACGCTCTACGGTCATCTCGACACGGTGGGCGTGCACGAGGGCCAGACCGTGCAGCGCGGCCAGCAGATCGCCACGATGGGCGACAACCACGGCATGTATGAAGCGCACCTGCACTTCGAGGTGCGCAAGAATCTCGCCATCGGCATGAACCGCTCCGCGTTCGCGCGTGATTTTTCCAACTACTACGCTCCGACCGATTTCATTCAAAGCCATCGCCAGCTTCCGAACAGCCGCGGCAACGGCCTCATCGCCATCAACACCTTTGTCCCCTACGGCACCGCGGAATTGCTCCCGCCGAGCGACGGCGCCTACGAGTTGGGCGCGTTGCGCGGCGCTGCGGCGATCACCCAGCCGCTCGGCCGTTCGGCGCTTGAACTCCAGCGCCAGCGCGGACGCGCCACCGGTAACAAGGCGTTTGACAAGCTCAACCAGGAGCTTCGCTACGACCGTTACAGCGACCTGCGGAAATAGTGGGTTGCTGCCTTCCGCAAGCTGAGATCTGCTGGCGAACTGGCGAGTGGGTGCGACTGATTTTTCGCACCTTGTTTCGTCCGATACCTCCGCCATGCTCGCCGTCACGATCCGCGGCCTGACCAAGCGCTTCGGCGATTTTCTGGCGCTCGACCGCATCGATCTCCGCATCGAGCCGGGCGAATTATTTTTTCTCCTCGGACCGAGCGGCTGCGGCAAGACGACGCTGCTGCGGCACATCGCCGGGTTTCTATTTCCCGATGCTGGTCAGGTGCTCTTTGGAGAACAGGACGTGACCCGGCTGCCGCCGCATCGGCGCGACACGGGCATGATGTTTCAATCCTACGCGCTCTGGCCGCATCTGACGGTCGCGCAAAACGTGGCCTTCGGTCTCGAAGAACGCCGCCGGCCCAAGGCGGAAATCCAGCAGCGCGTGGCCGAGGCGCTGGCCAACGTGCGGATGGAAAAATACGGTGACCGCAAGATCAACCAGCTCTCCGGCGGCCAACAGCAGCGCGTCGCGCTCGCCCGCGCGCTCGTCATCCGGCCGCGCTGCTTGTTGCTCGACGAGCCGCTTTCCAATCTGGACGCCAAATTGCGCCTTGAAATGCGTCAGGAAATCCGCCGCGTGTGCAAGGAATTTGGGCTGACAGCGATCTACGTCACGCACGATCAAAAAGAAGCGCTGTCCATCGCGGATCGGCTGGCCGTGCTCGACACCGGGCGGCTGGCGCAAATCGGCACGCCGCGCGAAGTCTATCGCCGTCCGCGCACGCGCTACGTCGCCGATTTCATCGGCGAAGCCAATTTTCTCGCCGGCGAAATCCTCGCGCCTGGCGACGGCGAAAACGTGCCGGTGCGCACGGCGCTCGGCGATTTCGCGGGCGCAAAAACGGAGCTAGGTTGGTCGCCAGCCGCAGGCGAAAAAGCGACGCTGTGCATCCGCCCGGAAAGCTGGAAGCTGCGCGAAACGGCGCCCGCCGGCGACGCCGCCGCGCCGGAAAATGTCATCCGCGGCACGATTGGCCGCAGTCTGTATCTCGGCGAAATCGCCGAATACGATTTCGAGCCGCGCGCCGCCGCGGGCGCGGCATCGCCCAAGCCGCTGAAAATTTTTGAACTCAACCCGCGCTTTCTCCAAGCCGCTGCCGACGCGACGGAAATCACCGCGTGGGTTGCGCCGGAAGATGTCGTCGTGTTGCGGAACTGAATGGGCCTCACGCAAGGGTCGCAAAGGAAGAGAAAGACGATGAAAAGGTTTTTCCTTTCCCTGTCATCCCGAGCGGAGTCGAGGGACCTCTTGCTATTGTCTGGCGAGGTTGATGAACAAACTGTCGGCACGCTATGCTGCGAGCCAAGGCAGACAGTAAGCGATCCTTCGACTTCGCTCAGGATGACAAAGCGGAAATCGCGGCAATAACGCGCGCGGCGCATTTTTAATTTTCCTCCCTTTCTGCTTCTTTCTCCTTCGCGGCCTTTGCGACCTTTGCGTGAGGCCATCGTTCGACCTCCATGCTGCGCAACGTCCTGATTCTCCTCGCGCTCGCCGCCACCGTGGCGCTGCCCTTCGCGTTGCGTCCGCGCGACAGCGCGCTCGGGCCGGCGGACGAGTCGCTAGTAATCATCACGCCGCACAACGAAGCCATCCGCGCCGAGTTCACCCGCGGGTTCCGCGCATGGTATCAGGCGCGCACCGGCCGGACCGTGCGGCTTGACTGGCGCACGCCGGGCGGCACCAGCGAGATCGCGCGTTACCTCGCCGGCGAATACGAGGCGCCGTTCGAGAATTATTGGAAAAATACGCTGCACCGGCCGTGGACCGACGTGGTGCAAAAGGCGTTCGACAACCCGCGGATCAATCCGCAGCACGCCCTCGAAAATCACCCGACGCCGAAGCCCGCCGACACGCCGCCGTCGCCGATGAAACTTTCCGCAGCGGAGACCGCGCGCTGGGCATTTTTAAACTCGGAAGTCGGCATTGGCATCGACCTTTTTTTCGGCGGCGGCTCGTATGATTTCATCCAGCAAGCCGCCGCCGGCCGACTGGTGGACAGCGGCTTTGTCCACGCGCACCCGGAGTTGTTCAACGACAGCGCCACCGGCATTCCGCAAAGCTTCGGCGGCGAGCCGTTCTACGACAAGGACGGCCGCTGGTTTGGCAACGTCGTCTCCGCCTTTGGCATCTGTTTCAACGTGGATCAAGTCCAGACGCCGCTGCCGGAAAACTGGCGCGACCTCGCCGATCCGCGTTTTCTCCGCCGGGTCGCGCTGGCCGATCCCAACAAATCCGCCTCGGTCGCCAAGGTGTTCGAGATCATCATCCAGCAACAAATGCAGCTTCGCGCGTTGACGGCCGCCGGCGGCACGGCGAGCGCGCTGGCCGACGGTTGGGAGCAGGCGATGCGCATCTTTTTAAGGATGGGCGCCAACACGCGCTACTTCACCGATTCCGCGACCAAAATCCCGATTGATGTCGCGCAAGGCGACGCCGCCCTGGGCGTGTGCATCGACTTCTACGGCCGCTTCGAAAGCGAGAACGCGCGCAACCATTCCGGGCGCGAGCGGCTGCGTTATTTCAATCCGGTGGGCGGCACGAGCATCGGCGTCGATTCCATCGGACTCCTACGCGGCGCGCCGCACCGGCAGGTCGCGTTGCTTTTCATGGAATACGTCATGTCGCTCGACGGCCAGAAGCTGTGGAATTGGAAAGTCGGTGCGCCGGGAGGGCCAGAGCGTTATGCGCTGCGGCGTCTGCCGATCCGGCGGGAACTTTACGCGGAGGAATACAAAATCTGGCGCGCTGATCCCGAGGTGTATCCTTACGAAGAGGCGAAAAATTTCGCGTATCATCCTGAATGGACCGGGGCGCTTTTTAATCCAATCCGTTTCATCGTGCGCGTGCTCTGCGTCGATCCGCACGACGAAGCGCGCGATGCGTGGAGCGCATTGATTGCCGCGAATTTTCCGCCCGAAGCAACCCGCGTTTTTGAAGATGTTTCCGCCGTATCCTACGCCGAGGCCAAGGGCCGCATCGCGACGGCGTTGAAAGACCCTGACAAACTCGCCGAAGCTCGGCTCGCCGCCGAGTTATCCGAACATTTCCGCGCGCAATACCGCCGGGCCGCCGAGATGGCGCGAGCAGGGAAATAGCTTGGCGAAAAGGTAACGGCGGCTTAGATTGCAGCTAGGTATAACCTCTCGCCAAAATGAATACCACGGCTTCAGCAGACCTTAACCTAGAGTCTGAAGCGGAGTTGCTTGCTTACATGGATCGTTGCAGCGAGGAGATTCGGCTGATTTTCGCCCGCATGGACGCCCGAGCCGAGCAGAGCGCAAAAATTCATTCGGAGATCGAGGCTAACTTGGCCAGCATCGAAGAGCGCATGCGCCATGTTCAAGCGGCTCGTTGACCTCCTCACGTTTGTGTTGACCGTCACACGACGGGATGACGAACAAGACCGCCGGATCACGGCCCTCGAATCGGAAGTGCATCGGCTCAGTCGGGCGGTGGATTTGCTGCTAGTTGAATTACAACACTTCCATCAGCGCGAGCAGGACGAGCGCGAAAAAATTACCCTGCGCCTGCAACTCGCATTGCAGGCCATGGAACATCGGCTGCCAACCGCCCCGCCGAAAAAAACGATGGACTTGGGCTGATTTTGCTTTGGCCAATCCATGTCTCGCTCGTTTGCTCTCTTCGTTTATGCGCTGACTGCGGCGTTTTTCGGGCTTTTTTTTCTTTGGCCCATCGTCAACACGCTCGGCGGCGCGTTTGTCGATGTGAGCGGCCATTTCACCTGGCGCTACGTCGCCGAGATTTTCCGCAATCCGATTTATGTCGAGGGCTTGCGCAACGCCTTGCTCCTCGCGCTGGCGAGCACGGGCGCGGCGTTCGTGCTCGCGCTGCCGCTGGCGTGGCTGGCGGATCGTTTCGAGTTTCCGGGCAAGAAGCTTTTCGGCGCGCTCCTCCTCGCGCCGATGATCCTGCCGCCTTTTGTCGGCGCCATTGGCATCAAAAAAATTCTCGGCCAGGAAGGCGCGCTCAACGCTTTGTTCCAAAGCATCGGTCTGCTGCGTCCAGAGCAGACGGTCGATTGGCTGGGGCGGCATCAATTTTGGGGCGTCGTCGCGCTCAACGCGCTGCACCTGTATCCGATCCTTTATCTCAACGTCGCCGCCGCCTTGGCGAACATTGATCCGGCGATGGAGGAAGCCGCGGAAAATCTCGGCTGCACCGGGCTACGCAAGTTTTGGAAAATCACGCTGCCGCTCATCGCGCCAGGCGTTTTTGCCGGCGGCACGATTGTTTTCATCTGGGCGTTCACCGAACTCGGCACGCCGCTCTTGCTCGATTACACGCGGGTGACGCCGGTGCAGATTTTTTACGGCATCAAAGACCTCGGCTCAAACCCCCTGCCGTATGCGCTCGTCGCCGTCACGCTCGTGGCGACGGCGTTGCTCTACTTCGCCAGCCGGTTGTTTTTCGGACGCAAGGTGAATGACCTCACGATGATGGCCAAGGCGACGAGCCGCGGCGGGCCGCGCGCCGTTTCCGCGTGGGCGGGCGCGGGCTGCGCGGCGGCGTTTGCGTTCGTCATTTTTCTCGCGCTGCTGCCGCACCTCGGCGTCGTGCTCGTGGCGTTTTCGAGCGATTGGTATGACACCGTGCTGCCGCGCGGCTGGACGTTGGAAAATTTCCGCGTCGCGCTCGGCCATCCGCTCACCGTGCCGTCGATTGGCAACAGTTTGAAATACGCCGCGCTCTCGACCGTGTTCGATGCCGCGCTCGGCGTCGGCATTGCCTACGTTGTCGTCCGCACCCGGCTCGCCGGCCGCCAATGGCTCGACGCGCTCGCGATGCTGCCGCTCGCCGTGCCGGGTCTCGTGCTGGCGTTCGGCTATCTGGCGATGACGCAGGAAGGCCGACTCTTTGCGTTTTTGAATCCGGTGAAAAATGCGCTGCCGCTGTTGGTGATCGCCTACGCCGTGCGCCGGCTGCCTTACATGGTGCGGTCGGCTTCGGCGGGTTATCAGCAAACCAGCGTGACCTTGGAAGAAGCCGCGCAAAACCTCGGCGCCTCGCCTTGGCGCGCGACGCGGAAAATCACGCTGCCGCTTATCGCCGCCAACCTGCTCGCCGGCGGTTTGCTGACGTTTTCTTTCGCGATGCTGGAGGTCAGCGATTCGCTGTTGCTCGCGCAAAAACAGGAGGACTTCCCGATCACCAAAGCGATCTACGAATTGTTCCAATTGCTCGGCACTGGCCGCGCGGTGGCCAGCGCGCTCGGCGTGTGGGCGATGGTCTTTCTCGGCGTCACGATTCTCGGCGCGAGCCTGTTGCTCGGCAAAAAAATGGGCGCGCTGTTCCGGGCGTGAGCGACGGAAAAAGATTGCCCGCGAAACACGCGAAAGGACGCGAAAATTCGGAACAGAAATTTGTTTTTCTTTCGCGTTTTTTCACGTGTTTCGCGGGCAATAAAACCGCTTGCATCGCGCGCTGAACGTTGTTCATTACCGGCCCGCAAAAGCGAGCTACGCTAAAAAAAATAAAATCGCCGTTGGTCCCTGGGCCTGCGCCATCTGTGCGCTGGGCCGACTCGCCAGGGGAAACCCGGTTGACTGTTCGTTATCACTGCCATGCCGATTCGACTCGGGCGTTTTGAAATGCCCAAAACTCTCACCAAAGACGAGAGCACCGCCACTCCCACTTATACACGTTTCACCGCCGAGCCTTTTGAGGCCGGTTACGGACACACCGTGGGCAACTCCCTGCGCCGCGTGTTGCTCTCCTCGCTCGAAGGCGCCGCCATCACGGCCGTGCGCATCACCGGCGCCCCGCACGAGTTCACCTCGCTGCCCGGCATCATCGAAGATGTCACAGACATCATTTTGAATTTGAAGAAGATCAAATTCAAAGCCGCCGACCACGAGCTGCGCACCTTGACGATCAACGTCAACCGTGAAGGCCCGGTGACCGCCGCCGACATCCAAACCGTCGCGGGCGTCGAAGTGCTGAACACCGACCAGCTCATTTGCACGCTGGATAAAAAGCAGCGTTTTGAAGTCGAGTTGGAAGTCCGCGTCGGTCGCGGCTTTGCCACCGGCGAGGAAAACAAGCGACCCGAACAGCCGATCGGCGTCATCGCCATCGACTCGATTTTTTCACCGGTCACGAAAGTGAAATACGGCGTGGAAGCGACCCGCGTCGGCCAGCGCACTGATTACGACAAGCTCGTGCTCGAAGTCCATACCGACGGCCGGCTGGAGCCGAATGACGCGCTCCTGCAAGCCAGCGCGATTTTGCGCAAGCACCTCGATGTGTTCGTCAATTACGACGAGAACGCCGTTGAGTTCGACACCGCGCCGGAAGGCGTCAGCGAAGCCAACGCGAAGCTCAAGAAGCTGCTCAACATGAGCGTTAATGAGATCGAGTTAAGCGTGCGCGCGGCCAACTGCCTGAACAACGCCAACATCACCACCGTCGGCCAGCTCGCGCAAAAGACGGAGGCGGAGATGCTGAAGTATCGCAACTTCGGCAAGAAATCGCTCAACGAAATCAAGGACAAGCTCTCGCAGCTCGGCCTCGGCCTCGGCATGAAATTCGAAGCCGGTCTCGTCGATCCCACTCTCGTCGGCAGCGGCGTCGAAAGCCCCAATGGCGCGCGCAGTTTCGACGGCGCATAATTTCATCCTTCCATGCGTCACCTTAAAAAAACCGTCAAGCTCGGCCGCACCGCCGACCATCGCAAGGCACTGCTCGCCAACCAAGTGTGCAGCCTCATCGAGCACAGCCGCATCAAGACCACGCTGGCCAAAGCCAAGGCCGTCCGCCCGTTCGCCGAACGGATGGTTACGCTCGGCAAACGCGGCTCGCTGCACTGCCGCCGCACGGCCATCGCGTATCTGCACAATCCCGGCATGGTGAAAAAACTGTTCGAGGAAATCGCCCCGCGCAGCCTCAGCCGCCAGGGCGGCTATACGCGCATCATTAAGCTCGGGCCGCGCCCGAGCGACGCCGCGCCGATGGCGTTGCTCGAATGGGTGGATGCGGCGCCGGTTGCCAAAGCGGACACGGTCGAAGTGCCGACGGCCAAGCAAAAGAAAGCCGACGCTGCGGCGGAGACCGACAAACCGGCTGCGGATATCAAGACGTCCGCGCCTGCCAGCGCGAAAACCTCCGACGAACAACGCCAGGCGAAAGGCCAGAAAAAGCCCGCGGTCCGCTCGCGCAAAACTACGGACAAGGCCAAGCGCGCCGAGGACAAGGCGAAGAAGGAACGCGCTGCCGCCCAGCCGAAACCGAAGTCAAAACTCGGCCCAAAGGGCAAGGGAAAATCCGGCGGGAAAAAGCGATAGCCGCCATTTCACCGACGAGGAAAACTGCTTCGCTCGCCAACCAAAACGCCGCGCTCCGCGACAAATTTTCGCGGGCGCGGCGTTTTGCGCTCCCCGATTTCCCAGCGCGCTACCGGGCGGCCAGTCCGCGGCAAATCTTCGCCACCGCCGTCGGCCCTTGATAAACGAAACCGGTGTAAAGCTGCACCAGCGCAGCGCCGGCATCCAGCTTCTCGCGGGCGCTCTCCGCATCGAAAATTCCGCCCACGGCGATCACCGGCAATCGCGTGCGACTCGCCACGAAGCGCACGACTGCCGTCGAACGTGCGCGCAACGGCTGGCCGCTGAGTCCGCCGGTCTCACGCGGCGCACTCGCCGGCAGCAACGAATGATCGACCGTGGTGTTTGTCGCCACGATGCCCGCGAGTGCGTGACGCGTGACGAGGTCGAGGATTTCCTCAATTTGCGCAAAGGTCAGGTCAGGCGCGATCTTGACGAGCAATGGCTTGGGCGAGGTGCCGAGCGCGTGATTGGTTTCCTGGACAATGCGCAGGAGAACATCCAATTCATCGGACTCTTGCAGGCCGCGCAAGCCCGGCGTATTCGGCGACGAAACGTTGAGCACAAAGTAATCGCCGTGCGCGTGCAAGGTCGCCAGCGCGCGCGCGTAGTCCGACGCCGCCGATTCCAGCGGCGTCGTTTTTTGTTTGCCCAGGTTGATGCCGACGGGAATGCGAGGCCAGTGGCCGGCAGCGCGCAATGCTTCGAAACGCCGCGCCGCGGCAACAGCGCCGTGATTGTTAAAGCCGAGGCGGTTGATGAGCGCACGGCTTTCGGGAACGCGGAAGAGTCGCGGTCGTGGATTGCCAGTTTGCGGCTCGGGCGTCAGCGTGCCGGCTTCCACAAAACCGAACCCGAGCGCCTCCCAAGCCGGGAGCGCGACGCCGTCTTTGTCGAAGCCAGCGGCGAGACCAACGGGATTGCGGAATTTTAATCCGAACACTTCGCGGGACAACGCCGGGGCATCGCTCGCGCGATCCGAATCGGCCAGGGTGCGCAACCATTCGAGCGCGGTTCGGGATCGACCGCAGACCTTCAGCGCCCACATCGCGAGATGATGCACCCGCTCGGCGTCGAACTGAAAAAGGAGCGGGCGCAGAATTTCCCGATAAGCTGTTTCGAGCATGAGTGAGGCTGGGAAACAAACGCGTCAGACCGCGATCGGCGCCTTGATGCCGGGATGGGGATCGTAGTTTTCCAACGTGAAATCCTCGTAGCGAAAATCCTTGAGCTGGTTGACCGCCGGGTTTAGTCGCAGCGTCGGCAAAGGCCGCGGCTCGCGCGAAAGCTGGAGACGGGCTTGTTCCAGATGGTTTTCATAAAGGTGCAGGTCGCCAAAGGTGTGGACGAACTCGGCGGCCCGCAGCCCGCAGACTTGCGCGATCATGCGCGTGAGCAACGCGTAGCTGGCGATGTTGAAAGGCACGCCGAGGAACAGGTCGGCGCTGCGTTGGTAAAGCTGGCAGCTCAGCTCGCCAGCGTTCACGAAAAACTGAAACAACGCATGGCACGGAGGCAACGCCATTTCGGACAGCTCGCCCGGATTCCATGCGCTCACAATGAGCCGGCGGCTGGTCGGGTTGCGGCGAATTTCTTCGATCACGCTGGCAATCTGGTCGATGTGCCGTCCATCGGGCGCGCGCCAGTCCCGCCATTGCGCGCCATAGATGCGGCCCAGCTCGCCAGTCTGCGGGTCAGCCCATTCGTCCCAGATGGTGACGCCGTTTTTGCGCAGCGAATTCGCATTCGTATCGCCGCGCAGAAACCAGAGCAGTTCGTGGATGATGGATTTCAAATGCACCTTTTTCGTGGTGAGCAGCGGAAAACCGGCGCGCAAATCGAAGCGGGCTTGCGCGCCAAAGAGCGCGCGCGTGCCAACGCCGGTGCGCTCCGCGCGGGGGAGGCCGTGTTCGAGAACGAGTTGGAGCAGACGTTGGTATTCGCGCATGGCGTCGGGAGCAAAAAGCAGAGGTCTGGATTGTCGGCAGGAAGACTCCCGGACGCACGCAAGAAATTTCGGCGCCCGCGCTCAGTGCGCCCTTTTGCTGCGATTCCGAACACGATGAAGACCTCCCTGCCCTCGCTTTCCCTGGTCGCGCTGCTGACCATTTCCCTCGTTGCCGTGACCCGAGCACAATCGCCGCCCGCCACTGACGACGCCGCCACGGCGGAACCTAAGACAACGCCGGTCACTTATCACATCGGCGCGGAAGAATTTGAGGGCTGCTTCGCAGAGCCAGCGAAATCGACCGTGGGCAGCGCCGGCGCGGTGCCGGGCGTGCTCGTGGTCCACGACTGGACCGGCCTCGGGCCGTTCGCGCAGGCGCGTGCCGTGCAACTCGCGAAACTCGGCTACATCGCTTTTGCCGCGGATATGTATGGCAAGGGCAAACGCGCCTCGCAGAATGATCGCGCGGCAGCCGGCGCGCTCGCCAAGCCGTTTTACCAAGACTTTTCGCTGTTCCGCGTGCGGGCGCAGGCCGCTTTGGCTGAGCTGCTGAAGCGGCCCGGCGTGGACCCGCAACGCATCGGCGCCATCGGTTTCTGCTTCGGCGGCACGACGGTCTTGGAGCTGGCGCGCAGCGGCGCGGACATGAAAGGCGTCGTGTCGTTTCACGGCGGGCTGAAATCGCCGAACACCGCGGACGCGAAAAATGTGAAAGGCCGGTTGCTCGTGCTGCACGGCTCCCTCGACCCAAGCGTGCCGCCGGCCGATGTCGCCGGTTTCATGACGGAGATGAACACCGCCGGCGTGGCCTACAAGCTGGTCGCTTATCCACGCAGCGTCCACGCCTTCACCAACCCAGAAGCTGGCACCGACATCAGCAAGGGCGTGGCTTACAACGCCCAAGCCGCCGAGGCTGCCTACGGGGAAATGCGGCAATTTTTCAGCGAAATCTTCGCCGGCGGCGCACCGAGCGCCCAGCCGTGAGCCAGCGCGATGGATTTAAGTTGGACGGGCCTGCGGAGAAAGCCTTGCGGAAGACACTTTTCCGCGTAAGTTTTTGTCCCTTTTCCCTGTGCCGTCCGCAGTGACGCGGCGACGGCAGCAGGTCCACCCGCAGTCCGCGCCACAAACCAACCCAAACCAACCCACGCCGTCGGCTGACCCGCCGCGCTTCTCTTTCTTGCGGGCAGCGTCTCCGACCCTCGTGTTTTTGTCTCACTTCGATCCGTTATGACTGGAATGCAGGAACTCATCGCAAAGTCCATGCGCGACTTTCGCGAAGGCACCATTATCAAAGGCCACATCCTCGAGATTCGTCCTCGCGAGGTATTGGTGGACATCGGCTACAAGAGCGAAGGCGTCATCCCCGCCGGGGAATTCGATGACCTCGAGCACTTGCAGCCTGGCGACGAGATCGACGTGTTGCTCGAACGGCTCGAAAACGACGAGGGCATGGTCGTGCTCTCGCGCGAAAAAGCGCTCTACCGGCAGAATTGGGAAAAGATCGTCAAAGTCTATGAAGGCGACGGCCTCATCAAAGGCAAGGTCAAGGGTGTGGTCAAAGGCGGCTTGATGGTGAACATCGGCGTCGAAGCGTTTTGCCCCGGCTCGCAGATTGACATCGTGCAGCCGAAAGACCCGACCGTGTTCATCGGCAACACGTATGATTTCCGAATCGTAAAAATCAACGACGACCGGCGCAACGTCGTCCTCAGCCGGCGCGAGTTGATCGAGCGCGAGCGCACCGAGAAGCGTCAGGCATTCCTCGATAACATTCATCCGGGCGCCATCGTCACCGGCCAGGTGAAGAACCTCACCGACTTCGGTGCGTTCATCGACCTCACCGGCATCGACGGACTTCTGCACATCACCGACATGACCTGGAGCCGGCTCAATCATCCGAGCGAGCTGCTCAAGGTTGGTCAGGAAGTCACCGTCAAGGTGCTCGACATCAACAAGGAAAAAGAGCGCGTCTCGCTCGGCCTCAAGCAGCTTCAAAATAATCCTTGGGATAAAATCGAGGAGCGTTTCCCGACCGGCAAACGCGTCAAGGGCAAGATCACCAATCTCGTGCCTTACGGCGCGTTCGTGGAACTCGAAGAAGGCGTCGAAGGTCTCATCCACGTCTCTGAACTATCCTGGACGAAACGCATCGTGCGTCCGGCCGACGTGCTCAATGTCGGCCAGGAAGTCGAGGCCGTCGTGCTCGGCGTCAACAAGGACGAGCAGAAAATCTCGCTCGGCCTGCGCCAGCTCGAAGCCAACCCGTGGGACGAACTCGAAACCAAGTATCCGCCGGGCACCACCATCACCGGCAAGGTCCGCAACATGACCGCCTATGGCGCCTTCGTCGAAATTGAAGTAGGCATCGACGGCATGATTCACGTCTCCGATTTGAGCTGGACCCGCAACGTCAATCACCCGAGCGAAGTCTTGAAAAAAGGCGACGAGGTCAGCGCCACCGTCATCGGCATCGACAAACAAAACCAGCGCATCTCGCTCGGCACCAAGCAGCTCGCCGGCGATCCGTGGAAGGACATCGACCAGAAGTTCAAGATCGGCGATCTTGTTCACGGCAAGGTTTCCAAGCTCGCCAGCTTCGGCGCGTTCGTGCAATTGCAGGACGACATCGACGGCCTCGTCCACATTTCCCAGCTCTCCGAAGATCACGTCGCCAAGGTGAAGGACGTGCTCAAGGTCGGCCAGGACGTGGAAGCGCGCGTTATCAAGGTGGACAAAGTCGAGCGCCGCATCGGCCTTTCCATCAAGGCCGCGAACTACTCCGAGGAAGAACTCAAGCGCGAGAGCGAGGCGTTCGATCATTTGCGCCCCGGCGAAGACATGGTCGGCCTCGAACAAGCCTTCCAAGCCGCGCAGGAGGAATACCGGCCGGGCGAAGCGAAGAAGAAATAGCAACCAATTCAATTCCCCGCGAAATACGCGAAAGGACGCGAAAACAAAAAGAGGGTTCTACTTCTACCAATCATTTTCGCGTTTTTTCGTGTGTTTCGCGGGCATCTACTCTGTTAGATTCAACTTATGGAAAAACCACAAATCACCGCTTATCTGAAAACCTATTGCGGCTGGAGTGCCGGCGTGCGCGCCATCCTGCAAAAATACGATCTTCCCTACACCGAGAAAGACATCATCCAGAACCCGGCGTTCCGCTGGGAGATGGAACAAAAGAGCGGCCAGCCGCTCTCGCCCTGTGTCGAGGTCAACGGCGAAATGCTCGCCGACGTGAGCGGCGACGAAGTCGAGCGCTTCCTGCTCGACAAAAACCTCGTCGGTAACTCCGAAAAAACGACCGACGTGCCGACGAACTCCTCCTGCACCGACGAGCAACACGCCGCGATGGCCGCGGGCGCACCGCTGAATTTCAAGTAAAGAAAGCTGCGCATTTCGCAGGCTCGTTTTTTGCCGAGACGCCCTTCCGCAAACTCGGGAGGGCGTTTTTTCTTTATCCGTCTGCTTTGAATGAGCAACAAGAGGGCCCAGTAAAGTTAAGAAATAGTCAGTAAAAACAAAATCTCGCAATCACAAGTGAATGTTCCCAATCAGCTTTGGGAATAAGGGTTTAAACGTTCTAATTCTGCATTAGTCATAGACCTGCTTTCGAAAGAAGGTTTAATAAGGTATGTAAAGGTAGATGGATTTGGAAGGCACCTTGTCATCGGGTTTCACCTCAGGATCAAGCTTGGTATCTGCCTTATGAACAATTTCTTTTACCAAGTTTGCTAAATCCTCGGTGTTCTCACCGTATTTAATGAGCGCACGGTCGCCTTTCTGCCCGTAAAATGGCAACGTCTCCGGCTTAAAATCTCGCTTAAATCCAGCATCCTTGAGTCCCTTTAAAACAGGCGTTAATGGTGCCGCGTATGCGTTGCCATTTTTCGTTTCGATTACAACGCTAAATTGTGACGGATCATTTCCCGTTTGTGACGGAGCTAAAATAGATGACGGAGGCAAGGTGGAACTGTCCGTTTGTTCTCGTCCACCGAGAGGGCCAAGAGATAGACTCGGGCTATTTTTTAATTCCTCTGAGAGTTTTGTAAAGGCCACAATTGTTTCCTGAGGGAATAAATCCTTCATCTCAAGTATAAGCTCAACAGCGTCCCTTCGATCGATGCGGTCTTTAATCTGCAAAACCTGTTTCACTAAGTCATAAGAGAATTTTTTAGCTTCTAGATTTTGCGCGTGACTGTCTATCTGCCGTTGGTTGTAGAAATTCACTAGTCCAGTTACTAATGCGGCAATTACAGCACTCGCAAAGAGATTTTTCCAAATAGGAGTCGGAACGTTTTCATTAGTTTCAGACATATAATATAATTGTTGTTACAATTTTAATTCTCGGTTTGCTAATGGTAGCAGCATATTAATTAACTTCTTCCGCCAACCGAAAATCCACCTGCCTTTTGAAAATATCCACGTCGGCGACTTCGACTTGGAGCTTGTCGCCGATGCTGTAAGTCTGGCGGGTGCGGCGGCCAACGAAGCGTTGGCGCACGGGGTCGAAAGTATAGAAGTCGTCGGTCAGTTCAGAGACGTGAACCAGGCCGGTGAGAACGAAGTCGGGAAGTTCGACGAGCAGGCCGTAGTTGCGCACGTCCACCACGGTCGCCGGGAAACTTGTGGGACCGGCGCGGCCAGCGTCGCGCTCGCGGTCGCGGACCAGGTTTTGGAAGAATTCGAGCTTCTTCAATTTCGTCGATTCGCGTTCGGCATCCTGCGCGATGCGCTCAGTGTTGGAGATGTGCGCGGCGACGCGGGTGAGTTCGGCGGCGGCGACGCGGCTGCGTTTCTCTTCGCCGAGCAGCATGGCGAGCGAGCGGTGAACTACCAGGTCCGCATAGCGGCGGATCGGGCTGGTGAAGTGCGTGTAGTTTACCTTCGCCAAGCCGTAGTGTCCGAGCGGGCTGGTTTCGTAGGCGGCGCGCTTGAGGCTTTTTAGCAGGGCGAGCTTGATGGCTTCTTCTTCCGGCTTGCCACGGACGGCGCGAAGTAGCTTTTGGAGTTCCGCGCGGTTGGATAGGTCGCCGACGCGATAGTCGTAGCTTTGCACGAAGTCACGGAACTCTAATAGTCGGTCGGCGTCGGGGTCTTCGTGGATGCGATAGATGGCGGGGAACTGGCGGTTCTTCAATTCGCGCGCGACTACCTCGTTGGCGGCGAGCATGAATTCCTCGATGAGTTGGTGGCTAATGTCGTTCTCGACTTTCTCCAAATGCACCGGCCGGCCGGCGGCGTCGAGGTGGACTTTGACCTCGGGCATGTCGAGTTCGAGCGAACCATTGGCGAAACGTTTCGCGCGCAAGAGCGAGGCGAGCTTCCAGGCGCGGTGCAAACTCTCGGCCACGGGCGAAGCTTTCGGCGAACCTTGCAGAAGAGCGAAAGCTTGTTTGTAAGTCAGACGCTGCGCGCTCCGGATGACTGTCTTCGCAAAGCGCACGCCGCGGATACGTGCGCCGGCGGAGAAGTCGATGAAGACCGAATAGCTCAGCCGATCAACGTGCGGCTTGAGCGAGCAGACACCGTTGCTCAATCGCTCGGGCAGCATCGGGATGACGCGGTCGGCGAGATAGACGCTGTTGCCGCGTGTGAAGGCTTCTTTATCCAGCACGCCGCCCGGCGGGACATAGTGGGAAACATCGGCAATGTGAACGCTCAGGCGCCAGCCGTTGCTCGCGGGGAGTTGTTCGACTTCGATGGCATCGTCGAAATCCTTCGCGTCATCCGGGTCGATGGTGAGGATGAAGCGATGGCGCAAATCCTCGCGTTGCGCACTCTCCGCGGCATCGACTTCCTCAGCGATGGCCTCGGCGGCCTGCATCACTTCGCGGGGAAATTCCTCCGGCAAATGATACTTGCGGATGATGGACAGCATGTCCACGCCTGCCTTGCCCGCTGGCCCAAGGGTTTCAATAATCTTGCCCTCGGGATTGACGTGCCGGCTCTGCCATTCTTCTAGTCGCACGACGACCTTGTCGCCGACGAGCGGCTCGTGGGGCAAGGCGACCTGGCCGGGATGCACGTAGATGTTGTGAATGAAACGCGGATCGTCGGCGACGACATAGTGAAATTGCTTCGAGCGTTGCAATGTGCCGACGACGGTTTCGTTCGCGCGTTGCAGGATGCGAATGACGCGCCCCTCACGCCGGCTGCCCGCCGCCGCGCCGCGGTAGCGCCGGCCACGCGAATCCTCGAAGCCGTCACGCATCACGCGGGCGACGACGCGGTCGCCGTGCAGCGCGACCCAGGTGTTTTCGCTGGCGATGTAGAGATCTTCGCCGCTGCCGGCGTCGCCTTCTTCGTTAATGACGAACGCGAAGCCTTTGTCGCTAAATTTGATGACGCCAGTGAAAAGATCGGCAGCCTCGGGAATGACGTAACGATCTTTGCGGATGCGCGCGATCTTGCCGCTGACTTCTAGGGCGCGGAGGATTTCTTTTAATTCGCCGCGGTCGTCGCTTTTGAGGCCGAGCTTTTTGGTTAGCTCGACTTTATCGAGCGGCTGATATTTTGGCTGCGCAAGCAGGCGCAGAATGCGTGCGGCGAGGTCAGTGGAGACAGGCGACTTCATGCCGATTTTTCCGGCATGGCGGCCACATCCGTGGTGATGCCACTCATTAGCAATGCGGGTAGGATTTCGATGGTTTCATCATCGTTAAGCACGACTCCGCGAGTGCCAACAATCAGGAAGTGATCGGGAGTCTTGACTTCAAACTTTCGACCATCGGCCATGTGAATGGTGAATGGCAGAAAAGGTCGTTTCTCACGGAGCTTACGAATGTCACCGATCATACAAAGAAAAGTAGCTGACCACCCGGCTGCCGACAAGGTCAGCTTTTTCTTTATGCGCCGCGCGCTTTGGCCACGGCTTCGACGAAGGCGCGCGCGCGTTGCGTCAGCGCGGACCAATCCTGTTTTTGCACAAAATCCTTTGCCACCAAGCTGCTGCCGGCGGCGAGCGCGGCGCAACCGGCCCGCAGGAAATCGCCGGCGGTCTCGACCGTCACGCCGCCGGTCGGGATGATGCGCAGCATCGGCAGCGGCGCGAGCAGGTTCTTGATGTATTGCGGCCCCAAGCCATCGGCGGGAAAAAGCTTGATGAAATCCGCGCCGGCTTCGTGCGCCGTGAGCGCCTCGGTCGGCGTGTAGGCGCCGCAGGCGATCGGCTTGCCGTAGCGCAAGCTCATCTGCACGATTTCCGGCCGGCAGACCGGCGTGACGACAAATTGCGCGCCGGCCAGGATGGCGGCCCGGCAGGTCTCGGTATCAATCACCGTGCCGACGCCGACGAGCGCGCGGTCGCCAAATTGCCGGCTCGCGGTGGCAATGGCGTCGATGGCATCCGGCGTAGTCATGGTGATTTCCAGACCGATGACGCCGCCCGCGACGAGCGCTTCGCAGATGGGCAGAAGCTGCGCGGCCGAATCGGTGCGGATGACGGCGACGATGCCGGGGTGAAGAATGCGATCGATGATTTGGGGTTTGGTCACGATGAATGCATCTTTAGACAGAATTAACAAAATTTACAAAATTAAAGCGGCAAAGTTCCACGCCAGGCTGCTCCCGAGTTCCGGCTAACGGCAATTCTGTTAATTTTGTGAATTCTGTCTAATAATCCTTAGCGTTTGCGCTTACCTTCTCCGACCGCTCATGCACGTCTCCGACCTTCGCGGCATCCTGCAATACATCCCGCGTTTTCGTGACCGCACGTTTGTCATTGCGATTGACGGCGAGATCGTGGCTTCAGAAAATTTTTCCAACCTGCTGCTCGATCTCGCGGTTCTGCGCTCCTTGAGCATCAAGGTGGTGATCGTCCACGGTGCGCGGCATCAGGTCGTGGAACGCGCCGCGGAGCTGGGTAAAAAAGTTTCCAATGCGGACGGCGCGGGCATCACCGACGAGGCGACCTTGAAGATCAGCCTCGACGCCGCCACGCGCCTGACACACGAAATCATGGAAGGGCTGACCAGCGTCGATTTGCGCGCGGCGTATGCGAATGTCGTCATCGCCTATCCCGCCGGCATCCTCGGCGGCGTGGACCAGCAATTCACCGGCAAAGTCGAGCGGGTGGACACGCAGGCACTCGAATTATTTTTAAGCCAGGGCATCGTGCCGATCATCCCGCCGCTGGGTTTCGACGGCGAGGGCAAGACCTACCGGGTCAATTCCGACAGCATCGCCGTCGAGGTCGCCGAGGCGGTGCGCGCGGCCAAGATCATTTTTCTGTGCGAAACCGGCACGTTGAAAGTGGACGGTGAAATCGTGCGCCAACTCTCGGGTAGCGAGGTCGAGGAGCTTTTGAAAAAGGGGAAGCTCAACGAAAACAAAGGGCAAACGCTGAAAATTGAAGCCGCCGCTCGCGCGTGCCGGCAGGGCGTGCCGCGCGTGCATCTGCTGGATGGACACGTCAACGAAGCACTGCTCGCCGAACTCTTCAGCAACGAAGGCGTCGGCACGATGATCCATTCCAACGAATATCAGCACGTCCGCCCGGCCCGCCGCACTGACGTGCGCCGCATCATGGCGCTCATCCGCCAGAGCGTGCAAAACGAGGAGCTCGTGCGCCGCACCCGCGCCGACATTCTCGACCGGATCGGCGATTACTATGTGCTCGAACTCGATCGCAACATCGTCGGCTGCGTCGCGCTCCATGCGATCGAGAAGGCCAACGCCGGAGAATTGGCTTGCCTCTATGTGAACAAGAGCCACGCAAACAGCGGCTACGGGCGCAAACTGGTTGCGTTTGTCGAGGAACAAGCCCGCGAGCGTGGCTACGACCAGCTCTTCGCCCTGAGCACGCAGGCGTTTGTTTTTTTCCAGCAAAAAGGCGGTTTTACAGAAGCCACGCCAGAAGCATTGCCGCCGGGACGACGCGAAAAATATGACGCCAGCGGGCGGCATTCCAAAGTCCTCGTCAAGCCCATCCTCCCGCTGCCCCCGAAGGCGGCGCTGCTGGCGGTCGAATGAACAGTGGGCAGCCGCCGTTGGCGTGGCATAAAATCCTGCCTGCCAGGTGTTCTCTGACGCTAATTGCGCCCGCTTGGGAACGTGCCCCGCGCGTGCTCCCGAGTGCGCGACTGGTCAAGAAAAAAATGCGGTTTTGAGCAGCCAAAATTTGCCGCTGCGAGCCACTTTTTTCTTGTTCGCACCGCACGTCGATCCTTACCTTTGTCGGCACGCAGAAACTGCTCTGCCATCCGGGCGTCGCCTTTCGCGAAGGCCCCCAGGAGCAGCTCTCCGCGCGGCACCTCAGCGGCCCTGCCCAACCTCCTTGTCCCCCCAAAATGTTTCGCTTGTCCGCCGCCGTCTTGCCAAACCTCCGCCCGCCGCCCGCGGTTCGACACCGCCGCGGCCGGTCTGCCGGCCCCCCAGGAGCCCGCCTCTGAGTGTCCGAGGCTCGGCTCCGGTGCGTGGCGGCTGCGTGTCGTCGCGTCGGGGCCGGGTCTTTTCTACCCTCCTTCCAGATGCAAGACAATTATCGACAGATTTGGCAGCACATTGCCGGCGCGATCCGTCAGCAGGTGAATGCCGACACGTTTCAGCGCTGGTTTGCGGCCATCGAGCTGATGGCGGCGGACGAGCAGACGATGACGCTGCGGGTGCCCAACAGCATCTACCAGCTGTGGATCGAGAACAATTACATGCCGACCGTGCAGTCGGCGATCATCAGCGTGCTCGGCGCGGCGCGGCAGATCCGTTTCACGGTGCCGGATAATCTGCCGCCCATCGAGTCGCTCATCACCGCTCCGCAGCAGGTGCCAGCGACGGTGGCGGCCTTGGCGGCTGCGCCGACCTCCGTTTTAGCCGGCAGCGGCTATGACACCCGGCGCAGCGCCATCCCCTCGCCGCTGCCCATCGAGACGCTGGAAAGCCTGGATGGCAGCGATCCCATCACCAGCCCCGCGAGCGCGGGCGGGCTGAATCCGCGGCACACGTTCGAGTCATTCGTCATCGGCCAGAACAATCAGTTTGCCCATGCCGCGGCCAAGGCGGTCGCAGAAGCGCCGGCGAAAACTTACAATCCACTCTTTGTCTATGGCGGCGTGGGCTTGGGCAAAACGCACCTCATGCAGGCCATCGGGCAAGCCATTTTAGCGAAGCGGAAAAATCACAAGGTCATCTACATTTCGAGCGAGAAATTCACGAACGAATTCATCGACGCGATCCAAAATTCCTCGCTCGTCAAGTTCCGCAAACGCTACCGGCTGGCCGACGTGCTGCTCATCGACGACATCCAGTTCCTTGCCGGCAAGGAGCGCTCGCAGGAAGAATTTTTTCACACGTTCAACACGCTCTTCGACGGCCACAAACAGATCGTGCTCTCGAGCGACCGTCCGCCGAGCGAAATCCAAAATCTGGAGCACCGGCTCGTGTCGCGTTTTGAATGGGGACTCACGGCCGAACTGCAACCGCCGGACATCGAAACGCGGCAGGCCATTCTCCGAAAAAAAGCCGAGGCGATGCAGGTCAAGCTGCGACCGGAGGTGCTCGATTTTCTAGCCCAACGCATCCGCACGAACGTGCGCCGGCTGGAAGGCGCGCTCATCCGCGTGGCGTCGTTTGCCAGCTTGCGCGGGGGCGACCTCGGACCGGAGCAAGTCGAGAGTCTGCTCCGCGACATCTTGCAGGAAGAAGCGCGCAAGACCGTGACGGTGGATCAAATCCAGCGTGCCGTGGCCGAGCATTACGATGTGCGCCTCGCGGATATGACCAGCAAGCGGCGGCCGGCGAACATCGCGTTCCCGCGGCAAGTGGCGATGTATCTGGCCCGCGAGTTGACGAAGTCGAGCCTGAGCGAAATCGGCGACGCCTTTGGCGGTCGCGATCATGGCACGGTGATGCATGCGCACAAACTCGTGAAGCGACGGATGAAAGAGGACGAACGCACGCGCCAAATCGTGCTGATGCTCGACAGTCAGTTGCAACGCTGACCCACTTCGTTTTTCAAAACGCCGGATTCATTTCGCGGGCGTGCGTGACGGAGTTGGCCACGGCGTCGGCGTGGGATTGTTGGGAGCACTGATCGGTGTCGGCGCAGGCGTGGACAGGACGCCGGGGACCAAGCTTGGCGACGGCTTCGGAGTTGGCGCTGGCGAAGGCGTCGGTGCTTGCGAAGGCGTTGGCGACGGGGTCGGCGAAGCCGTGGGAGTCGGGCTTGGTGAAGGCGCGGGCGTGGGAGTTGGCGTGGGCGCCGGAATCAAGTTGGCCCACGTGTGCAACGTCGTGTTCGGTCCCAGGCCGCCGATTTCCGTGAGCAAAGCCAGGCAGCGCGCCCGCATTCGGTTCAGATCGGGCGGACCCGGCGTGCTCTCGGCCGTGTGCGGGAAAACGACGTAAGTGATTTTTAAATCGTGCACCGGGCTGTGGTTGGCGTTGGCATTTGGGTCGATGGCTTGGGCCAGGCGCAGACTTGCTTCGCCGAGTTTATAGGAAGGTCCGATGTCGCCGAAGATCGCGGGAAACGCCCGGTCGCCGGCAATGACCACCGCGTAGTCGCCGAGCTTTGGTTGATAAACGCTCTTCACGCTGCTGCCGCCGGAGCGCACCATGAAGCCGGGCAGCACGATGAACGGATCGGTTTTCGCGATGAGCGAAGAATAGCGGCCGAGCTGCGCAATCGTGAGCTTCGTGTCCTCAATCGCCGTCGCGTCGCGGCGATTGGCCGGCTCGGTTTGGAGCCGCGCGAGGCGGTCTTGCAACGGACGCAGATACACGCTCGGCACGGCGGGATTGCGCCGCGGCCAGCGATACGAGGTCAGCGGTTGAAAATCGGGATCGGCGGCGGTGTCGAACACGTTGAGCCGGTCGGCGTCTGAACCGTCGGCATCGACCTGCATGTCGGTTTGGATGAACAACGCGTGCCGCTTGGAATCGGGATCCTGGAGTTCGAGCACCGTCTCGGTGTCGTAAAAAACGTCGGGCGCGAGCAGTTGATCGAGCCGGCCGAGGTTGCGTTGCAAAAACTCGGTCTTGAGCTGGTAAATGCCGTGATAAAAACGCGAGACCTGCGCCGTTTCCAGCAGCGTGCCAAGTTTAGGCAAAACGACTGGCAAGGCTGGGTTGGTGCGCGCCAAATCCGTGATCGTCTGACTGGCGACGGGCACCTTGATTTGCAAGCGCAAATCGAGCGCGTAATCGGCAGGCGTCTCGCGTTCATAACTCGCCAGCCAGCCGGCCTCGGTTTCGAGCGCGGTGCGGAGTTGCGTGCCGTTGGCGAGCTTGGCCACCTCGCGAGTTTTCGGCAGCACGGGTTGGGCGGGCAATGGCCGCGGCGGCTCCGGCGTCGGTGTCGGTCGCAGCGTCAGCGCGGGAGTCGGCGTGACGAGCGGCGTCGGCGCTGGAGTCGGCGTCGGCGTGGGAAAAAAACGGCCGAGCGTCGATGGCAAATGCTCCGCCAGCGTGCGCCGCCACGTTTCCGGCGCGCCGAGTCCGCACGCAAAACCGACCAGCGCCGCGATTCCTGCGGGAACAAGAAGTTTTCCCACGCACCCGAATAAAGGCGCGCCGCGGCGGGCACGGGGCAATTCCATCATCGACAGAAAACCACGCGCGAGTTTCCCCTTCCCTCCACCGGTAAACGTCAGGTCAACCGACCGGCGTCTGGAAGAATCCAATAACCGCCACGAAGACGCCGATGATCGCCAGCGGCACGAGGTAGCCGCCTGGGTTGTAAGCGCCTTTCAACACCGCGGGCAGAAAGCGCCCGAGGAGCGCGATGGAAACGACCAGCGCCACGCCCAGGCCGACCTTCCATTGTGACGGCACCAAGTAAGCTGCCACCAGCAGCAGCACGCCGAGAATCCCGCCGGCAATGAGCGATGCTTTGGAACCGGCTTTGAAAAACCCAGTCAGTCCGCTGGCAATGGTGATCAGGCCAAAAACGAGGAAGTAAATTTTTGCGAATAAGAACATGAGGATAGAAGTGATGTCTTGCGTGCGTGCTGATTTCACTCGTGCGCCAGTCGCGGTTGCAACGCGGGCAACTGCGCCCGTTCCGCGCTGGAGGGGAAGAACAGCCGCAACAAGAACATCGGCGACAGCGCCACTCCCAACACGGCGACATTGATCCAAAATCCCGGCAGCACCCGCGCCCGGTCGCGCGCCACTCCACGCAACGCCTGCCGTGCGACGCGTTCGACGGAGACTTTGAACATCGCCGGCATTGGTCGAAAATCCTCCGGCGCCGTGCCCTCGCGTTGCGCCACCTCGCCGAACTCCGTGTCCACCGGCCCCGGACAAAGGTGCGTCACCGCGATGCCCGTGCCGCGCAGCTCGGCTCGCAACGCTTCGGAGAACGAGCTGACGTAAGCTTTCGTCGCCGCATAGACCGCCATCTCGGGCACCGGCAAAAAGCTGGCGACGCTGCTGACATTCAAGATGGCTCCCGGCCGATGCCGCCGCAGCAATGGGATAAGCCGGTGGCAAAGCTCCGTCAGCGCGACGACGTTGACTTGCAGGATGCGCTCGACCCGTTCCCAATCGCTGGCTTCAAACGGCCCGTGGTCGCCGAGGCCGGCGTTGTTGATTAAAAAATCGAGCTTTACTTGGTTGTCGCGCAGCCACGCGATCAACTCGCCGACTTGGTGTTTGTCTGCAAGATCGACGCACTGGCAATCGACGCGCAATTCCGGGTTTGTGCCCAGCAGTTCCTGACGCAACTCTTCCAGCCGGTCGCGCCGGCGGGCGACGAGGATAAGGTGCGCCGCCATCGGCGCAAGCTGGCGGGCCATCTCCAGGCCGATGCCGCTGCTGGCGCCGGTGATGAGAGCCGTCGATTCGAGAAAATCTTTCATGGGGAGCGAGCTTTACGGGAAAATCGCAAGACAACACGGGGTTGCGCGCTTTCTCTTTGCCTAAAGAATAACTCCATGTCCCCCGCCGATGCGACCTTGAACTTTGAAAAACCCATGAACACTTTCATCACCGGCACCGACACGGGCGTCGGCAAAACCTTCGCCACCGCGCTGCTGCTGCGGCACCTGCGCCGACGCGGCATCGACTGCGTGCCGTTCAAACCCATCTGCTGCGGTGTGCGGACCGACGCCGAAATTCTGCTCGCCGCCGCCGGCGATGAGGCCGTGGCCGCCGGGCTGACGATCAATGAAATCAACCCGCTCTGGTTGCGCACGCCCGCCGCGCCTTGGACCGCCGCAATGATCGAGGGACGCCCTCTCGACCTCGCGCTGGTGCGCGACACCTATGCGGCCTTGCGCGCGCGGCATCCCGGCGGCGTGCTCGTGGAAGGCGTCGGCGGCTGGCTCGTGCCGATCACGCGTGAACTCACCGTCGCCGACCTCGCGCGGGAGATGAATCTGCCGGTGATCGTCGTCGTGAAAAACCGGCTCGGCGCACTCAATCACACCTTGCTCACCGTGCGTCATTTGCAGTCTATCGGGCTGAAATGCGCGGGTCTGATTTTCAACGCCGGCCCCACACTTAACGCAGCAACTGCCGATGCGGAAACCGAAGCTGGGGAAGCCATCGCCTGCCACACCAATCGAGCAGTTTGCGAAGATCTTTTAGGCGTCCCAATCCTAGCCGAATTAACCCACGCACAGTTAGACTGGCCGGGTGAAAATGTGTAATTTCGTTGTGTTAATAAATACAACACTTCTGTCGAAGATTTGACGCTCTTGGGCGATGACTAAGCGCCGATTGTCTCTATGCGTTCGCGTCGGCATACCCAGTGCTTAAGCCAGCCTTTACCACCTGCTGTCACTTCAAACCCCACTGCACTGCTTATGATTCTGCACAAAATATTCCATCTCCACATGTCGGTTGACCAAGCTCGCCACCGGCTGGCCAATGTCCAAGCTTATCGTCACCGTTTGACGGACATTGAACAGGTGGACTTTTCCGGGGAAGGCACATCACATTGGAGAGTGCGCCTGCCATTCGGGTTCAAGGCGGAATTTATGCTGACCGACGTTTGTTCAGACCACGGTGCTCCGGGCTGGCTCTTCAAATCCATAGAAGGGAACGTCGAAACCTTGGGCACCGTGAGTTTCCACGCCGTCCGGCCGGACCTGGCTGAAGTCGAGTTGTTGATGAATTACGAAATCTGCTCGCCGCTGTGGCGCGCGCTCGATGCGGTGTTTCACTTGGGCGAGCGTTTTGTGGTCAAACAACTGCGCGGGCTGCGGAGACACTTCGAAAGTCAGGCCACGACGGTGCGCGGTCCCGCCAGGGTGCTCGCGCACAGGATGACCGCAGCGACGACCTGATTTTTTAATTGGGAAAGAATTGGTTGGCTACCGGCCCCGTTTGGCCGGTGGAGGTTGGGAAGGGCGGCGCGGGCCGCCCTTTCCTTTTTGTTTGGAAATGGGCGCGGCAAGCGTGGCCGACCCGCGCTAGCTTCCGGCCATGCGCAACCAACACGTCTGGCGCGAAGTCACGCCTGAAGGTGCAAAACGCGAGGTGCGGGCTGTGAAATTTGCCGGACGCTGGAAGTTGCAGGCGCGACTGGGGCGGGAGCCGGAGTGGACGTATTACGACCTGCCCCTGCTCGCCGATTTACACGCGCTGCGCGATTTGATCTGGCGCAAATATCAACGGCGCCGTGCCAGCTATGACGACGTCACTTCGCTCGACCGGCTCATCTCCGAGCAGCAGCGCCGCGAGTCGCCGCGAGTTGCTGGCGAAACCGTCAGCGAGTCCGCACAGAATTAGGATCACCAGTCGGCGAAATGAATGCCGTGCCGCGCTCGGAAGTTCAGCACCTCGCGACGCTCGATAAGGAAAGAGTCTGGCACCCTTTCACGCCGCTGCGGGAATGGTGCGCGCCGACGCACGAACCTCTCGTCATCGTCTCCGGCGAAGGCGCGGTGTTGCGCGACGCCCAAGGCCAGGAATACATCGACGGCAACTCGTCGATTTGGACGAATCTCCACGGCCATTGCCATCCTCGCCTCAACGCTGCCATCACCCGGCAACTCGGCGCATTCGCGCATTGCTCGTTCTTGGGCCAGACGCATCCTGCCGCCGTTGCGCTGGCCTCGGCGCTGGTCGCGTTGTTTCCACCGGACACGCTCACGCGCGTTTTTTTTTCTGATGATGGCTCGACGGCCATCGAGGTGGCCTTGCGCATCGCGCGCGAGTTTTGGCTGCGCCACGGTCAGCCGGCGCGAAATCAATTTTTAGCCTTCGATCTCGCGTATCACGGCGACACGCTCGGCGCCGCCAGCCTGGGCGGCATCGCCACCTTTCGCGGCTGGCAGGAATGCAACGATGGACCGCTCGGTGTCGTGCGCGTCGGCGGCGTGGCGGAACTCGCGGCATTGCCGCAAAAAGTCATCGCCACGCTGGCCGGCGCCGTCATCGAGCCGCTGGTTCAAGGCGCCGCCGGCATGCGCCTTTGGCCGGCCGGCACGCTCGCGGCCTTGCGCGCGTGGTGCGACCAGCACGACGTGCTGCTCATCGCGGATGAAGTGCTGACCGGCTTCGGCCGGACGGGGACGATGTTTGCCTGCGAGCAGGAAGCCGTCGTGCCCGATTTGCTGTGTCTCGCGAAGGGTCTCACCGGCGGGTATCTGCCGCTGGCGGCAACGCTGACGACCGAGCGGATTTTTCGCAGCTTCCACGGTGCCGGAACGCGCGAGGAACAGACGCTCTTTTATGGCCACAGCTACACGGCCAACGCGCTCGGCTGCGCGGCGGCTTTGGAAAACCTGGCGATTTTTCGCGATGAACAAACGCTCGCCCAGCTCCAGCCCAAAATCGCTTTGCTTGCCGAATTGCTCCACGCGCAACTCGCGCCGCTGCCGCACGTCGGCGCCATCCGTCAGTGCGGTTTTATTGCCGGCATTGATTTGCTCCAGCTTTCCGGCGAGCCATTCCCGCCAGCGGCGCTCGTCGGCGCGCGCGTGTGTCAAGCGGCGCGCAAACACGGTTTGCTCACGCGACCGATTCGCGACACGCTGGTCGTGATGCCGCCGTATTGCACGACGCCAGCGCAATTGGAAACCGCGGTGAATGCCCTGCGTCGCGCGGCGCTGGAAATCACCAGCGCCGGTTGCTGATTTTCAGCATTACCCCACAAACGTCAGCGCCACCGCGTCAGCCACCAGCCGGCCTTTGCGCGTGAGCAGCACGCGGCGACCGTCGGCGGAGGTTGCGAGCAAGCCGTGCTCTTGGTGCGCGGCCACGTCGTCGCGCCAGGGCGTCAACGTTTCCAGCGCCACGCCGCGGTTCGTGCGCAAGCCAAACGCGATCCTCTCCGCCAGCCGCGTGGCCGGCGGGACGTGCTCGCGAAAATCCGTGGCGCTTTCCCCGGCGGCAATGCGCGCGATATAAGCCGCCGTGTCGCGCACGCCGGCCCACCGCCGCTCGCCAATCGTGGAAAACGCGCTCGGCCCCAGGCCGAGATAATCGGCGCCCTGCCAGTAAGCGAGGTTGTGCGCGCACTCGCGGCCAGGCCGGGCGAAGTTGGAAATTTCGTAAGCCGCGTAGCCGGCGGCTTGCAGCGTGTCGGTGGTAAATTCAAACAACGCGGCGTCGGCTTCGTCGTCCTGGATGAATTCGCCGCGGCTGAAGCGGCGGAAAAATTCGGTGTCTTCCTCGTAGGTCAGATTGTAAGCCGAGATGTGCTCGGGACCGAGCTGAATGGTGCGTTCGAGCGAACGCTGCCATTGCGCCGGCGACTGGCCAGGGATGCCGAAGATGAGGTCGAGGTTGATGTTTTCAAAACCGGCTTCGCGCAAAATTTCGTAAGAACGCCGCGCCTGCCCGGCGGTGTGGACCCGGCCCAACGTCAGCAACAATTCCGGCTCCCAGCTTTGCACGCCCATCGAGATGCGGTTGACGCCGAGCGCGCGCAACGCTCGCGCTTTTTCCAACGAAACGGTCGCTGGATTCATCTCCAGCGTCCATTCCACCAACTGCGACAAATCCAACGCCGCGCGCAAGCCGCCGAGCAGAAATTCCAACTGCGCCGTCGAGAGCGCGCTCGGGGTGCCGCCGCCAAAGAAAATCGTGCGCGGCCGCAGCACGCGATTTTCTGCCGCGAGCATGGCCGTCTGCATCGTCAGCTCGCGCAGCACGGCTTCGAGAAATGCCTGCGTCTTGTTCCGCTCACTCGCCTCTTTGTAAAAAGCGCAGTAAGGACAAACCTTCGGACAAAACGGGATGTGAACGTAGAGATGTTCGACTGCGGCAGTAGCGACGACAGCGGAGGAGATCACGGCAGCAGGGGAAGCGCCGAAATCCCCGATGTCGGGCGCGGCGTTTTGGATTATAAGTCAGGCAACGTGTTGCAGAAAGCCTTCAAATTCCCAGCCGGTTTGCGCTGGCTCGTGCCACTGCTATTGGCCAGCGTTTTGGCCTGCTTCGCACGGGCGCAGCCACCCGTGCCCGCGTCCACCTCCGAAGAGACCGTCGCCGAATCGCCCGCGGCTCCCACCCCAGCATCAACGCCGACGCCGCGTCCGACGCCGCCGGCTCGCTCGACCGTTGTGGCGGTGCATGATGCCTCGGTGGTCGAACGGTATTCGGTCAATCCTGCGCGGGTGCGCGTGATGGTTGATCGGCTCGTGGCGGCGGTCACGGACCAACCCGATGCCGCGCATGGCTGGCGAAGTCTGGTTTCTCCCAACGACATCGTCGGCATCAAGATCGCCGCAGCCCGCGGAGCTGCCGCACCAACGCGCCGGGCAGTCGTTTTGGCCGTGGTGGAAAGCCTCATCGCCTCCGGTCATCCGCGCGACCGCATCCTCGTGTGGGACCGTGATCCCGACGAGTTGCGCCTGGCGGGATTTTTGCCCGAGCGCGGTTCTTCGGAAAGCGTGTTTGCCTGTCCGGTGGCATTCATCGAACCGCGGGTCGGCTACGATCCCAAGGCAACCTACGTCGCGCCAGTCCTGGGCAAACTCATCTGGGGCGATTTGTTGTTTCAAGGAACGCAATCGCCGCTCACCGCGTCCGTCGCGCTCCTGCACCAAAATGATCCTTCGCCCACTCCAGCCGAGAACAATGCCGGCGCGTCGTCACCCGCAGCCGCCGGCGCGTCCTCTCGCGGCAACCACCGGGCGCCCGCCGCTGCGCCGGATAACCTGAGTGACACGAGCCACCTCTGTAACATCCTGAGCAAGCGCGTCACCAAAATCATCAATCTGCCCACGCTGTGCGACAGCGTCTTCGCCGGCGTGGCGGGCGCGCTTTACAACGTCACCATTCCGGACATTGACAACTGGCGGCGGCTGAGCGGCGAGCCACGTTGGGGCAATCCTTACATCGTCGATCTTTATTCCGATCCCCGCGTGGGCGGCCGGGTCGTGCTCAACATCATGGACGGGCTTATCGCGCAGTATGCCGGCGGGCCAAGTTTTCAGCCGCTCTACGCACGCCACCATGCGACGCTTTATGCCAGCCGCGACCCGGTGGCGATTGACGCCCAAGCGGTGCGTTATCTGGAGTTGTGGCGGGCGCAACGCGGTTTGCCGCCTTTGGGCAAGGCGACCGATCATGTGCGCACCGCCGCGGAATCCGGCCTCGGCAATCAGGCTGCGGAAAAAATCGACCTGCGCAATGTGGCGCCATGAGCGAGCGCGCGGGTCGCGCAACTTGCGCGCCGCAAAAACTGCCGAGTTTCGGGTTTCACTTTGCCGGCGGCGTGGTTCATTGCGTTGACGTTCTCTACCTGCCCCCCGAGCACCTTCAACCTCTCTGCTCGTCTCCATCTATGCGTTTCGAGGATTCACCCCACCCTGCTGCCAGCACACCCCAGCCGCCGCCGCTGCCCGGCGGACAGCCGCCACCCGCCTTCCGCCGGAGCAGCGAACGAGGGTCCGGTCCTGAACCTCATCGCCCGCACCGCCGCCGTCCGCACGCGGCAGGCGCGGAACCAAGAGAAAATGAAGCGGCGCGTCCGCCTCGCGAAAATTCTCCCGAAAGGCGACGCGAGCGCGAAATGCCGCCCGCCCAAAAGCAAAATCCCGCAGGTGAAAAATTCGCGGAATCCCATCTGCCAGCCACTCGTCCACGTTCGGAACGCGAACGCCCCGAAGGCGGCCGACGGCGGCGGGGCGGAAGAGGCGGCGGCGGTCGTGAATCGCGACCCGCCGCGGACAAGGAACGGAGTGCCCGCCCAAGTCCGGAGGGTCGCGAAAAACCGGCTCCGAGCGCCTGCGGTGGGGTGCCAGCTCCCCAAACTCCGCCCGAGCCGGCCGCAGAAGGTGGAGACAATTTTTTGGAAGAACTTGGCGGTAAATTGCTGGAAGCCGTATCGCGTTCGTTTTACCTGACGATCCGCCTGCTGCCCGAGCCGTTGCGCGGTCCGCTTTCGTTGGGCTACCTGCTCGCCCGCGCGATGGACACGGTAGCCGATTCGCCGGCGGAATCGGTGCCAACGGCGACTCGTCTGGAACATCTGCGCGCCATGGTGGAAATGATCAAATACGGCACTGATCCCGCCGCTCTCCGGCCGATCCAACGCGACCTGGCACCCTTGCAGAAGCACGCGGGCGAACGGGCATTGCTCGAAAAACTCGACCGCTGCCTTGGCTGGTTGGAATCGCTCACACCCGCCGCCGACCGCTGGGATTTGCAACGTGCCCTCACCCGCATCGCCTACGGGCAGGAGCTGGACCTCTTGCGTTTTGGCGGTTCCGCCGAAGGCGAAAAAACGGAAGTCCGAGCGCTGCAAAACGCCCAGGAATTGGACGACTATACTTACTACGTTGCCGGCAGCGCGGGCGAACTTTGGACGCGGCTTTGCAGTCGCCACCTGCCCGGCTACGCGACGCTGCCGCAGGAGGAAATGCTGCGCCTTGGGCGCGCCTTCGGCCAAGGCTTGCAACTCGTCAACGTGCTGCGTGACGTGCCCGGTGACCTGCGCTTGGGCCGCTGCTATCTGCCCGCGGATGAACTGGCCACCGCAGGCGTCACTTCTCCTGCAAATCTCTTGCAAGAACGTGAGCGCGTGCAGCCGATCCTGCGCCGCTGGCGGCTCCGTGCCGCTGAGCGGCTCGACGATGCCTGGCGCTATGTGCGGGCATTGCGCGGCAAGAAATTGCGCTACGCCTGCACCCTGCCCGTGCTCCTGGGCATCAGGACGCTGGCACTGTTGGCGCAAGCCCCGGCGCTGGCGGAGGAGAAGCCCGTCAAAGTATCCCGCGGCGGCTTGCGCAACATCATGTTTACCGCCGGCATCGGCATGGTGGCCCCGCCGTTGACCGAGGCCTTTTATCGCCGCGCTCGCCGCCAGGCTGCGGCTTGAGATTTTCCTTTCAGCACAAGCCGAGCGCGGCACGCATGGGCGCGATCGGTGCGGGTTGGTTAAACCAAATCTCGAAGGCCAGCGCGCCCTGCCAGAGCAACATCGCGCGGCCGTCGGCGGCGCGCAGACCGGCCGCCTGAGCGGCGGCGACCAGGGGCGTCAATTGGCCGTCGCGCCGATACACGGAGTCGTAGATCGCCAGCGCGGGAAACTGGCGCAGCAGTTCCGCAGGCAGCGGCGAACGATCCGTGTCGCGCAAGCCGAGCGAGGTGCAGTTGAGCACGAGGTCGATGCCATCGAGCGGCGCATCTGTCCAGGCAGCGTCGGGCAACGCGAGCGCCGAAACGGCGAGTTCGGCGTTTGCGGTGGAGAATTCGCGCACCAGCGTCTCCGCTTTTTCCAATGTGCGATTGGCCAGGAGCAGCCGCGCGCAGCCCGCGAGTGCGCATTGGATGGCCAGCGCGCGCCCGGCTCCGCCCGCGCCGAGCAGCAGCACGGATTTTCCCCGCAACGTGTCGAACCCCAAGGCGTCGCGCAAAGCCAGCAACAGGCCGGGTCCGTCGGTATTAAAACCGAGCCGGCGCGGGTGCTGGCCCTCGCCCTCGATCCGCACGGTGTTAATCGCGCCCAGTCGCCGGGCGTCGGCATCGACTTCTTCCACCAAAGCCAGCGCGGCGGATTTGTGCGGGATGGTGAGATTGCAGCCCAGGAAACCGCAGCCGGGCAGCAGGGACAGGGTCTCCGCCAGTTCCCCGGCGCGAATGTGCAGGCGCGTATAACGGCCGGAGAAACCGCAGGCAGCCAGCGCCGCATCGTGCATCACGGGCGAGAGCGATTGCGCCACCGGATCGCCGATCACGGCGAAGCGCGGGACGTGCGCTGGCGGCAGCGAGGCAACCGTTTGCTGCCAGGCCCGGAGATCAACCAGCGTGTAAACGCCTTGCGGAGAAAGGTTCATCGGCAATTCTGGCCGGGAGACAAATGCCGGGACTGATGGCTCGGGATGGAGGTGGTCCGCAACTGCGCGCTGGAATACCAGAAGGTATTTTCTAGGATACAAACTTAAAGCCCGGTCGGGACGTTGCGCAGCTTTTCCTCCCAGCGGGTCAGCAGGTGGACAATGATGTTGGTCCCGAATTTATAGGAATCGCTGAGCGGCTTTGGCTCCAGATTGCGGAAATAAACGTCGCGGTTATCGAACAACGCTTGGTTGACGTTTACGAGATGCTTGCGCTCGTCGCGGCTCTCATCAATCTGCCCCTGCTCGGTGAGGCCGATCTGCCACATGTCGCCATAATCGTTGGCCGTGTAGAGCACCGCGATCTCGCCGTAGAGCTGCATGGCGTAAACCGGTTCGCGGAAATAATTCAAACCGGGCGGAACATCACGGATTTCGGGGAAATAAGCTCTGGTGAAAATGGGATGATCGCGCGGCAGCGGCTCAAAATCCGCGCTTTCGCCGACGACTTTTTTCATCTCCCGCCGAAACGCCAGATCAAAGCGGGAACGCCGGCCGGGCAGCGAACTGTCGCCCCAGATTGCCCCGCCCAACTGAAGATATTGCCGCAGGTTTTCGACCTCTTTTTGCGTCAGAGTAAAATCCTTGTGCCCGGTGAACATGATGAACGGCGGCTTGACGCGGAACAACGCATCGCTGGCGATGTCGAGCGGCGTGGGATCGGGTGTGGCCTTGATTTTATCGCTGCTCCATTTGTTGATGAGGAAGAGCAAATTCGGCAGCGCGCCGGTGCATTTGCCGTTCCGGAAATGCGTCGTGGAATCCCAGTCGCCACCATTGCGCTGGCCGACGCCGTAACGCGCAACGTAGGCGGTGAATTGGAATGCCCGGCTTTTGTTGATCCCGGAACCGCGCTCACCTGCCGGCGCGCCAGTGCCCTGCTGGAAATTCACCATGCCCTTGGCGATGTCGCGCGGGATGCCGCTGAAACGGGTGGCTGGAGCAGACGCGTTCGCGGCGGCACTTTCGGTGAGCGTGCGCATGGTCTGGCCCGTGGGCGGCGGCACGAGTGGCGCGTTTGGCAGGGAAAAATCGCTCGGCAACGTGGACGCGCTGAGGATGGGCGCGAGCGCTGGCACGGCGTTGGTCGCAACCGCCGCTGAAGTATTGGACACCGGCTGCACAGCGTCTTGCAAAGCCTGGAGCGCAGGGTCTGGCGCAGACGCATTGAGGGGAGCTGAGGCGCTGCCGCCCGTGGCATCGTCAAACTCCGAGCGCGGCGCCACATTTTTTATCAGGACCACGCCGCCAAGGAGCAGCACGACGACGAAATGGATCGCCAGCGAAACCATGAAAAACCGCGACTGGCTCAAACGGATCGCGAAGCGCCGGAAAGCGGCGAGACGGGCGGATGATTGCGGGTTGCTCATGCCCTGGGGGGAAATACAATCAACCGCGTCTCATGGCTCAATTGCTGTATTCCATTGTGGCAGGCTGCCTGCGCGCTCGCAACAGGCGGGCGCGACGAAAAAAAATGCGCGTCCAATCCCGCTCCCATCGCGCATTGACTTGGCCAAGACGGTGGCCTAGGCTGCCCTTGTGAATTATTTCACAAGCTCCTCTGCCCTCGTTTCGAGCGGGTCGGTGAGCGATCAGGACCACACCACTGCCACCTCCGCACCACCGCCGACGATCCCGATGTCCATGCCGCTGCCGTCGTCGGAATCGGAGGAACGCGAGCTTACACCGCCGCGCGAGCTTGCGCAGATAACCGCGCTCATCCAGCCACAATTGGTGGCCGTGGAAGAGAGCATTTTGCAGCAGGTTCAAGCCTTCGACCCGGCGGTGCAAGGCTATGTGGCCTACGCCTGCGGCAGCAGTGGCAAACGGCTGCGGCCGGCACTCGCGCTCCTAGCTGCCGGCGCCACCGGCGGGATCGATGCCCGGCATGTGAGCCTCGCGACAATCATCGAGTTGATCCATTTGGCCACGTTGATTCACGACGACATCATGGACGGCGCGGACACTCGCCGCGGCCAGCCTACGGCCAACGCGCGCTGGGGCAACTCCATCACCGTGCTGCTCGGCGACAGCCTGTTCGCGCACGCGCTCGATTTGTCCACCCGTTTCGAGGAAACCGACATCTCCCGCGCCATTGCCCGCGCGGCGCGCGAGGTTTGCACCGGCGAGCTTTTGCAAACGCAGCGCCGCTTCGACCTGCAACTTTCCCAAGCCGAATATTTCCGGATCATCGAAATGAAAACCGCCGCGCTCTTCGGCGTCGCCGCTGAACTCGGCGCGCGGCTGAACGGCGCGTCGGATGCCGCGGTGCGCGCCCTGCGCGATTACGGTCTCAAACTGGGCACGGCCTACCAGATTTACGATGATTGTCTGGACCTCGCGGGCGACGAGGCGCACGCGGGCAAGACGCTCGGCACCGATTTGCAAAAAGGAAAACTCACTTTGCCGATGCTGTTCCTGCTGCAAACCGCGAGCGAGAACGGCGCGCGCGAACGGATCAACCAGGCGTTGCTCAACGGCGATGCCGCGAGCTTGCTGACGCTGCGTCAAGCAGCGCGCAAAGCCGGCGCGCTCGCTGCGGCGGCAACCGCGGGGCGCACATTGATCGAGGAAGCCTGCCTGCCGTTGAACACGCTCGGCATGACTCGTTATCGCCGCGCGCTGAAGGAAATCGGCGTCCGGCTCGGCGCGATGGTCGGGCAGTTTGCCTGACGCCGACGCGTGTTTTTTTACTAACGCTCCACGCGCGGGTCCGCTTAGGATGAGCCGCGATGGACCCTTTGCGCATCCGCGAGCTGCCGCTTTCCGAGCGACCGCGCGAACGGCTGGCGAAACTCGGCGCGAATGCGTTGAGCGAGGCGGAGTTAATCGCGATTTTGCTCCGCACCGGGGTGAAAGGCGCGAATGCGCTGGAGGTCGCGCGGCAGCTACTGACCAGACACGGCTCGCTGGGCGCGCTGGCGCGTTGCACCGTGCGCGAGATTGCCTCCGTCAAAGGCATCGGACCGACCAAAGCCGTGCAGCTCGCCGCGGCGTTCGGCCTCGGCCAGCGGTTGGCGCGTGAATCGGCGGCGCGGCTGAAAATTGATAACCCCGAGATTGTGCGCGAACTGCTCGGTGCGGAAATGCGCGCGCTGCACCGCGAGTCGTTGCGCGTGCTCTTGCTGGACACCAAATATCATCTGCTGCGCATCGAGGAAATTTCGCTCGGCAGTCTCAACGAGAGTATCGCGCACCCGCGCGAAATTTTCCGCCCCGCGCTGATTTACGCAGCCTTCGCGCTCATCGTGGTTCATAACCATCCCAGCGGCGATCCCACGCCCAGCCAGGCCGATCACCAGCTCACCCGACGCCTCGCCGAGGCTGCCCGCTTGCTGCAGGTATCGCTGCTCGATCACATCGTCCTCGGCGCTCCGCAGACCGACGGCCGGCCGGATTATTTTTCATTCAAGGAAGCAGGCGTCTTATGAGCAAAGCGATGATCCATCCGACCGCAGTCATCCATCCCGCCGCCCGGCTCGCGCCCGATGTGCGTGTCGGGCCGTATGTCGTCATCGACGGTCCGGCGGAGGTGGGCGCGGGTTGTGTGCTGGAAGCGCACGCGACGTTGATGGGTGCCGTGAAAATGGGAAAAAATAATCGCATCGGGCACGGCGCAGTGCTCGGCGGGTGGCCGCAGGATTTATCGTTTGCGCCCGAGACCACCATGAGCGGCGTCGAGATCGGCGAGGACAACGTGATCCGCGAGCATGTCACCATGCATCGCGGGACCGCGCCGGATAGCGTGACCGTGTTGGGCAATCGCTGTTTGCTGATGGCGGGCGCACACCTCGGACACAACGTGCGCGTGGGCGACCAGTGCATCATCGCCAACCATGTTTTGCTGGGTGGCTATGCGGAAGTTGGCGACCGGGCGTTTCTCGGGGGCGGCAGCGTGTTTCACCAGCACGTCCGCGTTGGCCGCGGCGTGATCGTGCAGGGTCTCAGCGCGTTCAGCAAAGACGTGCCGCCGTTTACGCTGGCCGCCGAGCGCAATATGGTTGCTGGCTTGAACGTGGTCGGCTTGCGTCGCAGCGGCTTCAGCGCGGCGGAACGTGCGGAACTGAAACGAGCGTTCACCTTGATTTTCCGCCGTGGATTGAACGTGACCCAGGCGTTGACGGAGGCTAAAACCCACCAGTGGACTTGCGCGGCGGCGGAGGAATTTCTTGGCTTCATCGCAAAGGCAAAAAAACGGGGGATTTGCGCGTTCCTCGGTTCCGCGCACGGCGGCAGCGCCGACGAGTGACCCGCCGGCCGGCCTCAGCACACGGGTTTTCCATGTTGCCTTTGCCGCAGCGGATGGCCTAACCTCGCGGCTCCTATTTTTTACCCCAATCTCACTTAATGAAAATTTTTGTCACTGGCGGCGCCGGCTACATCGGCAGCATTTGCGTCGAGGAGATGCTCAATCAAGGCCACGAAATTGTGGTCTTCGACAATCTCACCGAGGGCCACCGCCTGGCGGTCGACCCCCGTGCCAAGTTGATCGAGGGCGAGCTGCGCGAACCGGCGAGCATTGCCGGCGCTTTGCGGGCGGAGAAGCCGGACGCGGTGATGCACTTTGCCGCCAACGCGCTGGTCGGCGAGTCGATGACCAATCCGAGCAAATATTTTCTCAACAACGTTTACGGCGGCGTGAACCTGCTCGACGGCATGGTCGCGGCGGGCGTGAAGAAGCTCGTGTTTTCCTCGACCTGCGCGACGTTCGGCATGCCCGAGGAGGTGCCGATTCACGAAGGCTTGCCGCAGCGACCGATCAATCCCTACGGCGAGTCCAAACTGATGTTCGAGAAAGTGCTGCGTTGGTATGACGAGCTCCACGCGTTGCGTTCGGTGAGCCTGCGTTATTTCAACGCCGCCGGAGCCAGCGAGCAGTTCGGCGAAGACCATCGGATCGAAACGCACTTGATTCCCAACGTGCTGAAAGTGGCGCTGGGACAAAAGCCGCACGTAGAAATTTTCGGCACGGATTACCCGACACCGGACGGCACCTGCATCCGCGATTATATTCACATCATTGATCTCGCGCAGGCGCACATCCTCGCGCTCGGACGCGAGGAGTCGGCTTTCTACAATCTCGGCACCGGCGGCGGCAATTCGGTCGCCGAGGTGGTGGAAGTCTGCCGGCGAGTCACCGGCCACGAAATCCCGGTCGTGGCCAAATCGCGCCGACCAGGCGACCCGCCACGCTTGATCGCGGCGTCGCAGAAAATTAAAAAGGAACTGGGCTGGGAACCGCGCTTTCAGTCGTTGGACAAGATTATCGAGAATGCGTGGGCCTGGCACCAACGTCATCCGGGCGGCTACGGAGACTAGCGCATGAAGCAGGCAGCCCGTGGCTCACGTCGAAGAGCGGCAGTGGGGAAGTTGCTGGCGCTCGGCGCGCTCATGCTGGCGGGCGGCGTGGCGTGTTTGCGCGCGCAGAGCAGCACGAACGCGCCCCCGGCCGAGGTGCGGCCTCAAGTGACCGTGCCGCTTCCGGGCGGTGGCAGTGCCGGCCAGGCGTCGGGGCGCAACAACGAGAACAACAGTCCCATCGACATTACCGCGGAGGGCGGGACGAACTACGTCAACCGCGTGGCCAAGGCGCGCGGAAATGTGAACATCGTCACCAACGACGCCAGCATTTTTTGCGACGAGGCGGAATACAACCTCGACACGCACGAAGCGTTGCTCATCGGTAACGTGCGCATCTATCGGCTCGACACCGTTTTCAACGCCGAGCGCGCGCTTTACAACTTCAACACCAAAGCCATCCGCGCCTTGGATTTTCAGGGCTTGCGGGAAGGCTATTTCTTCGGCGGCGTGGATGGGTTTTCGCCGGGCGCCGGCTATGAATATCGTGTCCGGCAGAGCACGTTCACCTCGCACGATTCGTCCAAGCCGGACTATCACGTCACCGCGCGGCGCTTGCGCATTTATCCCGACGATCACGCGGTCTATGTCGGCGCCACGCTCTTTGTCGGACAGACGCCGGTCTTTTATTTTCCGTATTTTTACCAATCGCTCGACCGCCAGAGCGGCTACCGCATCGTGCCCGGCTACAACTCGGAATACGGCGCCTATTTGCTGTTGGGTTTGACGTTTCCGATCACCGATAAAGTAACGGGTCTGGCGCGCTTCGACTACCGCACCAAACGCGGCGCGGCCGCAGGATTGGACCTCGAATACAATCCGCGCTTGCGCACGCACCGGACGCACGATGGCAGCCAGATCGCGCCCTACGCCAGCGACAACGATCCCAGTCAGGCAGTGCCGGCACCAACGGCGCCGACCAACTCGCCGGGTCGCGGCATTTTCGATCTGGGTCTGTTTGGCAACGATACCAACGGCAACGCGCGCGACGATGCCGACACGGGTCTCGGGCGCGGCGGACTCGCGCCCACGGGCGACACGCTCAGCCGCGAAATCCGCAGCAAGGAAAGCGCGAAGCTCATCACGTATTTTACGAAGGACGACCAGCCGGATTATAACAACACTGGATTATATCGATTTCAAACGCCCGCCGAACGTTACCGGGTTGACCTCGCGGCAACGCACTTTTTCACCGACGATGTGACGCTGAAGGTCAACCTCGACAAGCTCAGCGACCGCTACGTGCTGCAAGATTTTTACCAAGGGGAGTTCACGCGCGATCCGGTGCCTGACAATGTCGCGTTTCTCTCTTATCGCCAGCCGGACTTTGTCGCCACGCTGCTCGCCCGGGCGCAGCTCAATAATTTTTTCACCACCACAGAGCGTTTGCCCGAGGCGTCGTTTGAAATCCCGCGGCACCCGCTGTTCGAGGGTTCGCCGATTTTTTACGAGAGTGAAAACAGCGCCGGCTATTTGCACCGGTCGTTTTCCAGCGACAGCGTGCTGCCGAGCTACTCGTCGTATCGCATCGACTCGTTGCACCAGTTCACGTTTCCGAAAACGTATTTTAACTGGCTGAGCCTGGTGCCACGCATCGGGCTGCGCGGGACGTATTATACGCGCAGCTCGCCGGTCTCGAATCCCGCCTACAATCTGCTCTTTGCCAGCGAAAACGACTTGGCGACGCTCTTCACCCTGCGACCGCTGCCAGCGCCTGGCACCGATAATTACGCTCTGGCCCAGGAGGTAATCGCGGCTCGGCAGCAGTTCAACCCGCGCGGCGGCATCTTTCGGCCCGTGTTCAACGCCGGCTTCGAGACTTCATTCAAACTCTCGCGCGTCTATCCGCAATTTGAGAGTCGGATGTTCGGACTCGACCGGATGCAGCACGTCGTGCAGCCGTATCTGAATTTTTCTTACATCGACGATTTCGGAGTCGGGAGCCGGCGCCTGCTGCCATTCAACCGGCGCGTAGCCTCGACGCAACTCGATCCCATCGACTTCCCGCAGGTCACCACCATCGACAACATCGACACGGGCGTCTTCGCGCGCGTCGGCGTGCGCAACCGACTCCAGACCCGCCGCGACGCGCTGACATTCAACTGGCTGGAGGTGGACACTTTTTTCCAGGCCAACATCGTCAACCCCTACGGGCCGCAGCGGTTTTCCAATATTTTCAATCGCATCACTTTCCGGCCGCTGCCCTGGTTCTCGCTCAATCTCGACGCGCAATTTCCGCTCTTTGACACCGCCACCGGCGGCCAGCAGCGCGCCAATTTGAATACCGGCAGCACGCTCGCGGACTTGCTCACGGGCGTTCCGCCCAATCAATCCATCGGCGGCTTTACCGAAATCAATACCGCGCTGAATTTCCAAGTCACGCGCGACCTCGATTTGCAAATCTCCCACCGCTACCTCGACAACAATCCGTTTTTCCAAAACTCAAATTTGTTCACCGTCGGCACCTACTACCGCTTTGACCACAACTGGGCCGCCGGCTTTACCGAGCGCGTGGAATTTGCCGACCGGCTCGTCGAGGCTCAAAGCTACTCGCTGTATCGCGACCTGAGCAGCTTTGTCGCGAGTTTTGTCGTGACCGTGCGCAACAACAGCACCGCCACCAAGAGCAGCAACAACGACTACGGCGTGCTGCTGAACATCACGCTCAAAGATTTCCCGCGTCTCAACCTCCCGGTGGGTTTTGACGTGAACTCACTGGAAAATCAGATCAGCGGCAACTGACCGATTGTTTTCCGGCGGGAGGGGCGCTGGCTGGTTTCGCACGCCTGCCTGCCTGTGCGCGTGTGTGCTGGGAGAAGGCACTTGTCGCCAGGCAGCGCGGCGATTACGCTCTGACGCCGTCTCCCGCCGTGGAAAACGGTGGCACGCCGTGGTCCTCTCCCCGACCTGAACCGCACGCCCGCCGCGCCCGGCTGTGCGCTCCCCCTCGCGCCATGATCGACCTCAGTCTCACCGACGCGCAGCTCGCCTTGCAAAAAAAAGTCTGCGCCTTCGCCGACGAACACATTCTCCCGGTCGCCGCCGCCAACGACGCCCATCATCATGTCGATGAAAAAATCATCGCCGGCATGGCGCGCGAGGGCTGGCTCGGCTGCACGATTCCGCCAACCTACGGCGGACTCGGCCTCGACTACGTTTCGCTCGCCATCATCGCCGAGGAAATCGAGCGGGGCGACGCGGCGTTTCGCACGTTGCTCTCGGTGCATCTCGGCTTGAACTCGATGGCATTGTTGAAATTTGGAACCGAAGCGCAAAAGCAAAAATTCCTGAAACCCCAGGCGCAAGGCCAGACCCTCGCGGCTTTTTGTCTCACCGAACCCGACGCCGGCAGCGACGTGGCTGCGATGACTTCCACGGCTGCGCGGCAGCCCGACGGCTCCTATCGGCTCAGCGGCCACAAACGCTGGATTGGCTACGCGACCATGGCGGGTCATTTGCTGGTCTTCGCCAAGACCGATCCCCGCGCAGGACATCGCGGCATCAGCGCCTTTGTGCTCGAACGCGGCATGGCTGGGCTGACGACACGCGACATTCCGCACAAGCTCGGACTCTGGGCCAGCTCGACCGGCGAAGTGTTCATGGAAAACGTGCCGGTGCCGGCGGAAAACCGCATCGGCGCCGAAGGTCACGGCTTCAAGATCGCGATGCACGCGCTCGACAACGGACGCTTCACCGTGGCGGCGGGCGCGCTCGGCACGATCCGCGCCTGCCTCGAACATTCCGTCGCCTACGCGCGCCAGCGCAAAACGTTCGGGCAGGAAATCGGCCGTCATCAATTCGTGCAGGACATGATCGCAAAGATGGTGCTCAACTTGGAGACGAGCCGGTTGCTCGTGCTGCAAGCCGCGTGGTTGAAAAACCAGGGGCGCCGCGACACGCGCGAGGTCTCGCTCGCAAAATGGCACGCGACCGAGTCCGCCTTCTCCGCAGCAAATGACGCGCTGCAAATCCACGGCAACAAAGGCTTTTCGCACGACGAGTCACCCATCGGCCGCTATTTTCGCAATGCGCGCGCGCCGATCATCTACGAAGGCACCACGCAGATTCACAAGATGATGCAGGCCGAGCACGCCCTCGGCTATCGCGCGCTCAACGGCCCGCCGGAAATGGTTTCTTGAAAGGAAAATAAATTTACCGCTGTGACGCTGCCGCTGACCGGAGTCAAAGTGCTCGATCTCTCGCGCGTGCTCGCGGGGCCGTTCGCCACGCAACTGCTCGGCGATCTCGGCGCGAACGTGGTGAAAGTCGAGCACACGGTGCGTGGCGACGACACGCGGCAATGGGGACCGCCGTTCGCCGGTGGCGAGTCGGCTTATTTTCTCTCGACCAATCGCAACAAGCGTTCACTCACCGCCGATCTACGGAACGCCGACGACCTGGCGCGCGTCACCGCGCTGGCATCCACGGCCGATGTCGTCATCGAAAATTTCCGACGCGGCGCACTCGCGCGATTTGGGCTGGATTATCCAACATTGCGGACGCGGAATCCCGCGTTGGTTTATTGTTCCATCACCGGCTTCGGACCGGGCCAGGATCAGGATTTGCCCGGCTACGATTTTCTCGTGCAAGCGCGTGGCGGGATCATGGGCATCACCGGCGCAGCCGGCGGCGAGCCGACCAAGGTCGGCGTGGCTGTAGCCGACATGGTCTGCGGATTGTATGCGGCCAGCGCGATCCTCGCCGCACTTTATCGCCGACAGATTTCGGGCACTGGCGAGGCCATCGAGGTGCCTTTGTTTGAAACTCAAATTTCCTGGCTGGCGAATCGCGCGCAGGAGTTTTTGATTTCCGGGGAAGACCAAGGACGCCTGGGCAACGCGCACCCATCCATCGTGCCGTATCAAGTTTTCCAAGCTGCGGATAAACCGCTGGCGCTCGCAGTGGGCAATGACGCGCAATTCCGCAAACTGTGCGCCGCGCTCGACCGCCCGGAGCTGGCCGACGACACGCGCTTTGCGACCAATCCGGAGCGCGTCCGTCACCGCGAGCCGCTGGTTTTCACGCTGGCCGCAACGTTTGCAAAACGTCCGGCCGCCGAATGGATCGCGCAGCTCCAAAACGTCGGCGTGCCGTGCGGTCCGTTGAACGATCTCGCCGCGGTTTTTGCTGACTCGCATTTGCGCTCGAGCGGCATGTTGCAAACAATCACTCACCCGTCGGCAGGTGAGGTGCCAATGCTGGCTTCACCCATTTGTTTCGCAGGCGAGCGGCTGCCCATTCGTCGCCCGCCCCCGCGCCACGGCGAGCATTCCTCGCAAATCGCCGCGCAGGGTTGGGAGGAAGACAACGCGCCACTGCAAAGCTAGAATTGCCACTGCATGTCCGTGGAAAACGTCCGCCGCACCGGCGCGCAAATCCTCGTCGATCAATTGCGCTTGCACGGCGTCGATCTCGCCTTTTGCGTGCCGGGCGAAAGTTACCTCAGCGTGCTCGACGCGCTCTACGATCATCGCGGCACGTTGCGCCTCATCGTCTGCCGCCACGAAGCCGCCGCGGCGAACATGGCCGAGGCTGCCGGCAAGCTCACGGGCCAGCCGGGGATTTGCTTTGTCACACGCGGACCTGGCGCGACGCATGCAAGCATCGGCTTGCACACGGCGTTTCAGGATTCGACGCCGCTCATCCTTTTCGTGGGCCAGGTCGCGCGCGGGCACGAGGAGCGCGAGGCATTTCAGGAGTTGGATTATCGGCGTTTTTTCAATCCGCAAATCGCCAAGTGGAGCGCGCAAATCAACGACCCGCGACGCATTCCCGAATTCGTCTCGCGCGCCTTTCATATTGCGACGAGCGGACGGCCAGGGCCGGTCGTGTTGGCGCTGCCGGAAGACATGCTCGACGAGGAATGCGAAGTCTCCGATCCATTGCCGTATCAGCCCGTGCAAGCGGCGCCGGAGCCGGCGGCAATGGCGGCGCTCGGCGCTCGGCTCGTGCGCGCGGTGCGACCGCTGGTGCTGCTCGGCGGCGGTGGCTGGACCGACGGTGCCCGGCGTGACATCGCGCAGTTTGCGGAGCATTTTCAACTGCCGGTCGCGGTTTCATTTCGATGTCAGGATCGCTTCGACAACCGGCATCCGCTCTACGTCGGCCACGTCGGCGTCGGCATCGATCCGGCGCTGGCCCAACACGTCCGCGACGCCGATCTCATCCTCGCTGTCGGACCGCGTTTGGGCGAGGCCACGACGCGCGGTTACACGCTGCTCGCCAGCCCGCGTCCGCGACAGGCGCTGATCCATGTTCACGCGAGCGCGGAGGAATTGGGACGGGTGTATCAGTGCGAGTTGCTCATCAATTCCGGCATGGCCAATTTCGCCGCCGCCGCGCGCACGCTCGCACCGCCCGCGGGCCTCGCGTGGCGCGCGTGGACCGACGCACTGCGCACCGATTACCTGTCCACGCTGGCGCCCACGCCAACAAATGCGAAGCTCGATCTCGCGCGCATCATGGTCATGCTCAACGAACGGCTGCCGCGCGATGCGATCCTCTGCAACGGCGCGGGCAACTACGCGACCTGGGTGCATCGTTTTTACCAATATCCGGCCGCCTGCGCGCAGCTCGCGCCGACGAGCGGCGCGATGGGCTACGGCGTGCCCGCAGCGATTGCGGCAAAGCTCATTCACCCGGAGCGGATGGTGCTCGCCTTTGGCGGCGACGGTTGTTTTTTGATGGCGGCGCAGGAGCTCGCCACGGCGGTGCGTTATGGCTTGCAGATCGTATTTCTGGTTATCAACAACAATTCTTACGGCACGATCCGCATGCACCAGGAAACGCATTTTCCAGAGCGAGTTTCCGGCACGGATTTGGTCAATCCTGACTTCGCCGCGCTGGCCCGCGCCTTTGGATTATTCGGTGAACGCGTGACACGCACGGAGGAATTCTGGCCGGCGTTTGAACGAGCGCGCGACGCGGGCGGACCGGCGCTCATCGAGCTAATCACGGAGGTGGAAAACATCACACCACGCACCACGCTGGCGGCGTTGCGCCAACGTGCCGGGATTTCAAACTGACGCGGGGTTTTCCGCGCTGGCCACGACGATCCGAGCGCCTTCCACGGCCACGACGCGCACCGGCCGGCCGGCGTCGATAAACGTGCCGTCGCTGACCACATCGAGCACACGCCCGTCCAGTTCCGCGCGACCGCTGGGACGCAACGCCGAGCGCGCAACGCCGCGCAAGCCCAGCGCCGGCACCGCCGTCGCGGGAACATCGGCCCGCGCGAGGACGCCTTGTTTGCCCACATGCGGTCCGCTCACAGCGCCGAGCACGAGCCGCCGATAAAATCCGGTTCGCGGCAGAAATTTCGCCAGAACCGCGCCGATGACCAGCGCGAGCACGGCCGCGAGGACAAAGTTGAACAGCGGCCACAGCCACGCGTCGGGCCGCGAAAAAATCGGCTGCTGCGGATAGCGATCCACCATCGCCCAGACGAGCGAACCGCAGATGAGGCAAAGCCCGATGATGCCCGGCAGGACCGTCCCCGGCGCGAGAAAAATCTCCGCCAGCAGCAGGCAAAGTCCCACCACGAAAACCGCCGCGACTTCCCAGCCCGCCAGGCCGGCGATGGTGTGGCCCAGGAAAAAGAGGGCAAAGCAAATCGCCGCGATCACGCCCGGCCAAATGGCACCGGGCGTTTTGATCTCGATGTAGGCTCCGGCCAGGCCGCCGAGGAGAAAGAGTGGCGCGAGCGCGGTGATGAATTGGGCGAGTTGCTCGAAGCCCGTGGGTTCGAGCCGATGCACTTCACCGGCCAGACGGTTCTGTTGCAACAAATCGCCGAGCGAATTGGCGATGCCGTCGGCGAGCACCGGCTTGTTGTCGATGCGCCGCGCGGCAGCTTGCGCGTCCAGCGTCAGCAGCGTGCCTTTGGGGCTGATTGTTTCCGCGCCGATTTTGACTTCTTTTTCCTTGTTGATGAACGCCTCGGCCACGTCGGGATTGTGCCCTTGTTTCGCAGCCACGCTGCGGGTGAAGTTGGAATAATACGAGATCGCCTTGTCGCGCATTGTCGCGCCAAGATCTTCGCCACCGCCCGTCACGGGCGCCGCGGCACCGATGGCGCTGACGGGCGCCATGTAAATGTGTTGCGTGGCCAGCGCGATGAGCGCCCCGGCGCTGCCGGCATTGGGATCGATGTAGGCATAGGTCGGCACGCGCGTCGCGAGCAAGGCTTTTTGGATGTCCACCGTGGCGTCGAGCCGCCCGCCGTAAGTGTCCAGATCGAGCACGACCGCCGCAGCTTGCGCGCGTTCGGCGAGCTTCAGCCCGCGCCGCAGAAAGAAAAATTTCGCCGGCGTGATTTCGCCTTTGACCGGCAGGATATAAACCGGTCCCGAGGAAGCTTTGGGTATCTCTTCCGCGTAAACTACCGCCGTCAGGAGAATCAAAACCAACAGCGCGAAAAGCGAGCGCATAGCGTCGCTAATTTAGCCGCGGATGGACGCGGATGACACACGGATTTTTTTAGCCTACCGAACGCCTTTTTCTTAAACCAAATTCAATCCACGTCTTATTTCGTCCCGTTAAAACTCAGATACGTATAGCCGCGCAAGCTTCGTTCGTAATTTGCCAGCAACCGCATCGCTTCGTTTGGCTTCAAACGGTCGCTCTTAATCGCGGCGTCGATCTGCGTTTTCATTAAGCGCGCCAGATCGTTCTCGTTCCATTGCGTCATCGCGAGCACTTCGGAAATCGGGCTGCCTGGGATGGTTTCCTCAATATACCAGCCGCTCTCTTCGTCTTCGTCGAGAAAGACGTGCGCCTCGTTCACGCGGCCGAAAAGGTTGTGCAGATCGCCCATGATATCCTGATAGGCGCCGATCAAAAAGACACCGAGATAATACGGCTCCCCCTGCTGCAAGGCATGCAATGGCAGCGTGTCCTTCACATCCTGGAGATCGACGAATTTGTTCACCTTGCCGTCTGAGTCGCAGGTAATATCGACCAGCATGCCCTCGCGTTCGGGCATCACGTCGAGCCGGTGAATCGGCATGATGGGAAAGAGTTGGCCGAGCGCCCAGTGGTCGGGCAGCGACTGGAAGATGGAAAAATTGCAGACGTATTGGTCGCCGAGCGCGATGGCCAGTTCGCGCACTTCTTCCGGAATGAAACGCATGCCTTCAAAGTGCCGGATGACGTTCGCGGCAATCTGCCAGTAGATCGTTTCGACCTTCGCTTTCGTTTCGAGATCGAGCAGCCCGAGGTCGAACATCGATTGTGCTTGTTCCTTGAGTTGCTGCGCGTCGTGCAACGCTTCCGTGCGATTCTCGCGCGTGATGCTGCGCTGCACGTCGGCGGCGTCTTGCACTATCTTCGCGTCGGTCGGCAGCACCGGCACCGGAGTCGAGCCGGCGGCGTTTTTTTCAATCGACCCAAAGGCTTCGACGATCAGCACGGAATGATGCGCCACGAGCGCGCGCCCGCTCTCGGTCGTGATCGTCGGGTGCGGCACTTTCTCGGCGTCGCACACGTCCATGATGTTATAAACCAGGTCGCGCGCGTATTCCTGCACGGTGTAATTCGTGGACGAATCGTAAGCTGTGCGCGAGCCGTCGTAATCGACTCCCAGCCCGCCGCCGCAATCGAGATACGTCAATCCCTCGTGACCCATCTTGACGAGCTTCGCGTAAAACCGCGCCGCCTCGCGCACGGCGCGTTTGATCGTGCCGATGTCGGGCACCTGGCTGCCGACGTGGAAATGCACGAGCTTCAAACAATGCGCCAGCCCGTGCTCTTTTAACATCGCGCTCGCGCTCACGAGGTCCGCCGTGGACAAGCCAAACTTGGCATTCTCCCCGCCGCTCGTCGCCCACTTGCCCGCGCCTTTGCTTTGGAGACGAACGCGCAATCCGACGTAAGGATCCACGCCCATTTCGCGGGCGACATCGAGCATCGTGCGCAGCTCCTCGATTTTCTCCACGACCGGCACGATGAGCTTGCCCAACTTGCGTCCCAGCATCGCGCTTTGGATGAACGACACGTCCTTGTAACCGTTGCAAACGATCAAACTTTCCGGATCGCGGTGCACAGCCAGCGCGGCGAGCAATTCCGGCTTCGAGCCGGCTTCGAGGCCGAAGTGAAAGTCCGCGCCGGCGTCGAGAATTTCCTCCACCACTTCGCGCAACTGATTGACCTTGATCGGAAAGACGCCGCGATACGGCGCTTGATATTGGAACTGCGCGATGGCGCTGGCAAACGCCCGGCAGATCGTTTGCACCCGGTGCCGCAAGAGGTCTTGAAACCGGACGCACAGCGGAAACGTCAACCCCTGCTCGCGCGCTTCCGCAACCACGTCCATCAAGTCGATGGTCGCCGGCGCCGCGCCCTCGCTTTGGCTGCTCGCCGGCAGCGGCGTGACCTGGATGTGCCCGCGGTTGTTGATGGAAAAATATCCACTGCCCCAGCGGTCCACGTTGTAGGTCGAAACCGCGGCGGAAAGGTCCCAATCGGCACCGGTTTTGATCATCGCGTGCGCACGTTAGGGCCGCGGTTTTCAAATGCAATCGTAAGGGAGGAAAAAATCCGCCCGGCGCGCGTGCGAGGCGGGTCCGCTTCTTGAAGCCGCGCCTCAGACTGCTACCGTGCGAGCCGTCGTGGCCGCCACCGATTCCAACCCGTCCGCCGCCGGTCCCGCCGGCCCGCGCGCAACGCCGCTGCGCAAGCGCCGCTGGCCGTGGTGGAAACGGCTGCTCGCCGCCGTTGGCGGGCTGTTTTTGCTGCTCGCCATCTTCCATCGACCGATCATTTTCGGCGTGGCGAAATTTGCCGCGCGGCGCATTGGCGCCAAACAAGGGTTGGACATTTCTTTCACCCCGGGCGGCACGATTTTCACCGGCCTGACCTTGGAAAATGTGCGCGTGCAACCGACGCGGCCCGGACCCGTGGAAAAGGCCAGCATCGGCCTCGCGCAAGTGCGCTACAACTTGCTTGAACTCGCGCGCGGCGGACTCACCAGTCAGTTCTTGAAAGAAGTCACCGTGCACGACGTGGACGTGCTCATCGATCCAAATCTCTCGCCGCCCGCGCCACCGAAAAAAAAGGAAGCCTTCCAACTGCCGTCGCTCCCCTTCCCCGAACGCGTGAGTTTGCGCAACATCAACTTCGCACTGCGTCCCACCTCCAAAGCAAAAGCGCAGGCCGCCGCGCGCTCCGCCGCGACCAGCTCTGTCGTGCCCGCGCCCGCCGCGCCTGCGGTCGCCGGCGCCACGCAGGCCGTCGCGGAATCGGGCCTGCGACTCGTGGGATTGAACCTCGAACTCGATCCCGCGCATCCCGGCGAATTGCGCCTCGACGAGCTGCGCATTCCCGGCGGTCCGGACCTGAAAAACGTGACCGCCAAAACGAGCTACGTCAGCCGCGATTTGGAATTTCGCGACCTCGTGCTCGATCCGAATCTGCGATTCCGCCAGTTCGGCCTGGACGCCTCGCAACTCGCCCGCGAAGTCCTCGCGCTCAAGCTCGACGCCGACGCCTTCGGCGGCCAGCTGACCGGCGCGGTCCGTTTGCAAAACTTCGGCAAACCGCCCCTCGCGCACGTCGAACTCGACGTGAACAATTGGTCGCTCACCGCGTTGCAAAATTTCCTCAACGTCGGCCCGGCGCTCGGCGGCCAACTGACGCAAACGACGGTGCGTTTCGACGGCCAATCCGACAAGCCGCGCACCTGGACCGGCCGCATCGAGACGCATTTGGAAAAGCCCGCCGCCGGGCCGGCCGCGTTGGACCGGGTGGATTTTCGCGTCGCGCTCGGCGACGGCAAAGCCGAGGTCCTAACGCTCGAAATCGTCGCGGGTCCGTCGCGATTCGCGCTCACCGCGCAAGGCGATTTGCCGGAAAACATCGCCGACCTTTCGCGTTCGCCCGCGCAGGGAACGATCACGCTGGCCGCGCCCGATCTGCGCGCGCTGCCGATCGCGTTGCCGCCGGCGCTCGGTTTGCACGGCGCGTTGCGCGCGAGCGGGCCGTTCACTTTAATCAACGGCCGGCTCAGCAGCGAGATGACGGGGCAAGCGACGCAGCTCGTCACCAGCCAGCCAGCCGCGTCGGTGCGCGAGGCAAATTTCAAAGCCACCCTGGCCAAAACGCTGCCCGCCGACGCGACCGCGCCGGCTCCCGCGCCGAACACGCCGCCTCCGCCAACGCCGCCGTTTTGGGATGGTTTGACCACGCAGATTTCTGCTTCGCTGAACGAGCTGGCGTTTGAAAATTTTCGTTTCGACCGCGTCGAACTGTCGGCCCGCAACGACAACGCCGCCGTGCGCGTCGAACGCCTCGACGTGACGCGCGGCGCGAACGCGATTCACGTCGCCGCGGCTTACACTTTGCCCGCCCATCCGGGCCAATGGCAGGCACAACCGTTGAACGTCGATCTCGCCGTCAACGCGCCGGACCTCGCCGCGTTTTCCACCGATCCACAAGCTGAGCCGCTGGCCGGCAAATTGAGCGCGCAAGGCCACGTCGTCACCGTGAACGGCGAATGGCAGGGCGGCGTGGATATTCAAGGCCGCGACATCCTCGCGCGCGGCCTGACGCTACGCACCGCGGACGCGCAGATTGGCCTGGCGAACGACACGGCGACGATCACCGTCGGTCACGTTCAATTCGACGAAAAAAATAGCCTCGATGTCGGCGGGCAAATGGCGCTCGCGGCTCCGTATTCGTTCACCGGCAAGCTCACGCTGAATCTGCCCGACCTCGGCGTTTTCAACCCCGTGCTCCGCGCCAACGGTCTGGACAAAACCGTGGCCGGCGCGCTGCAAGCCAACGCCGACTTGACCGGCCGGCTCGAAACCGCGCCCGGCGCAAACGACGCCCAACTCGACGGAACGATCATAGCCGCAGGCCGCAATCTGCTCGCCGCGGGCGCGCGCGTCGCGGACCTCGATGCACGCATCGTCGCGCACAACGGCCGCGCCGTCATCGAAACCGGCGCGGTGCGTTTCGATGAAAAAAACGCGGTCGGGATCAATGGCGAATTCGCGCTCGCGGGCACGCGCGCCTTTGATCTTGGCGTCAACGCCGACCTGCCGAATCTAGCCGCGTTTGAGCCAGCCTTACGCGCGAATGGTTTCAAGCAAACCGTCGCCGGCGCAGCGCGTTTGCAAACGCACTTGCGCGGCGAGTTGAATGCCGCGCCGGCTCACCCCGACGGCAAGCCTGGCGTGAGGCTCAACGACGGCCAAATTGTCGTCAACGCCAGCGAGCTGCGGGCGGGCGGCGCGCGCGCGCTCCAAACTTTGGACGGCCGGGTGCAGATCGAAAACGGCGCGGCGCGCATCGAAAATTTCGTCGTGAAATTCGACGACAAAAACACGCTCACCGTCAGCGGGCAGTCGGACACGATGGCGCCGTTCAACTATCAAACCAGCGTCGAGGCGAACCTCACGGATTTGCGCTCGTTCGAGCCGCTCCTGCGCGTGTTTGTTCCGAGCACCCAAACGACTGCCAGCGCCAAAACGCCCGCGCCCACGCTGGGCGAACCAGCCGTGAAAAAGAAGCCGGCCGCGCCGCCGCCGAAAGCGACAACAGCAGCACCCGCGGGTGCGCACAACAGCAACAACGAAACGCGGCTCGCCGGCGCGGTGCAGTTGCGTTTCCAAAGCCGCGGCCAACTCGCGAGTGCCAGCGCGGCGGACGCTCCGTCCGCGGCCAACTCCGCGCTCGATGGCAATCTCACGGTGATCGCGCGCGGCGTGGAGTTCAACGCGCTCGGACCGCTCGACGCCGACGTGGCAGGCGGCTTCACGCCGACGACCGCCGATTTTCAAACTTTGAGCTTCACGCTCAATGGGCTGCAATTCAGCGGCACGCTGGCTTTGAAAGAAAATCTGCTGCGGCTCGACAATGTGCATCTGCGGCAAGGCAACAACGAGTTGCTCGCCGGCTACGCGCAGCTTCCCTTCGAGCCGGCCAAACTTTCCGCGCCAGGCGGCCCGGTGCCCGACGTGGACGCCATCGACGTAAACGTCGATTCCAAGCCCATCCCGCTCGACACGATTTATCGCGCCGCGTTTCCCGGCCAGACAAATTCGCCCGCCAGTGGCACGCTCGCGCTCACCATTCTCGCCAAGGGCCGGCTTTCGAAACTCTTTGCCGAGGTGAAAGTCGCCGCGCGGACGCTGCGCACGAAGCAGACGGAAAAACTCGCGCCCGCCGACGCGGACGTGGACCTTTACTTTCGTGATGACCGCTTGAACCTCGACGCCAGCGTGCGTCAGCCGCAGATCGCGCCGCTGACGATCAAGGGCAACGTGCCGCTGAATGTGCAGGCGCTGTTGAGCCAGCGAAGCGTGGATCCGAAATCGCCCGTCTCACTCGTGGTGAATCTGCCGCCGACGCAGCTTGGCTTTGTGAAAAATTTGGTTCCAGCCGTGCGCTTCATCGAAGGCACGGCGGCGGCGGACGTGCGCGTAAACGGCACGATCGAACGGCCGGCGCTGAGCGGTTCCGTCGAGGTCAACGTGCCCGCCGCGCGCGCGGAGAACATCACCGTGCCGGCGCTGCGCGATTTGCAAGCGCGCATCGTGCTCAACGACCGCACCGTGCGCATCGAGCGGTTTGGCGTGGTCGTGGGCGGCGGCCGCGCGACGGCCGACGGACGCATTGATTGCGCCAAGCTCACCGAGCCGACGCTCGAGTTGGCCGCGAAGGCCAACGATGTGCTCGCGATGCGCACGGACAACCTCACCGCGCGCGTAAACGCCGACGTGCGCGTGACCGGCCCGCTGCTCGCGGCCACGGTTTCCGGCCGGGTCGGCGTGACAAAGGGACGATTTCTAAAAGACATCGACATCCTGCCGCTGAACCTGCCCGGCAAGCCCGCGCCCGCGCCGCCCGCTGTTGCGCAGAGTGGTTACGGGCCGGAAGCCATTGCCGAGCAGTTGCCGCCAATTTTGCGGAATTGGAAATTCGACCTGAGCCTGAAAACCGACGATCCGTTCATCGTCCGCGGCAACCTCGCCAACGGCCGCGCGCTCGTTGATCTCAGCCTGGCGGGCACCGGGCAAAAGCCTTTGCTCAACGGCTACGTGCAGGTGGAAAATCTCACCGCCACGCTGCCGTTCAGCCGGTTGGAAATTCAGAATGGCAACATCCAGTTCACCGCCGATCAGCCGCTCAATCCCGCGCTCGATTTGCGCGGCACCAGCCAGATTCGCGACCGGCTCGTGACGGTGTATATCTCCGGTCGCGCGCGCGATCCGAAGACGCAGTTCACCAGCGAGCCGCCGCTGCCGCAATCCGACATCGTGGCGCTGCTCGCCACCGGCTCGACGCCGGCGGAATTGACCGGCAACTCGCAGGCGCTCGGGGGCAAGGCGACGCTGCTGGTGTTGCAGGATTTGTATCGGCGCACGTTCAAGAAAAACCGCACCGCGAGCGCGAACGCCGACCCGCAACCGACGCTCGCCGACCGGGTCGATGTAAGCGTCGGCGACGTGGACCCGAAGACTGGCAAACAGAGCGTCGGCGCGCGGTTCAAGATCAACGATCAATTCCAGTTCATCGGCGATTTCGGCGTCGAAGGCGATCTCCGCGGAAGGATCAAATATTTGCTGCGCTTCCGGTAGATGAACGAAGGATTTTTTCAGCCATTATCGGACGCAAAAAACGCGTCCAATCGGGAGGTCGTGCGTCTTGCGCTGTCGCCTAAGCTGTGGCGCTGGCTGCAACTTTTCGCAGCGGTTTTGCTGCTGCCTTCGTGCGCCTTGTTTCATCCACAACATCGCGAGCCGGCAACGCCGCCGTCGGCCATCACCGCGGGCAAGACGACGGTGGAATTCGCGGGCGTCACCGCTTTTCCCGAGGCCGATTTGCGCACCGCGCTGGCGGACCCGCTCGACACGATGACGCGCGAAGGCGTCTCGGAAGCGACCGCGGATGACGCGGCGTTTTTCCTCGAACTCCTTTATCGCAAGGACGGCTACGCCGCGGCCAATGTCGCCTACGACGTGCTCGGTCCGAACCGCGTGCGGCTGCGGGTGAACGAAGGACCGCGCGCGCTGCTCGGCGACATTCGTTTCGTCGGCAATGCGCACGCCGATAGCGTGAACCTGCGCGAGTTTGTCGTCGGCACAACGCGCGAGCGCTATCCGCGCGGCACGCCGGAAAATGCGCTGCCCTACGCCGAGCAGGATGTGCAAAAAGGCGTTGAACTCATCAATCGCTACTACCTCGCGCTCGGCTACCTCGACGAACGCATCGGCTCGCCGCCCGAGGTGCGTTACACCAACGAACGCACGCGCGCTGACATCACGGTTTCCATCGTTGAAGGCCGGCAATACTCGTTCGGCGAAATCGCGTTGGTCAATCCCGCCGTGTTCGGCGACACCGCTGTGCGCGGGCAACTCGCCGACATGGTCGCGCTGCCATACACCAAGCCGCGCGTCGATGAGATGGCGCGGCGGATCGAGACGTTCTACAAGCGTCGCGGTTACTACGCTGCCGCTGTCACCGCCGAGAGCGACGCCAACGCCGCCGATGCGCGCGGCCGGATTCCGGTGCGGCTCATTATCAATGCTGGCGCGCTTTATCGTTTCGATGGCAACACCGTGCAGATGAAAGGCCGGCTCAAGCCGCAGTATTTGCACAACCGCTTCGCCGTGCTGGCCGGGCAGATTTACACGGCGGAGGCGCTCGATGAAGTTTATCAGGAACAATTGCGCACCGGGTTGTTCAACCTGCTGCGCGTCCAGCCGGTGCCGCAGCCGGACAACACCTTGCGGCTCGACATCGAAGCGCAGGAGGCAAAGACGCGCGAGGTCGGTTTTTCCCTCGGCTACGGCACGTTTGAAGGACCGATTTTCGGCATCGAATTGCGCGATCGCGATTGGCTCGGCACCGGCCGGCCGGTGACGCTCACGATTGATTATTCCACGCGCACGCTGGCGGGGGAATTGAACTATCGCGACCCGTATTTTCTGGAATCAAAAAATCAGCTCAACACGCGAATCTACGCGCAGACGCGCGACCTCGATGCTTACACGAAAAACGAAGGCGGCTTCCTCGCGGAGTTGAGCCGGCCAATCACCAAACAGTTCCGCGTCTCGGCCTTCGCGCTCGTGAAATACGACAAGCTCGGCAGCCTCTCGATTGATCCGGGCAATGCCGGCACGCTGAGCTACACGACGACTTCGCTCGGCGTGAGCGCAGCGCTCGACATGCGCGACAATCCCGTGGCGCCGACGCGCGGCTTGGTGTCGAGCGTCAGCTTTGACGTGGCCGATCATGTGCTCGGCGGCGACCTGAGTTTTTATCGCGGCACGTTCCGAGCGACCTACCTGTGGGCATTACCGAAAAATCAGACGCTCGCCGCGGGCTTCCGCGCGGGTTTTGTGCAGCCGTTCGGCAACACGATGACGGCCTTCGCGGGCGACGCGCCGTTTTTCCAGGACAACGATCCGAAGACGCCGGTGCCGCCAAAGGTCACGGTGTTCCCCATCGACGAACGTTTTTTCAACGGCGGCGCGACGAGCGTGCGTTCCTTTGCCGAGCGTGAACTCGGCCCCTACGACAAGAGCAGCGGTCAGGCAATTGGCGGCCAGGCTTATACGATTTTCAATCTCGAATATCTGTTTCCGATTGTCGCCAGTTTGCAGGATTTGCGCGGCGCGGTGTTTTTTGACGCGGGCAACTTGCGTCCGCGCGCGAGCCAGCTCGGCTTTACGGACGAACGTTACGGCATCGGCGCCGGGCTGCGCTACAATCTGCCCATCGGCCCGCTGCGCCTCGACTACGGCGTGAACCCGGACCCGCGCCAGAACGAAGCGTTCGGCGCGTTCCATTTCTCCTTCGGCTTCGCGTTCTAAATTGCCTTGCCGCCCTCGAACGCGCCGAAGCGGCGAAACTTGGCGTAACGTTTTGCCACCAGTTCATCCGCCGGCACCGCGCGCAATTCGCGCAGATGTTTGAGCACCGCTTCCTGCAAGGCGCGGGCGCTGGCCTCGTGGTCATGGTGCGCGCCGCCGAGCGGCTCGGGGATGATTTCGTCCACCATGCCGAATTCTTGCAATTCGCGCGCGCCGAGTTTCATCGCTTCCGCTGCCTCGGCGGCGTGCTGGCGATGCTTCCACAGGATTGCCGCCGCGCCTTCGGGACTGATGACGGAATAATACGCGTTTTCCAAAATCAACACGCGATCTGACACGCCAATGCCGAGCGCGCCGCCGCTGCCGCCCTCGCCGATGACCACGGCGACCGTCGGCGTTTTTAAGATCATCATCTCGCGCAGGTTGACGGCGATGGATTCCGAGACGTGCCGCTCCTCGGCGCCCACGCCGGGATAGGCGCCGGGCGTGTCGATGAACGAAACGACCGGCAGGCCGAACTTCTCCGCCATGCGCATCAGGCGGAGCGCCTTGCGGTAGCCTTCGGGGTGCGCGCTGCCAAAGTTGCGCCGCACATTTTCCTTCACCTCGCGGCCTTTTTGGTGCGCGATGACGACGCACTTGAACTCGCCAATCGTTGCCAGCCCGCCGGGCATCGCTTTGTCATCGGAAAAGAGCCGGTCGCCGTGCAGTTCGATGAAATCACGAAACGCCAGGCGCAAATAATCCAGCGAATAAGGCCGCGCCTGATGCCGGGCGATCTGCACCCGCTGCCAGGCGGTGAGGTTCCGATAGATGTGCTGGCGCGTCTTGTCGATGCGCTCGGCGATGCGCCGCACCTCGGGGTCGGCATTCACTTCCTGGCCGTGCAGATGGCGCTTGAGGTCTTCGAGCTTGCGCTCCAGTTCCACGATCGGTTTCTCGAATTCCAAAGGCAGGGTGTTCATAGGGCGATGGGCCGCACTCTCATAAAATCTGGCGCGCTCCGCAATCGGCAAATGACATGCTCGCGGCGCGCTCGCCAGCTATTCCTTGGTAATCGTCACGGGCGTGCCGACGTTGACGAGCGCGTGGATTTCCTCCACGTCGCCAGCTTCGAGTCCGATGCCGCCGGCCGGAGGTTTCTCGCCCGCCGGGTCGTCCGGCTCGCCAAAGATCGTGTAACCCGGCTGTCCGACCACCGAGATTGCGCGGATGCTCTCCGCAAAACCGGGACTGCCGAAAATGACGCGCAAGCCGTTCTTGAACGCGAGCTTCTCGAAGACCTTGGTTTTAATCTCGGGAAAAGTTTTTTTAACCTGCACCCGGAGAGTTTTGATCCGATAGGATTTGAAGAATGCGCCACGGTTGCGGAGCAAAACTTTGTGGTCATCGAGGTGAATCTCCAGCGCCACGTCGAGCTGGGGAACGACGAGCTTTTGCCCGATGCGCAGGCGCGAGGTTGTCAGTCCGTTGGCGCGGAAGATCAACTCCGCGCTGCTCTTTAACCGCCGCGCCACCTTGTCCAGCGTGTCGCCGCTGCGCACCGTGTATTCCAATTTGTCCGGTCCCGGCAGACCATTGAGCGCGCTTTCGACGTTGATGCCGCCGATCATGGCTTCCACCTCGTCGCGATGGGAGCTGTCGGGGAATTTGTCGAGCAACGCCATGAGCGCGGCGCGCGCTTCGGGCAGTTTATGTTCGCGCCGGAGCGCGCGGGCTTTCTCGAAATCCGGTGAGCTCGGGTCGGGCGTCGCCTGACTGCGTGCGCCTGCGGTGGCGACCGCCCTGGCGTCGTCTTGTTGCGGCTTGTAAACCAAAAAATACCAGGAGCCAAGACCGAAGGCAGCCAGCCCGGCGAGCAAGAAGAGGATGACGAGCGCCTTAAAAATCCTCATGCGCGGATCGGGAAAAAAAGCGGAACAAACGCGGCTGCTGGCTGGCTGGCTTCGACGGCGAGTTTATTTGCCCGCCACACTCAGAGCAGTCCGCGGCCACGCAGGTCGCCGAGGTTGCCGGTCGCGGAAGTGCCGATCAAGTCGAGCGTGAATTTCAGCAGACAACCCTCCCAGGCATCGTCCACTCCTTGCACCACCGCGCGCAATGGATCGTTGGCGGCTTCCGCCAGCGCGCCGAGTCGGTCGGACACGCTGTCGATGCTCTCGCCGCGCACGAGCGTCTCGCGCACCTCGGAGCGGCGGAAGTGAAAGCCGTAACGCAAAGCCGCGGGCAGCTTTTGTCCGGACGCGCGCAAGCGTTCGGCGAATTGGTCGGCGAACTCATGCGCTTTTTCGCCAAACCCTTCCAAGAGCAGGCGCGCCAGTCCCTCGGGTGCCAGGATTTGCGGACGATCCGCGTGCATGCTCCCCTCGCGGATGCGCACGTCGTCCACGCAATCCATCAGCTCGGTGATGAGTTGGAAATGAAACGTCGTGCTGCCAAACGTGGCGATCCGTCCGCGCGGCGCCACGATCAAGCGGGTGTTTTCGAGTGCGTAGGCGAAATCGTCTGCCGAAGGCGGGTGCTGCATCCGATGCGGAGCGTAACCGGCTTTGGCAGGCTCAGCAACGGCAAACCCGCTTCTCCGCGCCCTCATTGTGGCGCGCATCCGCACGCAGAAGCGGAACGGTTCCAAAAAATAGATCGGGGAGGGTCTGCGTCACCGTGGACCCTC
>JAFAXH010000030.1 GCA_019241085.1 Verrucomicrobiota bacterium | reverse complement strand
TGCGCGCGGGTGAAATCCGCGTCCTCGTCCGGCGACGGCAGGTGCGTCACCAATCCGCGCAGACGCAACTCCGGCAGCGTCGCGAGCACCCGGCGCAGCGCCGCGAAATCCGGCGGCAAAACGCCGGAGCGCCCCATGCCCGTATCGATCTCAATTTCCACTTCTAACGGCGTCTCTGCGCCGGCGCGCGCGACCGTCGCCGCATACGCGCGGGCTTCGGCTTCGGTGGAAATCCACGGCACGAGCCGGCGGCGGACGACCTCCGCGCGCTCATCCGGCAGCGCGGGCGAGAGCAGCGAAATCGTCGTCTCGCGCGCAATCTCCGGCGGCCACGCACCTTCGTCTTGCAGGCACGCCGCCTCGGCGACGTTGGCCACGCCGAACCGCCGCACGCCCGCGCCGAGCGCCAGTTCGCGCGCCACGGGCAACAAACCGTGACCGTAGCCGTTAGCTTTGACCACCGCGAGCAGCGCGGTGTTTGGCCCAACTCGTTCCTGCGCCACGCGAGCGTTGTGCCGCAACGCGCCGAGATCGATCTCGGCCCAGCAACGGGCGGCGGGCGGCGGGTTCATTGAAAAGAGGAAAATTCTGCGCCGGCGCTTTGCTTTGGCAGCGTGATCGCCGGCGCGCGGAGGTAAATCGGCTCCGGCGCGCGGCCCATCGGCGCGACCTCCGCCGGCTCCAGGCGGCGCGCGAGCAAGCGGGCGGCGTCTGGCAGGCAGACCGTCGCATTCAACTCTGCCATCGGCAACGCGGCGCCGTCGGCGAGAAACACTGGCCAGCCTTTTCCCGTTTCGTCCAAGCGCGCGCAAAGCGATGCGACATCGGGCACCAACGCCGGTCCCGCGACCGCCCGGCCCGCGCGCACGGCGGTGTGATAAAACGTGCCGCGCCGCGCGTCACCAATCGCGTGAAATTCCGGCGCATCGGTCGCCAGCGCCAGCGCCAGCGCCGACGGCCGGCCGCCGAGCCGCGCGCCCGTGGCCAGCGCCAGACCAACCGCCGCGGAAACTGCCAGCCGCACGCCGGCATACGAGCCGGGGCCGAGGCCGACGATGATTTCCTCCAGTTTTGCGTCCGCTGCCGCCACGACGCGCCACGCGTTTTCCAGCGCCTCGAACAGCTCGCCGCCGCGTCCGCGACCCGTTTGAAATTCCGCGCGCCAAATCACTTCGATTTCCGCGGACGCAGCGACTGTTCGCCCGAGCGCGACGGAGCCGCGTGGGCTGGAATTTTCGAGTGCCAGGATCATCGGATTGACGGCGCCGCGCCGCGCATGATTTCGCGCCGCTCCGGCGACGGCGCGGTGAAATACCACCAGCGCGTCGCCGCCGGCAGCAGGGCGGGAAATTTGTCCGCCCATTCGATGACCGTGACCGCCGCGGGATCGTCGAAATATTCCTCCAAGCCCAGCGTCGCTGCTTCCGCCGCGGTTTCCAACCGGTAAAAATCCGCGTGGTGCAGCGTGAGTTTTCCGCCGCGATATTCGTGCAAAAGCGTGAAGGTCGGACTCGTAACCGCGGCTCCATCCAAGCCGAGACCGGCGGCCAGACCTTTGACAAATTGCGTCTTGCCCGCGCCGAGATTTCCGACGAGCGCGAGCACGTCGCCGCCGCGCAAGTCCGCCGCCCGCGCCTGCGCCGCGGCGAAGGTTTCCGCCGGGCTGTGGGAGATGATGACGGGCAAGGCAGGCGGCATTACGGACAGAAAAAATGGCAAGCGCGTTCAGGCTTTTCGTGCGCAGAAATGATCGAAACCTCGCGCGTCGAGGTCGTCGCCCTCGCCTGGCGCGGTGAGTTCGCCGATGCGAGTGAGAGGAATTTTTGGAAAACGCCGTCGCCAGCTTCGTTCCAAGGTTTGCGCGTGGCGCGGCGCGAGTGCGAAGAGCAATTCGTAATCTTCACCGTCATTCAATGCCGCCGTTGCGTCGCAGCCGGGCGCGCAAGGCAGCGCCGCGCGGTCGAGCCGCCAGCCGAGTCCGCCGCCGCTGCGGCGCGCGAGCCGCGGCAAATCCGCGCCGAGTCCGTCGGAAAGGTCCATCAGCGCGTGCAAGGGGAAATGCGCCGTCAGCCAGCGCGCTTCGGCGAGGCGTGGGCGGAAATCGAGGTGGCGTTCACTTGCAAACGAACCGCCGAGCCGACCCGTGACGTAGAGCAAATCCCCCGCCCGTCCGCCGCCGCGCCGAACGCAATGTTTGCGCAAAATTGTGCCGCTTAAAAAAACGCTCATGCTCAGCGGCCCCGGCGTGGCCGCCGTCTCGCCGCCGACGATGGCCACGCGAAACGCGCGCGCCGCTTTGCCCAAGCCCGCGTAGATGCCGCGCACGTAGTCCGCACCGGCGGCGCGCGGATTCCACGCCAACGAAATGAGCGCGTGCTCGGGCCGGCCGCCGCCCATCGCGGCGAAGTCGCTCAGCGGCCGGCAGAGCGCCTTCCAGCCGACGCGCTCCGGCGCGGTGCCGGCGCGAAAATGCACGCCCTCGATCACGCCGTCGGTTTTCAACAACCGCCAGTGCGCGCGGTCGCCGGGCACCCGCAGGATCGCGCAATCGTCGCCCGCCGCTGCGCCCGCCACGACGCCGGCGCGCGGGGCATTTTTCGGCAACGCACGCAGCCACTCCACGACAAACTCATCCTCGCCGCCGCGCGCCATTTGCGTCTTTGCTCTGACCATCGTCGAATCGTCGGTGCGCAACTTTTTCAACCACCCGAAACCCCCAGCGTCAGCAGCGCGACGTTGAAGGCGTTAAACAAGGCGTGCATCGCCATCGGCACGAGCAGCGAACCGGTCGCCTCGTAAGCCAGCGTCAGGCAGACGGCGAGCACGAAAAGGGGCGCCAGACTCGGCAGATGCACGTGCATCGCGGCGAACAGCGCGGAATTCAAAAAGATGCCCGTCATCACACCGAAGTAACGGCGGAAAATCGGATACAGGTAACCGCGAAAGAGAAATTCCTCGACGAGCGGAGCGATGACGACTGCGGCGACGATCATCGCGGTGCGTGACTCCAGCGAAAGGCTGGCTTTGAAAAGGCGCACGGCTTCTTCGTCCTGGCCGGATTTTAGCACCGGCATGCCGGGAATCCGTTGCGCCAGGGCGGCGGCGCCGAGCAGGAGCGGATACGCGGCGAGCACCAAGCCGAGCGCCATCCAGAGCGCGCGCGACAATGTCGGTGGCGGCGGCTTGCCTGGGTTGATCCCCCAGCGCGGCGGCGGTGGAGAGATTTCCGGCGACGCGAGGCCGAGCGTCTCGGCGATGGGAATGCGCCGGAGGGCCAGACCCACGAGCGGTCCGCACACGAGCAGGAGTTGGAAAACAAAAGTGACCAGCACGGCGCCGACGATGTCTTGCGAATTGGGCGTTGGCGGCGGGGGCGAATTGCCTCGCGCGATGGCGATGGCGGAGTAGAAGCCGTGGACGATGTCGAGCAGCAGCAACGTCACGAGGAACGTCGCCACGCCCGCCTCTGGCGGGCCGAAGCGCTCGAAACGCACGCGTCCGCGGCCAGCGGCGGCTTTCACGAAAAAAAAGAAATAGAGCAGCGCGCAGCACGCCGCGAGCACGCTGAGAAAGAGTTGTGAGTGCCAGTCCAGCGCCGCCGAGGAAGTCGTGGTCGCGGCGGCGTTATCGGCGGTGACCGACGGCGGCGTGGTGATCGGACTCACCGCCAGGGCTGGGAATAACGCAAAGCACGAAAGCAAAAAATCCATGACAACAAAACGCGGCGACCGCGCCCGGCATTGTGGGCGAGGAGTCGGCGGAGCGCAACGGGCGCTCGTTCGCTCGCTCACGCCGCCCACGCGACCGCCAGCGTTGCCGCCGCGCCGATGGCGCCTTGACGCAGCCAGCGCGCGTCGTCCACTTCGCAGCCGTGCCGGCGCACTTGCCACAGCAAAAAAGCCGCCGTCGCGCCAGCGACGACCAGCGCGCCCAGCGCAGCCTGTCCGGCCAGCGCGGGCGGGGTGGTTTTTCCGCCAAACCAACTCAGCAGCAGGCAAGGCGCGAGCACGACGCCAAGGCCGAGCGCCGTCGCGTGCAGCCAGATCTTTGCGCCGGGGCGGCCAGCGCTGTCGCGCAACAATCGGTCCGCCACGCTCACGAGCGCCATCTGCGCGGCGAAGGCAACGTAGAAGGGAAAAACCCGGTCGGGTTGATCGAAAGCCAAGGCGAAAAAGAGCCAGCCCAAGCCGCCCGCCGCCAGTGCGAGAACGCCGCGCGCCGGGTGCGAGCCGCGCGCCTCGGGATGATCGGGCGGACAGCAAAACAACGAGTAACCGGCCAGCAGCAAGGCCGGCGCGGCGAGCCACGCGAGGCCGCCGATGGACCACGAGAGATACAAGACCAGCGCGGCGCCGAGCGAGGCGCTGCTGTTCAGATACGTGTGGCGTTTCCAGATGAGAAGACAAAGGATCAGCCCGGCGAGCACGAGCACGCGGCCGACGAGCGCGGGCACGCTCAAGTGCAGATAAATGCGGAGCGCGATAAACGCCGTCAGCGGGATGAAAAGATTGTCCAGCCCGCGCCACGCGATGGCCTCGATGAGCACGAGCAACAAACCCAGCGTGACGCCGATGAGCAGCGATGCCCCGCGCCCGGTGTCGGAGCAGAGCAGGAGCGGCACGTGCGTGCTGAAAAATGCCGCGAGAAAGAATGCGAGCGAACCTTCCACGCTCTTGTGCCCGCCGTCGTCGGTCGTGTAGCGCGCCAGCCCATAGCGCGTGCCAATGAGCGCGCCCACCGCGTCGGCCAGCGTCAGGATGAGCACCGGAATGATGAAGAACAAATTGGTGCCCCGCGGGAAATTCGTCTCCCGCGACAGCCAGAACACCATCGCCACCGCGCCGGCAAAATAAAATTCGCCCAACGAAGTCCGCTCGACACCGCCGAGCACGCTGCCCAGCGACCGTCGCAGCGGCCCGACCCAGCGCACCGCCGCCAGCAGCGCCAGCGCCGTCCCGGAGAGCACCAGCACCGGCCACGGCTGGTCGAAAAGCCGCGGAAACGTCAGCGCCACCAGCCCCATGCCGACGTGCATGAGCTTGCGCACCAGCTCCGGGTGCAGCGCGCGCCGGCTCTGCAACCAGCGCAATCCGCCGAGCAACGCGCCGAGCGCGAGCAGGACGCAGGCGATGCCAAGCGCGGGCGGGATTTTCATCTTTTAAAGCATGAGGCAAACCGCCCGCATGTTGTCATCCTGAGCTTGTCGAAGGATCTTTCGGGGCAAAACGGAAAGCGTCATTTCACGCCAACATCTCTGCCACGAAAGATTCTTCGCATTCGCTCAGAATGACAGTTTGAGGGAGATCGTGCGTGATATTGCCAAAAGTTCTCAGCCGATCACCTCTTCGACGACGAACGCACTGTAGAAAAATGCCTTGTTCCGCGCGTGCAAATCGTTTGCAAGAACGTCGAGCGGACGCAATCGCGCGGCGAGCGATTCGGGGCAGCGACGCGGCGCGAGCATGTTCCAATACGCCAGCCGCGCGCCCGGCCGCGAGGCGTCGGCCAGCCGCGCGAGCAGGGCGCGGTAATTTTCCTCGGACACGTATTCAAAAATGTCGCTGAGATTGAACCGGTCGAGGCTCGCGGGCGCGCCAGCGGCGAGGAAGTCTTCGAGCGATTGCTGGCGGCATTCCAGTCGGTCGAGGTTCGCGCGGATCGCGGCGAAGTTTTCCGCGCGCAACGCGAACGGCAGCACGTCGCCGTGCGTGCCGGTGAGGATCCAGCGCAGATACGGATTTTGCGCGGGATCGAGTGCGACGAGGGCGTGCCGCGCGCGGTTGAGGATGCGCTCCGCCACGCTGCCTTCGACGTAATGAAACAGCGCCGGATCGCGCCCCAGCCGACCCATCGCGAAACGCGAGAAAAAGAGTTTGAACAGCAGCCGCCAGCGCCAGGTGTTCCATTCCGATTCGTAGAATTTTTCGCGCGCCGCGCGGTCATCGCGCCCGCCAGCGAGCAGCGCGTCCACCCGCGCGCGTGAATGCACGAGCGGCAACACGCGCTCGCGGAAGAGGCGGAAATAATTTTCAAATTTCCCCACCGCGCCGATGCCTTGAGCAATCGCGCCGGCGCGCGCGTCCCAGAAATTTCGCGCCGTTTCGCCGAGCGCCGCGCGGCAGCGGCGATACCATTCCAAGCGCCGCGCGGCGCTGGCCTGCTGCGAGCCGATGAGTCCCAAAAGCTCGCCGTGCTCGAGCGTGCGAAACGCCGCCACGCGCAGCTCGACGCACGCGAGCTGCGCCGGGTTCAGATCGAGCGCGACGACCCGCGCCGGACCACGCGCGAGCAGCGCCAGCGCGTTGTCGCCGGCGGACGCGATGGAGACGCAGACGTGGCCCGGCTGCACGTCGAGTGCTTCCAGCAAAATGTCGGCGTCTTCCCAGACCTGCGCATAGCGGATGAAGCTGGTGAAATCGGCGCGCGCGGCGGCTTCGGAAGGCATGGGATTTTTTAGACAGGATTCACAGGATTTTACATAATTGGAGAATGAGGAAATGAATTCCCGAAGCGCGGCGCGTTCTGCCGATTACATGACATTCTGCACGTCTTTTTCTGCTTCGGTAATCCTGTAAAATCCTGTGAATCCTGTCTAAAAAATCTTCCGCACCGTGCCGGCCGCGCCGTCAAGCTCGACCTCGTCGCCGGTGTGCAGCCAGCGCGTCACGCCCGGCAGGGCGACGACGGCGGGCAGGCCGAGTTCGCGCGCGACGATGGCGGAATGCGAGAGCAGGCTGCCGTGTTCCACCAGCAAGCCCGCGGCGGAGGCGAAGAGCATGATCCAGCCCGGATCGGTGCGCGGCGCGACGAGGATTTCGCCCGGCTCCAGCGCGGCAGCTTCGTCGCGTGGATCAAGCACCACGCGCGCCCGACCGCGCACGACGCCCGGACAACAGCCGGTGCCACGCAAGATGTCGCCGTCGGCGGCTGGACGATCCGCGGCTTCGGCGCTCGTTTTTCCTGCAAAAGAATTACCGCAATTCACGATGCCGACGGTCTCGAAACGATCCGCCGGCGCCGGCGCGCGGTCACGGTGCGCCTGGAACTCGCGCTGCCGCAACGCGACGAGTCCGCGCAGGTTTTTTGTGACCGCCGTGCCGTCGATGAAACCGAGCGTTTCATCGAGCGTGAGATAAAAAATATCGCGCGGTTTATCGAGCAGCCCGAGTGCCGCGAAGCGCCGGCCGATCTCGACAAAAATCCGCCGCACGCGACCGAACAAGCGCGTGCGCTCGAAGCGCAGATTTTCCCGCGCGCCGACGCGCGCCCGCGCCTGGCGCAAGACCCAGCCGAACACGGCGCGGCGCAGCGGATTTCCGGCCAGCGACGCACGCGCTTTTTTCTCCGCGTCGTCGCGCAGATTGCGGCTG
>JAFAXH010000016.1 GCA_019241085.1 Verrucomicrobiota bacterium | reverse complement strand
TGGTCGCAGTGCCAGAATTCCAGCGCGCCAGCATCCAGGTAGAGCTGGCATTTGATTGCGATTTCCGCACGCGAGTTCGAGGGCGATTTTACCTCTACGCAGATTTCCGGGGCGATGGAGGCGCTGCTTTGATTTTCGATGATCGCGCAACGCTCGTCGGACGCCCAGGCGACATCGGCCACCTTGACCGAGTCGCTGGTTTCAACCCCCAGCTCGGTGAACGTGTCCCCGCCGGGCATCAGCGTCTTTAACAGATGAGCCAGATTGCTTTGGAAATTGCCGTGCCGCGCCGTGGCTGGACTCATGATGATCTGTCCGAAGCGGTTGAGTTCGATTTTGTAAGGCAAGTCCTGGAACTTCGGGTCTTGGCAGATTTCTTCCCAAAGCGTGCTCACGGTAAATACAGGATAACTAATTCAAGCCGGCGCGTCGAATCGAATCGCCGCCGAGCGGCCGTGAGCGTCGAGACCTTCGAGATCGCTGAAGGCCTGGATGATCGGCAGCGAATGGCGCAGGCTGGCTTCGTCGAATCGCATCCAACTCGTGCGGCGCTGGAATTGATCGACCGTCAGGCCAGCGAAGGATTTGCCCGCGCCGCCGGTCGGCAGCGTGTGGCTCGGGCCGGCGAGAAAATCGCCTGCAGCGACGGGCGACCAGCCGCCGAGAAAAATCGCGCCGGCGGTGTGAACTTTCGCGGCGACGGCGTCGGGATGGGCGGTGTGAATGGCGAGGTGCTCGGGGGCGAAGGCGTTGGCCAGCGCGATGGCGGCGTCGAGGTCCCGGACAAGCGCGAGAAAGGAACTTTCGCCGGCCAAGGCGGGACCGAGTTGCGCCTGACGCTCCAGCGTTTTCAACTGTTCGGCCACGGCTTGTTCCACGGCAACGAGCAAGGCTTCCGAGTCGGTGACGAGCGCCGCGATGCTGTCGGCACCGTGTTCGGCTTGGGCCAGCAAGTCCGCTGCGATCCAAGCGGGCTTGGCGGTGTCGTCTGCGAGCACGAGCACCTCGCTGGGACCGGGCAGCAGGTCGATGGCGACCGGGCCGACGACCTGGCGTTTGGCTTCGACGACGTAGGCGTTGCCGGGGCCGAAAATTTTTGAAACTGGCGCGATGGTGTTGGTGCCGCAGGCGAGCGCGGCGATGGCCTGGGCGCCGCCGACTTTGTAAATCTCCGTCGCACCCGCGAGTTCGAGGGCGCAGAGCAGGGCGGGGGCGATGCGCCCGCGCGCGTCGGCGGGCGTGGTGACGACGATTTCCGGCACGCCCGCGGCGGCGGCGAGGGTGCAAGTCATGATGGCCGTCGAAACGAGCGGCGCGCTGCCGCCGGGCACGTAGATGCCGACGCGCGGGAAAGGGGTGAAACGTTCGCCGACCTCGGCGCCCTGACGATTCTTCGTGTGCCAATCGCGGCGCAGGCTGCGCAACGCGAAGTCGCGCACGTTTTCGTGCGCTTCCGCGAGCGCGCGCTGGTGGCGGACATCGAGCGCGCCGGCAGCGGCATTTAATTCCTCCGCCGTAACTCGCAGCTTGGCTGCCGCGGAAAAATCCGGTCCGCCGAAACGCGCGTTGTATTCCAACAACGCCGTGTCGCCGCGGGCGCGCACGGCGGCGAGGATTTCGGCCACCTTGCTTCGAACCGTAAGATTTGGCTCAGCTCGTCGATTGAGCAAGCCAAGCTCGCGGGCAAAATTCTCGTCGGTATGGCGGAGGATGCGCATCGCACGAGCTACCAGCCGAGCACCTTGGCGAAGATCAACGGCGCGACGATGGTGGCGTCGCTTTCGATCACGTATTTCGGCGTGTCTTGCGCGAGCTTGCCCCAGGTGATTTTTTCGTTCGGCACCGCGCCGGAATACGAACCGTAGGAAGTCGTCGAATCGCTGATCTGGCAGAAGTATCCCCACAACGGCACGTCGGGCCGCTGCAAATCCTGGTGCAGCATCGGCACGACGCAGATCGGGAAGTCACCCGCGATGCCGCCTCCGATTTGGAAGAAGCCAATCGACTGCCGCGCGCTCGTCGCCTGATACCATTCGGCGAGGCGGATCATGTATTCGATGCCGGTGCGCACGGTGTGAACGTTTTTCACGTCGCCGCTGATGCAATGGCCGGCATACATGTTGCCCAGCGTGGCGTCTTCCCAGCCGGGGACGATCATCGGCAGGTCGCGCTCAGCCGCGGCGACCATCCAGGAATTCGCGGGATCGATCTGGTAGCTTTTTTTCAACTTGCCCGTGCGCAGCACGCGAAACATGAACTCGTGCGGAAACAGCCGTTCGCCGCGCTGATCGGCCGCGACCCATTCTTCGAGCACGGCGGTCTCAATGCGACGCATGGCTTCCATTTCAGGGATGCAGGTGTCGGTCACGCGGTTCATGTGGCGATCCAGCAACGCCTGCTCGTCTGCGGGCGTGAGATCGCGGTAGTGCGGAATGCGTTCGTAATGATCGTGCGCGACGAGGTTGAAAATGTCTTCTTCGAGGTTCGCGCCCGTGCAGCAGATGGCGTGAACTTTTCCCTGGCGGATCATCTCAGCCAGCGACAAGCCCAGCTCGGCGGTGCTCATCGCGCCGGCCAAAGTGAGGAGCATGATGCCGCCGGCGTCGAGATGGCGGGAATAGCCGTTGGCAGCGTCCTTCAGCGCGGCGGCATTGAAGTGCCGGTAGTGGTGATCGACGAATTGCGAAATCGGGCCGGGCGTTGCGCTCATGGGAAAGGTTCTTTATACGGCCTGCCGCTTGGTTGCAAACGCGCCACTCCCAAGCATCCGGGCCAGCATACATCCACGACGGGTGAAGCTATCGATGCAGTCTCGGAGCGACGGGTTTGCAAATCGGAGTTTTGCGATGAGTATCTGCCAACTCATGTCCACCGAAGCCCCGATGGCGGCGTCCGGCCACGTTTTTCCGGAGCCTTCCGCGCCCGTTTCCGACGAGCAATTGATGGCCCACATCCAGGAGCGCGACCCCGAGGCGTTGTCCGCGCTCTATGATCGCTACAGCGGCATCCTGAAGAGCCTCATCATGGGCGTGATCCACAACGATGCCGAGGCGGACGATCTCTTGCAGGAAATCTACATGGAGATCTGGAAACAGGCTGCCCATTACTCGGTGCAAAAGGGCAAGCCGCTCGGCTGGATCGTCACTTTGACGCGCCGTCGCTCCATCGACCGACTGCGCAAAAAGCAGGCCTATGCGCGGGCCGAGGAACGGCTGCAAAACGAGACCGAGCAGCAGCCGGAAGCATGGGTTCACAACACGACTGAGGACGACATCAACATGTCGGACACGCGCCGGCTGATCCTCGGCGTGTTAAAAAATCTGCCGCCGGCGCAGCGCGAAGCCATCGACCTGGCGTTTTATCACGGCATGAGCCAGCGCGAGATTGCCGCGAAAACGGGCATCCCGCTGGGCACGATCAAAACCCGGCTGGAATTGGGATTAAAGAAAATCAGCGAAGCCCTGAAGGGAATGCGCGATGAGTTTTGAAGAATTCGAAGACAAGGCGCGACTCTTCGTCCTCGGCGTGCTGGAGGACGAAGACGAGATCGCCCACTTCGAAGCCGCGCGGCGGGAATATGGCGGGCGGGCCGAGGAAAAGATCGCGGAATTGCAGCGCTTGAGCGCAGCCTTTGCGTTGAGCCTGCGGCCGACGCCACCCCAGCCGGCGACCAAGGAACGGCTGTTGTCGTTGATTCAGAACGCGCTCGGAAGCAAGAATAAAAACAACGCGGCCTGATGAGCTTGCCAGGCGAGGTCGATGGCGCCAGGTTCGGCTGAACTTGGGTCGATGTGGAAATTTGTGTAATTCAATGGTGCCGTTGCGTTGACAGTCGCGGCGGCATTTTTTACGTTGAAATGCAGCGACGGTTCGACGGCTGACGTCGCCCCCCATCTTTACCCCCTAACCCGTGCACTCGAACGACGAATACGTTTTGGAAGTTCTGCAAGATGCCTCCTACATCACGGGCGCCCAGGCGACCGCTGCACGGATGGGTGAGCTGTCCAACGGCCACGGCAACCTCAGCCCCATTGAATCGCTCGTCAGCTCGGGCGCGGTGACGCAGGAGGACGTATCGCGCGCGCTGGCCGGCGCGTTGAGCATGGAGTTTGTCGATCTCTCGCACCGCGTCATCAAGTCGGATGTGACGGAGCTGGTTTCCCAGGAATACGCGCGCCGCTTCCGCGTGGTGCCGGTGGCGATCAATGACGAAACGCTTGTCATCGCGACCAGTGACCCGTTGAATTTTGACACGCTCGACAGCTTGCGGCACCTGCTCGGCGGGCGTGACATCGAGTTGGTCGTGGCCACGCCGAACCAGATTCGGGATGCGCTCGTCCAATATTACGGCAGTGCCGACGAGGCCAGCGACAATATCCTGCGCGGCCTCGGCGAGGACATCGACCTCGGCGGTTTGGAATTGACCGCCGCCAACGTGGACGAAAGCGACACGGGCGACTCCGCCATCATCAAGCTCGTCTCGCTGCTCCTGCTCGAAGCGTATAAATCCCGCGCGAGCGACATCCATCTGGAGCCATTGGAAAAGAAATTCCGCGTGCGCTTCCGCGTCGATGGCGTGCTCCAGGAGGTGCAGACGCCGCCGAAGAAATTGCAGGGCGCCATCGTCAGCCGGCTCAAAATCATGAGCGGCACCATGTCCATCGCGGAGAAGCGGCTGCCGCAGGACGGCCGCATCCAGGTGTCGATGGGCAAAAAATCCATCGATTTGCGCGTTTCCACCATTCCGACCAATCACGGTGAGAGCGTGGTCATGCGCATCCTCGACAAATCGAGTTTGTCCCTCGGCATGCCAGAGCTGGGCTTTCTCACGGATGACCAGGAGATTTTTGAGCGATTGATCACGCTGCCCGACGGCATCGTGCTCGTCACAGGGCCGACCGGCTCTGGGAAGACGACGACGCTTTATGCGTGTTTGAACTACATCAACAAACCGGATCGCAAGATCATCACGGTCGAGGATCCCGTGGAGTATCAGATGAGCGGCATCAACCAGGTGCAGGTGAACTCCGACATCGGGATGACGTTTCCGGCCGCGTTGCGCTCGATGCTGCGGCAGGCGCCGAACATCATCATGATCGGTGAAATTCGCGACTTGGAAACGGCGACAATTGCCATCAATGCCTCGCTGACGGGACACCTTGTTTTTTCCACCCTGCACACGAACGACGCACCGAGTGCCGTGGCGCGCCTGGTCGATATGGGGATCAAGCCGTTTCTGGCCGCCACGTCGATCCGCGCGATCGTGGCCCAGCGGCTCGTGCGCAAACTCTGCGGTGAGTGCAAAAAGCCTGCGGACCTGACGCAGGGCGAAATGGAAAGCCTGGGCATCGACTACGGCCAGCTCGCTGGCGCGACCATCATGCACCCGGCCGGCTGCGATGCCTGTCGGCGTCGGGGTTACCGCGGACGCATGGGCATCTTCGAGATTTTTGTGATCAATGACGAAGTTCGTTTCATGATTAACGACCGGCTCTCGACCATCCAACTGCGACAACGCGCGCGCGAGCTGGGCATGCGCACCTTGCGCGAAGACGGCGTGCGCAAGGTGCTCGCGGGCATGACGACGGCCGAGGAGGTCGTCTCGGCTACGATGGGAGATGCGGCGTAGTTTTTTTATAAAAAGGGCCGCATGATCCCGGTCGAAGACCTGCTGCGCCTCGTGCTCGACGAGGGCGGGTCCGATTTGCACATCACCGTCGGCGCGCCGCCAACGCTGCGGCTGAACGGCCAGGTCACCAAGCTCCAGGTGCCGTCGCTGACCGCGGCGGAGACGGAGGAATTGGTGCGCGCGGTGACGAAGGACGAGCAGCTCAAGCGCGTTTATGAGCAAGGCGGCACGGATTTCGCCCTGGCCTTCCGGGAGGACGCGCGGTTCCGGGTGAGCATGTTTTTGCAAAAAGGATCGCTCGGCATGGTCTGCCGGTTGTTGCCGAAAAAAATCCTGACGCCGCGCGAGATCGGCCTGCCGCCGGCGCTCGATTCTCTCATCGAATTGCCGCGTGGATTGATCCTCGTCACCGGGCCGACGGGCAGCGGAAAGACGACGACGCTGGCGAGTTTATTGAACGTGCTCAACGAAGGCAGCCGCAAGCACATCATCACGCTGGAAGATCCGATCGAGTATTTTCACGAGCACAAGAAGGGCTTGATCAATCAGCGCGAAATCGGCGTGGACGTGCCGACGTTCGCGGAAGGGCTGAAGCGCGCGTTGCGCCAGGACCCGGACGTGATCCTCGTCGGCGAGATGCGCGACTTGGAAACGATGGAGGCAGCGGTCACCGCGGCGGAAACCGGGCACCTGGTTTTTTCCACTCTGCACACCACGGGAGCGGCGCGCACGATTGACCGGATCATCGACGCTTTTCCCACCGGGGCGAAGGAACAAATCCGCACGCAACTCGCGGGCAACCTGCGCGCCGTGCTCAGCCAGATTCTGCTCGCCCGGGCCGATGGCCGCGGGCGCGTGGCGGCGTTTGAGCTGTTGGTGAACACGTCGTCCGTGGCGACGTTGATCCGTGAAAATAAAACGCACCGCCTCGCAGGCGACATCCAGACCGGCACAAAGTATGGAATGGTTTCGCTGGAAGCGAGTCTGGTCGAACTCTGCGCCCGGGGCACGATCACCCGCGAATCCGTGCTCGCCAAAGCCCAAGACCCGCAGGTAGCGACTCAGTTGTTGCAGGACGTGCAGCAATAGAGCAAAAATGAAACGTGCATCCTTCCGGCGGGTGCTAGCTTCCCTCCTCCCATGAACGACAAACAAGCCCTCGATATTTTTCTGGACCGCGGCGCCATCCATTCAGGCCAGGTCGAAGACATCCAGGCTGAGATGGCCAACACGGGCAAGAACCTCGTGCAGGTGATGATCGACTACGGCTTCGTAACTGAGGACCAGTTTTATCACACCATCGCGGAGCACGCGGGCGCGGAGTTTTACAATCTGCCGCCGGACTACGAGGTGCCGACCGAGGTGCAACGCATGATCCCTGGCGGTCTGGCACGGCTGCACGGCGCGTTGCCGATCGCGCTGCAAGGCGAGAGCGTGGTCGTTGCTCTGCTCGATCCGCTGAATCCACAGACGCTCGAAGATCTGCGCTTTGCCACGGGCCGCGACCTCATCGCGGCGGTGGCGCCGCACGACCAGATCCGCGACCGGCTCGACCGCTATTACGGCGCGGACTTGTCCAGCATGGACGACATCTTGGAGGAGATCGGCTCGATCTCCTTCGGCGAGGATGGCAAGACCGATGCGGCGTCCGTGGAGGCGGAAGCGAACGCGGGGCCGATCATCAAATTTGTCGATCTGATCCTTTATCAAGCCATCCAGGATAGGGCAAGTGACATTCACTTCGAGCCGTTCGAGCACGAGTTCAAAATCCGCTATCGCGTGGACGGCGCGCTTTACGAAATGTCGCCGCCGCCGCGGCACCTGGCGCTGCCGGTGATTTCGCGCGTCAAGGTCATGGCGAACCTGAATATCGCCGAGAAACGCCTGCCGCAGGATGGCCGCATCCAGCGCGAGATCGGCACCCGCCAAGTCGATCTGCGCGTGAGCACGCTGCCGACGCAATACGGCGAGAGCGTGGTGCTGCGCGTGCTCGACCGGTCGTCCGTCAATCTCGACCTCGAAAATCTCGGGATGCCGCCTTACATCTTCGAGCGGATCAACGCGACCATCGAAAAGCCCAACGGCATCTTCGTCGTCACCGGCCCGACCGGTTCGGGCAAGACGACCACGCTCTACGCGGCGTTGCGCAAGATCAATACCATCGACTCGAAACTTCTCACCGCCGAAGACCCGGTGGAATACGACATCGAAGGGTTGATCCAGGTGCCCGTCAATGAGAGCATCGGGCTGACCTTTGGCCGCGTCTTGCGCGCCTTTTTGCGACAGGATCCGGATCGCATCATGGTGGGCGAGACGCGCGACGTGGAGACCGCGCAGATCGCCATCCAGGCGTCGCTGACGGGGCACTTGGTGTTGACTACGCTGCACACCAACGACTCCGCGGGCGCGGTGACGCGACTTATCGACATGGGCGTCGAGCCGTTTCTGATTTCATCGAGTTTGGAAGCGGTGCTGGCGCAACGGCTCATCCGCCGCATCTGCGACAAGTGCCGCACGGCTTACGAACCGAGTGAGGCGCTCCTCACGCAGTTGGGACTCAGTCCGCACGAAATCGGCGACAAAAATTTCTATTACGGCAAGGGCTGCGAGGCGTGCAATCAAACCGGCTACCGCGGACGCAAGGGCATCTACGAATGGCTGGAAATCACCGACCCCTTGCGCGAGCTGATCAACCAGCGTGCCCCGTCGCTGGTGTTGAAACAAAAAGCCGTCGAGCTGGGCATGGTCACCTTGCGCGAGGACGGCTTGCGGGGCATTTACGATGGCGAGACGACCATCGAAGAAGTGTTAAAATACACCTAGCGATTCACCATTTCCCCTTCCGCCCATTAGTTGTGGTAATCCGCGCGCGACATTGTGCGATTTCCGATGGATTTTCGCATCGACAAAGCGCCGCGGAAGCCGTTAGTTAATTAGTTCCACGTCAGTCATCCGCTTTTCCCCCGCCGATGCCGAAATTTAATTATGTAGCCCTGGACGCACGCGGCCAGGAATCCACGGGGCTGATCGAAGCCTCCAGCACCAACGAAGCCGTCGGCCAGCTCCGCCAGGCCGGTTACTTTCCGACGAGCGTCTCCGAGGACGGCAAAGGGCCTTCTAACGCCGTCGCCAAGCGCAACGCTTCCGCCCCGGCCGGCAAGGCGCCCGCGGCGAGCAAGAAAGCTGTCGCTGCGCCCAAGGTGAAAGGGCCGAAGCCGGTCAAAAAAGGCAAGATCGGCGGCAAGGTGAAGCAGAAGACGCTCATGATCTTCACCCGCCAGTTGGCTACGCTGATCGACGCCGGATTGCCGCTGCTGCGCGGATTGACCGTGCTCGAAAAACAAGAACGAGATCCGGGTTTGAAAGCGACGACCGCCAAGCTCGCCGAGAGCGTGCAAGGCGGCAGCACGTTTTCCGAATCGCTGGCGCAGCACCCAAAGATTTTCAACAAGCTCTTCATCAACATGGTGAAAGCGGGCGAGCTGGGCGGCGTGCTGGAGATCGTGCTCATCCGACTCGCCGAGTTTCAGGAAAAGGCGCAGAAGGTAAAGAACAAGGTCAAGGCGGCGATGATCTATCCGATCGTGGTGCTCTGCATCGCGGTCACCATCGTCAGTTTTTTAACGATCTTCATCATCCCGAAGTTTGAGCAGATTTTTAAGGACATGCTCAACGGCAAGCCGCTGCCGGCGCTGACGCAGTGGGTGCTCGACGTGAGCCATCTCGCGCTTTCTTATTGGTATCTCATCATTGGCGCCGTGGCGTTGATTGTCTTTGGTTACTCCTTCGCCATCAGCCGGCCGGCGGGTCGCGCGGCGATGGATCGGCTGGTGCTGGGCTTGCCGATGTTTGGCGACTTGGTGCGCAAAAGCTCCATCTCACGTTTCGCGCGCACGCTGGGCACGCTCGTCACCAGCGGCGTGCCGATTTTGCAGGCGTTGAACATCACGCGTGACACGGCGGGAAACCAGGTCATCGCCAACGCGATCAGCAAGGTTCACGACAGCGTGAAGGAAGGCGAGAGCATCGTGCAGCCGCTGGAAGCTTCGAGCGGCATCTTTCCGCCGATGGTCATCTCCATGATCGATGTGGGCGAGGAGACCGGCCAGTTGCCCGAGATGTTGCTTAAAGTTGCGGAAGTGTATGACGATGAGGTGGATAATGCCGTGGCTGGACTCACGGCGATGATGGAGCCGGTGATGATCGTCTTTCTCGCGGTCATTGTCGGCACGATTGTTGTGGCGCTCTTCTTGCCGCTGGTTTCCATCATTCAAAACCTGGGTGGCGGCGGTGGCGGCGGCTAGCAATCGACGCTGGCGAGTCGCCGATGTTCGTTCGTCCATTTTCCCCAAATCCCATGGGTCTCCCACTTCGTCATTCCCTCCGCACTGCGCGCAACAGCCGGCGCGGTTTCACCTTGATCGAACTGCTGATCGTCATGGTGATCATTCTCATCCTGGCCGGCATCGTCCTCGCGCTCGCCGGGCCTGCGCAAAATCGCGCGGCACGCTCGCGGGCGACCGCGGAAATTCAGGCGCTACGCAGTGCGCTGGAGCGATACAAGGCGGATAATGTCACCTATCCTCGTGATGCCAACAAAACTGACTCGCTCGACCCAAATGATAGCGCACAATTTGACGTGACGGATCAATACAAAACGTCGAGCGCCTTTCTTTATCAACAGCTTGCTGGCGACGATCCCAGCCAGAGCAAGCCGACTTACCCGCCGAACCCGGGCGCTTCGTCCGCGAAGAGATACTATGACTTCAAACCTTCCAGCTTGGGTGGTTATTCCTCAGCGACGACGAGTTTTTCCGTGTCTTCAGTCAATGATCCTTGGGGAAACAGCTACGGATATTCGACCGCGAACGAAGCGGATACGACTGCCACGCCGCCTGTGAATCCGGCGCGTGGAAACAGCCCCGGCTACGATCTTTGGTCCACAGCGGGGCAGACTGGATCAAAGAAGATCACCTCTCAAGCGCAACAGGAGCGGTGGATCAAAACCTGGTAAATTAAAATTGCGTTCGTCTCAGCTTTGGTGCGCCGCCAGGCAGGCGCCGATGAAGCCGCGAAAGAGCGGATGCGGCGCGTTTGGCTTGCTCTGAAATTCCGGGTGATACTGGCAGGCCAGAAACCACGGGTGATCGCGCAACTCGATCACTTCCACGAGGCTGCCATCCGGCGAGGTCGCGGAAATCACGAAGCCATGTTCGGCCATGATCTCGCGGTAGCGGTTGTTGAATTCGTAGCGATGGCGATGCCGCTCTTTGGCTTCCAACCTGCCATAGACTTTTTCCGTCAGCGTGCCGGGCACGATTTGCGTGGGCCAGACGCCCAACCGCATCGAGCCGCCTTTGTGTAAAACCTCCTTCTGTTCTTCGAGCATGCAGATGATCGGATTGGGCGTGTCCGCGTCGAATTCCGTCGAGTTCGCCCCCTTCAAACCGCAGACGTTGCGGGCGAATTCGATGGTGGCGATTTGCATGCCGAGGCACAGCCCGAGATAAGGCACCCGATGCTCGCGGGCGAAGCGCGCCGCCGCGATTTTCCCCTCCACGCCACGCTCGCCGAAGCCGCCGGGAACGACGATGCCGGTCACGTCGTGCAGCAGCTTTTCCACCCGGTCTGGTTCTTCCTCAAAGAGTTCCGCGTCGATGCGCCGCAAGTCGATGCCGCAATCGTGGCTGGCGCCGGCGTGGGTCAGCGATTCATAGACGCTTTTGTAGGCATCCTGCAGCTCGATGTATTTGCCGACGATGGCGACGCGCACCGTCTTTTTCGGCGAAACGACGCGCTTCACAAAACGACGCCAGTCGGCCATGTTTGGCTCCGGCGCCTCGATTCGCAACAGGTTGCAAATCGTCTGGTCCAGCCGCTCGATGTGCAGCAGCAGCGGAGCTTCGTAAATCGTGTGTGGCACGTCGCGCATCTCGACGACGGCGCGCGGCGCGATGTTGCAATACATCGAGAGCTTCCGCCGAATCTCGTCGTCAAGCGGGTGCTCGCACCGGCAGATGAGCACCTGTGGCTGGAGGCCGATTTCGCGCAGCTTGGCCACGCTTTGCTGGCTTGGCTTGGTCTTTAATTCGCCGGCCGCTTTGATGAACGGCACAAGCGTGACATGCACGACGATGGCGTTCTCCGGGCCGACTTCGAGCATGAACTGCCGGATGGCTTCGAGAAACGGCAGTCCCTCGATGTCGCCGGTCGTGCCGCCGATTTCGGTGATGAGGATGTCCGCCTGCGGCTGCTCGCTTTCGATGAGCCGGATGCGCGCCTTGATCTCGTCGGTGACGTGCGGGATCACCTGCACCGTCTTGCCGAGATAATCGCCGTGGCGCTCCTTGGCGATGACGGTTTCATAGACTTGCCCGCTGGTGAGATTGTTGTGCCGAGTCAGCACACAGTTGGTGAAACGCTCGTAGTGGCCGAGATCGAGGTCGGTCTCCGCGCCGTCGTTGAGCACATACACTTCGCCGTGTTGAAACGGACTCATCGTGCCCGGATCGACGTTGAGATAGGGATCGAATTTCTGGATGACAACCTTCAGGCCGCGGTGTTCCAGAATCGTGCCGAGCGCCGCGGCCGCCAGCCCTTTGCCGAGAGAGGAAACCACGCCGCCGGTGATGAAAATGTATTTCATAAAAAGAAAAGTTCGCCGCTCGCGGAGGTGCGGGCGACGAACGGAAAACGCGCGCTGCAACGGTGAATTTAACAATCCGCTCCAGCAGCTTCGAGCCTTTTCAACTCGGCTTCAACTCGCGGCACGTCCTCGGGCGCATCAACGCCCAGCGAGACGCGCTCGGTGACGAGCACCTCGATGCGCGCGCCGTTTTCCAGCGCGCGCAGTTGTTCCAATCGCTCGGCTCGTTCGAGCGGCGAGGGCGGCCAGCGCACAAAGTCGGCGAGAAAATCGCTGGCGTAGCCGTAGATGCCTTGATGACGCAGATACGTCACGGCGGGATCAAGCTCGGTTGAGCCGGCCGGCAAATGCGGGATGGCGCTGCGCGAGAAGTAAAGCGCCCGGCCATCGCGCGCGCGGACGACTTTGACGCAATTCGGATTGTGCAATTCCGCCAGCTCGCGCAATGGATTGGCGGCGGTAATCATCGCAAGCTCCGGGTCCGCACGGAGCGCGTCGGCGAGCGCGTCGATCAAGCCCGGATCAATCGTCGGCTCGTCGCCCTGGATGTTGATGACGTGCGAGATCGTCTGCGCGGTTCCGAGTTGGGCTTGATAAAGCTGCGCCGCCTCGGCGATCCGGTCGGTGCCGCTGGGATGCGTCGGCGAAGTCATGACAATTTCCGCGCCGAAGTCACGCGCGGCGTCGGCGATGCGTCTGTCGTCCGTGGCGAGGAGCACGCGGTCGAGCCGGCGCGCGGCGCGGGCGCGTTCCCAGACGCGCTGCACGAGCGGCTTGCCCGCGATGAGCGCCAGCGGCTTGCCGGGAAAGCGGGTCGCGCCCCAACGCGCGGGGATGATGCCGAGAACGGTGCTGCTCATTGCTTGGAGAGAAGGGACATTTCAACTCAGGAGCGCGAAGGCGCGGAAAGTAAGGAAGTGGCAGCGAACGAGAACAAGATCAGCTACTGCCGGAGCGTGGCACGACGGTTGCGCGGCAGGTCTGCGGGGAGCAGCCGGCGTGACCCACGAAGGCAGTTAGCCCAATTGAAGGATTAGTAGTTGCGGTCGCTTCAGAGTTCATGTGGCGGAAAACTCGGAAGTGACTAGCTCTGCCAAGGAAGCATCGCGACTGGCGAAGTAACAATACTCGTCGTGAGAGAAATAGAAGGCATCGCAGCCGGAGGATGAAATGCCGTAGCAGTCCCACATGAAAAGCAATGAAGTCGCGATGATGGAAACTGCGTCGTCCGTCTCTGCGGCGGTGACGACGTGGCCGGGAGTCTCGATAAGCGAACGATGTTCGCCGAGAGCCTCGCGGAATCGGGTAAACAGAGGCAGGTGCTGGCTGGACGGCCACACGGCCCAGTCATCGACCAAGAGCAATGTCTCGGACTCGGAGGCGACGAGGGAAAAGAGCCGCCGCGCGAGACTGACTTTCGCACCGGAGTCAGGTGGATACGGCAAGTCCGCAATGCGGAAATGGTTAGCACCGATGTCCGGGCGAATCCAGCCAGCCTCTCGTAGCGGAACCTGCCGCTCAAGGCACCATGCCTGCCACTGTTCTGGTGTGAGAAAGCGCATCGTTCAACAGTGACAGCTAGCAACTCCTAACTGAAATTAGCTTGCGCTTCGGAAGGAGAAAATCCGCAGTCTTTCTCTGCGAACCTCCGCGCCTTTGCGCCTCTGCGTTAAAAAATCACGCCTCATCCCGCTCGAAGCTTTCCAGCAATTCCGCCGGCGTCAGCGTCGCGGTGCCGAGTTTGCCGACGACCACGCCGGCGGCGTGATTGGAAATTTCCGCTGCTTCCTCGGCGTTGCCGCCGGCGGCGAGAGCGAGGGTGAACAACGCGATCGCCGTGTCGCCCGCACCGGAAAGATCGAACACTTCCTTGGCGCGGGTCGGCAGATGCAGCGGCGCGCGTTCAGGTTGAAAAAGCATCATGCCCTGTTCGCCAAGCGTGATGAGCAGCGAGCGCGGCTGCCAGCGTGCGAGCAAAGTCGCACCGACGGCGAGCAGCGCACGGTCTTGGGTGGGTAGCTCGTGCGGTTCGACGACCGGCTGACCGGCGGCGGCGAAGGCTTCGGCGCGGTTCGGCTTCACGGCGGTCGCGTGATGCCAGGCGAGGGGATTGCGCGGGTTCGGATCGACGGTGAGCAGCTTGCCGGCGCGCGCGGCGAGTTCGCAAATTCCATCGACAAATTCCTGACCAAGAAATCCCTTGGCGTAATCCTCCAAAATCACGGCATCGAACCGCTCCAGCCCACCGTCGCGCAGGTGCGCCAGCGCCCGCGCGTGCGCCGCGCGCAACTGCCCAGGCGCGGCGGGATTTTCGCGGTCCACCCGCACGACGTGTTGCTGGCGCGCGATGATGCGTGTTTTCACAATCGTCTGCCAGGCCGCATCTTCGACCAGGAAATCCAGGCCGATGCCGCCGTCAGCCAGCAGCGTTTTCAAGTGCCCGCCGTGCAGGCACGATCCGACCAGCCCCATTACGTCCACATGGCCGGTGAATTCCCGCAGGTTGCGGGCGACGTTGGCGGCGCCTCCGGGGTAATAAGAGGTGCGGCTGACCTCGACGACGGGCACCGGCGCTTCCGGGGAAATGCGCGAGACGCGGCCCCAGATGAATTCGTCGAGCATCAGGTCGCCGACCACGAGGATGCGCTGGGTGGAAAAACGGGCGACGAGCGCGCGCAAGCGGTCGGAGTTCATCGGGTTACGACGGAGGTTGGCGCGGATCGCCATTCGGAATTGACGGCGGGGCATCGCTGTGGTCTCGTCAGGGCAAATTCGGGTGTTGCAAGCTCCCCTGCCATTTCATCAATCCATGAAACTTTTGCTGAACATGCCAGTTTTTTCTCGTCCCTCCCTCGCGTTCGTCACGGCGCTGTCGCTGCTGTGCGTGGCGCCGGTGCGGGCGGAGACCAAAGACATCGGCGGGAATCCGCCGCAAAAAATCGACGTGAGCAAGCTGCGCACGCAAGTCGAGGACGTGGTCATCCCGGTGCCGAGCGAGGTGTTCAAAGCGCTCGACAAGCTCGGCACGCCACCGTGGGCCAGCGAGGTGCGGGTCAATGAAAAAGGCAGCACACCGTCGGTGCGCACGCATTTGTCGCTGCTCTTTGGCACGGTCGTCGCCGATGGCTTCCTGGCCGTGCAGGCAAAGGACGCGGACAAGGTGAAAAAGATTGGCCGCCGCGTGCTCGAACTCGCCACCGCGTTGGGCGTGCGTTCCAATGTCATCAGTCACACGCAAAGCATCATCGAGGCCGCCGACAAGGGCGATTGGAACGAGGTGCGCACCGAATTGGATAAGACTCAGGGCGAGGTGAAGAGCGCGATGGAACAACTCAAGGACCGCGACTACAGCGAACTCGTCAGCATCGGCGGCTGGCTGCGGGGCACCGAGGCGCTCACGAGCATCGTGCGCAAGGATTACAATGCCGACCGGGCCGAGCTTTTGCACCAGCCGGATTTGCTGCTCACCTTTGACCGGCAGCTCAACAGCATGAACGACCGCACCCGCCGCGATGCGCTCGTGGCCAAGCTCCAAAGCGGGCTGGCGGAAATCCGGCCGCTCATTGCCAACGCGGACGCCGACATCAACAAAGACACGGTCGAGCGCATCAACGGCATCACCAGCGATCTCGTGCGAGCGATTAGTCCCATGTCGGCGACATCCACGCCGTAAGTTCGACCGATTCTTCCTTGCACGAGGCTGCATTCGCTGCGGCGCTTTTTTCATTTTCCTGACGCTCTTTCCCATCTGCACCTGTGAAACGCTGCTTTTCCCGTCGTCTTCTCCAACCTGCCAGTCTCCTGATCTGCCTCCTCGGGCTTGGCCTGTTGCGGCCGCTGCTCCCGTTCGCGCGGGCGACGGTGGATGACTCGCTGACCTTCGCGCTGGAGGCGATCGACGAATACATCAAAGCCGGCTACACGCTGCGGGAGGACACTTGGGGCGGCGACCTCCCGGTGGGCGAGGCCAAGGCGATCACGCATCAGCTTTTCAAGGGCAACGACTATTGGTTTTGCATGGGCACCGACGTGAAGGGCGCAAAGATTTCGGTCCACATCTACGATGGCGACGGCAATCTCGTGGAAGAGAAGAGTTGGCAAAAGGAAAAGGAAGCCAACAAAGGCGGCGGTGCGTTTGCCGGCGCCTCGGTGAAGCCCAAGCGCACGGGCACGTATTTTCTCATCGTAAAAGTCGAAAAAAGCGCCGAGGAACGGACGCCTTGGGGATTGGTTTACGCCTACAAGTAAACCTCGGAGCTTATCGCGAAGACTGCACGCGCGCTGGATTAGGAGTTGACGTTGGAGGACGCACCTACGGCTGCTGAAACCCCCAAGGCTGGCGGCGACCCGGCAACGGCACCGGGCGAAAGCGGCAGCGCTGTTGCGCTCGATCCGGCGGAGAGCGGGTCGGTCGTGCAAACGCTGCAATTCGAGAGCGGCCGGGCCTTGCAGGGTCTGTATGCCAGTGATCCAGCACTGCTCAAGGCGCTGGAGGAGACCTTGTCGGTGCGGACGACCACGCGCGACGGCTGGCTGCGGCTGGAGGGTGGGACGACGGCGGTGGAACAAGCGCGCCGCGTGTTTCAACAACTCGACCAGGCGCGCGCCAACGGCGTGCCGATCCGCAAGCACGAATTTCTCTATGCCCTGCGTTCCGTCGCCGACGCCGGCTCACCGGAGGGTCGCAAGTCTGAGGGCGGAGGCAGCGGCGGCGATCCGGAGCTGGCTTCCCTGGCGAGCGCTAAAGTGCAAACCAGCGCCCGCCGTCCGCAGGTGTTGCCAAAGACCGCAGGCCAGCTTGCCTACCTGCAAAACATTGCGAAAAACGACATCGTCTTCGGCATCGGCCCAGCGGGCACAGGCAAGACGTATCTCGCGATGGCGACTGCGCTGGCGGCGCTGAAAAAAGAGCAGGTCGGCCGCATTATCCTGACCCGGCCGGCGGTGGAAGCCGGGGAGACGCTCGGCTTTTTGCCAGGCGATTTGCAGGAAAAAATCTTCCCCTACCTGCGCCCGCTTTACGACGCGCTGCACGGTCTGCTCGACGCGGAGGAGTTGCAACGCTACATGGAGAAGCGCGCCATCGAGATCGCGCCGCTCGCTTACATGCGCGGGCGCACGCTCGACAACGCCTTCATCGTGCTCGACGAAGCGCAAAACACGACCATGGAACAGATGTTCATGTTCCTGACCCGCATGGGCCAGGGCAGCAAGTGCGTCGTCACGGGCGACCGCACGCAGATCGATCTGCCGGCCAACAAACGCAGCGGGCTGGTCGAGGCGATCCAGGCGTTGAAAGACGTGTCCGGCATCGGGTTTACCTATTTTGAGGAACGCGATGTGGTGCGCCATGAATTGGTGCAATCCATCATCCGCGCCTATCGCCTGCACCGCTACGGCGACGCCGGCGGAAATAGTCCGGAGCGCGAGCGCGAGACCGGGTCGCGCGGCAAGAATTCGCTCGCGCGCTGAGCCAAAACAGGCGACATTCTTCCCCGGTGGATTTCCATCCCATGAGCTTGTTCGCTGCCTGGCGCAAAAAGGAGTTGGTCAAAAAGGGTTTCGCCTGCCGGAAGTCGCGCCGCCGGCAGTCCAACAACGAATTGCTGCGTTCGCTGGAGACCAGCGGACAGGTCAAAACGCTGGTGTTCTTCCTCTTCGCCGCGGGGCTGGCGGGACTGGTTTTTTACGGGCAGCAGCCGGACCAGGCAAAACGCTACTTGTTTGTCTTGCTGGTCTTTTTGACCGCGCTCGTCCAGCTTTGGATCAACCATCCGCTGACCTTTGGGAAAAATTCGCGGCTCGGCCTGCTTTTCGGCGCCTGTTTCGTGCATCTGTTGCTGGTCAAGATCATCCATTTTCTCGCGTCGGACCCGAGCGGAGTCAGCGGGCGGATCATCAGCGAACGGTTTGTTTTTCTGCTCTTTCCCTACGCCTTGGCGCCACTGGTGATTTCCGTGCTGCTCGGGCGCAATCCGGCGATTTTCGCGGCGATTTATCTCAGTCTCTGGGGCGCGGCGCTCTGGCGCACGGTGGATGCGCCTTTTCTGGCGATGAGCCTGATTACCGGGTTTGTCACGGTCTTTGTCACGCGCGAGGTGCGCCGGCGCGGGCAACTTCTGCGCGCCGGCGTGCTGGTGGGCGCGACGACCTGGCTGCTGGCGCTGAGTTTTGGGATCATCGAACTCAACTGGGTATCGTTCGCCGCCACCGACTGGCAGCTTGTGGGCGAGCAGAGCGCGGCGGCGTTTGGCGCATCACTGTTCGTGGCGATTCTTGTCAGCGGTTTGCTGCCGGTTTTGGAAAGTTTGTTCCGTGTGACGACCGATGTGTCGTGGCTGGAAATGGCGGACCTCAACCATCCTTTGCTCAAGCGGCTCTCGCTCGAAGCGCCCGGCACTTATCACCATTCGCAGGAGGTCGCCCGCCTGGCGGAGGCTGCCGCGGAAGCCATCGGCGCGAACGCGTTGATGTGCCAGACGTGCTCTTATTTTCACGACATTGGCAAGCTGGTGAAGCCCGATTATTTCACCGAAAATCAACCGCTCGACGGCAAAAATCCCCACGATGATCTGGCGCCGACGATGAGCGCGCTCATCATCATCGCGCACGTAAAGGAAGGCGTCGATCTGGCATTGAAATACAAGCTCAACAGCCAGATCATCGACGTGATCCAGCAGCACCACGGCAACTCCCTGATCTATTATTTTTACAAACGCGCGCTCCAGCAACAGGAAGACGCCCGGCTCGGCGGCAAGATCACCCGGATGCGGGAGGAAGACATCCCCGAGGTGCGCGAGGAAAATTTCCGCTATCCCGGCCCGCTGCCGCAGACGAAGGAGTGCGCCATCATCAGCTTGGCCGATGCGATCCAGAGCGCGTCGCGCAGCTTGGAAAAGCCGACGCCGCAGCGCATCGAGCAACTGGTCAACGACATCGTGGACAACCGCGTGGCGGACCATCAGCTCGACGCCTGTGATCTAAGTTTTCGCGAGCTGCAAGAGGTAGCCGAGAGTTTCAAGTTTACCCTCGGCAGCATGTTGCACCGGCGCATCGCTTATCCGAAGCAGGAAACCACGGTGAGTGCTGCTGCGGGCGGAACCTCTGCCTACACCACGGCTGGCAGCGGCACGGCCATCGTCGAAGGACGCGAGCGGCGGCGAGGAGGTGGCAACCATGGCGGCGCGACCAGTGGAAAGCCCACGGGAGCAGTCAGCAACGGCAGCAGCAACAATAACGGTCACGGTGCTGCGACCGGCAGCGGCCGGGAAGCATCGCCGGCGGTGGTTGCAAAACTTGCCGCGTCGTCTTGAAATCTACGCGTCCTGCGGGCACACGGTTGCCGGTGCGCATTGCCATCGGCAACCGGCAGCGTGCGGTCGCGATCGAGAGCGAGCTTTTGCGACACATTGGAAAGCGTGCGCTGGCCTTGTGTCTGCCGCATCCCGGCCCGGAGAAAACGCTTCTGCCGGAGCTGGAACGCGTGGACGTGTGGATTGTCTCCGACCGGCGCAGCGCGGCGTTGCACGAGCGATTCTTCAACCTCGCCGGGCCGACCGACGTGATCACGTTTCAACACGGTGAAATTGTCATTGCCAGCGGCGTTGCCGTGCGCCAGGCGCGCGCGCATCGGCAACCGTTGTGGCGCGAGCTGGCTCGTTATCTGGTGCATGGTTTGCTGCACTTGCACGGTTACACCGATGCGCAGCCCGCCCAGGCCGCGGCCATGTGGCGGGTGCAGGAACGCCTGCTCCGCGCGGCGTTGCGAGGCTTGCCCAAGCCGGCGGTGGGTTGAAGGATGAAGCGCGTTGTGTTAAAAAAACTCGACATGGACCGCGCGCCGAACTCCCAGCTTTTTGCGGTGCCGCTGGCGGACGACGCCGCCGATCCGGCGGGCGTGGATGTGCTGCGACTGTGCGATCCTGGCGCGGCCGTGCTTGCGGGCGGTCCGCTGACATTTTCGCCTCCTGCCAATGGTGATGAACCACAGCCGGCGGCGTGGACGCACTGGCAGGAGCAAATTTTCGCGCCGCTGCTGGGACCGGTTCTCCTCAGCGCGACACGACACGCGACCGCGGGACATGCCCGGGAGCTGGCGGTGCTCTCCGGCGAATTGCACGCCCAACTATCGCCCGCCGTTGCGGCCCGGCTCCGCGGCACCGGTCGCGCGCTCTTGCGGCAGCTCGCGCCGGTGCTGGCAGCGCATTGGCTTGGCCGGCTGTCGCAGTGGGCCGCACAGGGAGAGCCGGCCGCTTGTTTTCCCGTCGTCTTTGCGGGCTGGTGCGCGCTGTTTCACCTGCCGGTGCGGTCAATCCTGCTCGGTTACGCGGCCTGCGAATGGCACGCCGCCACGCGGGCGCCGCGGCGGGGCGAGAGCCTGCTGGATCAAGGGGATGAAATCAGGCGGGCGTTGCGGGCGGGCGTGCCGGCTTGGATCGAGACGATCCTGCACGATGCGGGCGCAAATGCCGGCGGCGTGGGGTCGCTGTCCGCGCCGGCGGTGAGTCCGGGCACCCTCTGATTTTTTGAATTTTGCTGTGCTCCGCTATGCCTCTGTCGCCGCTGACCACGCCTGAAACGACGCACCAAACCGAGGTTGAAGAATCGCTTGATGCGCCTTGGAATGTGGTGGTTCACAACGATCCGATTACCAAAATGGATTACGTGACGATGGTGTTCCAAAAAATCTTCGGCTATGCTCGCGCGAAGGCTGAACGTCACATGCTCGAAGTGCATCATTCCGGCCGCTCGGTGCTCTGGAGCGGCAGCCGCGAGCGGGCGGAGTTTTACGTGCAGCAGTTGCACGGCTACCAATTGCTCGCGACGCTCGAATCGACAGCCTGAGTGGCGCGCGCATCCGCTGACTGAACTCGCGTTTGCTGGAGAACTCCATGATTTACCGTGCCTCCGACAGCCAGGACGGGATCGTGCTCGCGGAGTTGGAGCCATTTTTCATCCGCTTGCTCGCGCAAATCCCGGCGTGCGCGGACCCTGGCGTGCATCCGGCGGCGCGGGCGCGGCTGTTCGCGTCGCCGAGTGACGAGCCGGGCGAAAACATGCTGCGCGAGGACTGGCGCGAGCTGGTCGAGCCAGAGCTGGCGCATTTGTTCATCACGGCGCAGGAAACGGTCGCGACCGACCTGAAAGCGCTGCCCTTGAGCGAAAGTCTGGGCGCGGAAGGCGGGCCGGGCGATTATCTTCCCGGCACCGTGGCGCTGACCATTCCGCAGCCACACTACGAGGCCTGGCTGAGCACGTTGAACCAAGCGCGCCTCGTGCTGGCGGCGCGGCATGGCATCGGCGAACGCGAGATGGCACCGGACTTGTCGGCGCTGCCGTCGGAGCGGCGGTCGCGGGCGCTGCTGCACATGTTCTTTCACGAAGTCGCGGGGCAGGCGCTCCTCACGCCGCCGGCGTCGGCCAAGGAACGCGCGCTCCTGGCGATGTGCCAGCACCAGGTGCTCCGGCAATTGCTCGACGAGCAAAACTCTCCCACCGACGCCCGCGAGCGCGCGCTGCTGGCGATCAATTTCTACGACGTATTGCAGCAATTGCTCCTGCGGGAACTGGGCTACGCCTGATCGGATTCAAAAACGGGCGGGAAAGGCCGGCATTCCCACAAGCGCAACCCGCTGGCCCGGCGCGAATCCAGAGTAAGTATATGCTCACCACACCGAACGACATCGCCCCCGTCCTGAAGTCTCTCATTGAGACCTGCAAAGATGGCCAGGAAGGCTTTCGCAGCGCCGCCGAAGCCATCGAAAACGACCCACGCCTGCGTTCGTTCCTAGGCTCCTGTTCGGAGCAACGCGCCCGGTTTGTCGGCGAACTGGAAAACGAACTGCGCAAACTCGGCGATTTCAGCAGTGAAAGCAGCTCCGTGGCCGGCGCGCTGCACCGCGGCTGGATCAATTTGAAAGCAGCATTGACGAGCAAAGATCCGCACGCCGTGCTGGCGGAGTGCGAGCGCGGGGAAGACAGCGCGTTGAAGGAATATCAAAAGGCGCTCGACGCCGGGCTGCCGGCGTTGCTCGATGCCATCGTGGCCCGCCAGCGGCAGGAGATCGTGGTGACACACAGCGCGGTCCGCGACGCCCGCGATGCAAACCCGCCGTTGCAAAAGAGCGGCATCGTCCAGAGCGCGCAGGAGCACGGACGCCAGCTTGCCTCGGCTGCTGGCGACACCTTGCAAAACACCCGCGAAAAGACGACTCGCGCGCTCAGCAGCGGCGCGCATTACGTGCGGGAAAACCCGACCCCGGTGATTCTGGCGGCGTTTGGCCTCGGCTTCGTCATCGCGCTGCTGATCCGGCTTTATCAGCACCACGAAGAGGAGTCGCGGCCCGTGCGGCGGGCCGAGCGCGCCTACGACCGGGCGGTGGAAGCGGTGGACGTGCGTCCCTACGTGCTGCCTTTCCTCTGGCCATTGTGGAAGGCGATTCGCAGAGCATTTGAAGGCGCGTCCGAAACGGCGCAGCAGACCTACAAAGATTCTTCCGAGGCGGCGATGAAGGCTTACAAGGACTCATCCAAAGCGGCCAAGAAGGCTTATTCGCGCGCTTCCAGCGCGGTGGGTGACGCGGTGGAAGATTGGCGGGACATCGACTTGTCGAAGCATGTGAAGCCGGTGGTAAAGAAGGTAAAGGGGCTGTTTTAATTCAACCCTCCGAACGCAGGTTTTCATATCACAAGATTATGGGCATCCTCGATCAACTGGCAGGCCTGTTGGGCGGCGCAACGGGCGGCGGCGCGGACGCCAGCGCGAGCGGCGGAAATGTGAGCGAGAGCGACATTCACGATCATTATCGCCAACTGACCAACGAAGTGCCGGCGCACCAGATTGGCGACGCGGTCGGGCCAGCGCTGTCCAATCTCGGCACCAGCCAGGTGTTGCAGCAAATCCTGAACTCCGCGCAGCAGATGGACCCGCAGCAGCGCGGCGGCTTGATGCAGTCGTTGCTCAACGGCCTTTCCAGCGGCGGAATGGGCGGAAATTTAAGCGGGTTGCTTAGCCAACTGGGCGTGCGTCCCGAAGTCGCGCAGAATCCCAGCGCGGCCACGCCGGAGGAGGTTGCGCAAGTCGCGGCGCACGCGCACGAAAATGCGCCCGGCGTGTTTCAAGCGGCGATGGGTTTTTATCGCCAGCACCCGACCTTGGTGCAGGCGTTGGGAACGGTCGCGATGACGCAGATCATGCGGCACCTCGTGCAGCAGCGCGGCACGTAAAAGAAGAGTGGGCGCGGGTGCATCCGCGAATGGGCTTGCAGCGAAGAGTATCGACGCGCGCGGGGCGTGGCCACGCCGGCAAGTGGCGCGCTTTGTCCTGACTCATTTATGTGGATCGTCCGGCTGGCTTTGCGCCGACCTTACACCTTTGTCGTGGTGTCGATCCTGGTCGCGCTGCTGGGCATTTTGTCCGTGCTGCCGGGCACGCCGTTGTCGATGTCCACGGACATTTTTCCGGAGATCAACATTCCGGTCGTCAGCGTGATCTGGTCCTACACGGGCATCTCACCGGATGACATGGAGAAGCGCATCATCACCATCGCCGAGCGCGCGATGACGACGACGGTCAACGGCATCGAGCACATGGAATCGCAATCCATGAACGGCGTTGGCGTCATCAAAATTTATTTCCAACCTAACGTCAAAATCGAGGAAGCCGTCGCCGAGGTCACGAGCATTCAACAAACCATTCTGCGCGTGCTGCCGCCGAACATCACGCCGCCGTTGATCCTGCGGTTCAGCGCGAGCAGCGTGCCGATTCTACAGCTCGCCATCAAGAGCGAGACGCAGCCGGAACAAGTGCTCTACGATCAGGCGACAAACTTCATCCGCCAGCCGCTGGCCACCGTGCAAGGCGCCAGCATCCCGTTGCCTTACGGCGGCAAGCCGCGGCAGATCATGGTCGATATCGATTCGCGCGCGCTTTACGCGAAGGGGCTGTCGCCCACCGACGTGGTCAACGCGCTCAACGCGCAAAACCTCATCCTGCCCGCCGGCTCGGCGAAGTTCGGCCCGCAGGAGTTGCTGGTGAAACTCAACAGCTCGCCCGACGTGGTCCCGGCGTTCAACGATCTGCCGATCAAAGTCGTCAACGGCGCGGTCATCACGATGCGCGACGTGGCGCAGATTCACGACGGCTACGCGGTGCAGACCAACATCGTGCGCAAGGACGGCACGCGCTCGGCGTTGCTCAGCGTGCTGAAAAGCCAGGGCGCGAGCACGCTGGACATCGTCAACCGCGTGCGGGCGCGGCTGGCGCAAGTGCGGCCCGGCTTGATCTCGGGCCTCGAAGTGCAGGAGCTTTTCGACCAATCGGTGTTCGTCAAAGCGGCGGTCAGCGGCGTGGTCAAGGAAGCGGTTATCGCGGCGTGTCTGACGGCGGTGATGATCCTCGTTTTTCTCGGGAGCTGGCGTTCGACTTTGATCATCGCCGTCTCGATCCCGCTGTCGATTTTGATCTCGCTGCTGCTGCTCGACGCGCTCGGCTACACGTTGAACGTAATGACCCTCGGCGGCCTGAGCCTCGCGGTCGGCATCCTCGTGGACGACGCGACGGTGGAATTGGAAAACATCCATCGCAACCTCGGCCTCGGGGACGACAAGCCGTTGACGAAAGCCATCCTCGACGGCGCGCAACAAATCGCCACGCCGGCGTTTGTTTCCACGCTGTCGATTTGCATCGTTTTTGTCTCCGTCGTTTTTCTCAATGGCCCGGCGAAATTTCTTTTCGTGCCGCTCGCGCTGGCCGTCGTGTTCGCGATGATGGCGAGTTATTTCCTGTCGCGAACCCTGGTGCCCGTGATGGTCCATTTCCTCCTCGGCCCCGAGGTCGCGCTTTATCGCGAAGAGGCCGAGCACGAGCACGCGCTGCACGACGCGCGGAGCGGGGAAAAACCGGCGCACGACGACGCGCCGACGCGGCCGGAGAACGAGCGGAACAACAACAACCAGCCGCCGGAAAAAAAGCAGGACGCGCCGCCGGCGAAAAAAGATTTCATCTGGCGCATCCACGAAAAATTCAACGACCGCTTCGACCGTTTTCGCGAACGCTACCGCGGCGCGCTGGCGTGGGCGCTTGCGCGCCGCGCGCTCGTGCTCATTTGCTTCGGCGTCTTCGTAGCCGTTTCGCTGTGCCTGACCGGCTTGATCGGGCGCGACTTTTTCCCGCGGGTCGATGCCGGGCAGTTCCGCCTGCACGTGCGCGTGGCTTCGGGCACGCGTATCGAAGAGACCGAGCGCACCTTCGGGCAGGTGGAAAATTACATCCGCCAGGTTGTGCCCAGGTCCGACATCAAAACGATCATCGACAACATCGGTCTGCCCGTCGGCGGCGTGAATCTCGCCTTCAGCGACAGCGCCACGATCAGTTCGGCGGACGGGGAAATCCTGGTCGCGCTCGACGAAAAACACCGCACCCCGACGCCCGACATCGTCAAGCGGCTGCGGCGGGAATTGCCGGCAAAATTTCCCGGCGTTGTCTTTTATTTTCAGCCCGCCGACATCGTTTCGCAGATTCTCAATTTCGGCCTGCCCGCGCCGATTGATTTGCAGATCGCCGGCCCCGGACGCAACGCGCCGCAGAATTATGCCATCGCGAAACAACTTGCCGCGCGCACGGCCAAAGTGCCCGGCGCGGTGGACGTGAACATTCACCAGGTGCTCGACGCGCCGCAAATCGACGTGAATCTCGACCGGCCACGCGCGCAGCTTTTGGGCTTGAACGCCAACGACGTGGCCAACTCGCTGCTCATCTCGCTGTCGTCGAGCGGGCAGACGGCGCGCAACTATTGGGTCAATCCGCAAAACGGCGTCAACTACCTCGTCGCCGTGCAGACGCCGCAGTATCAGGTGAGCACGCTCAACGCGCTGAACAACACGCCGATCATTCCTTCCACCGCGCCCAGCGCCATCGACAGCAGCGGCAACCCGTTGACAGCGACGACCACCGCCGCTGCTGCCGCCGCCAACAGCGGCCCGGCTGGCGCGCAGTTGCTCATCAATCTCGCCAACACGCGGCGCGATGTGGCGCCGGTGGTCATCAATCATTACAACATCCAGCCGGCCTACGACATTTACGCCGATGCGCAGGATCGCGACCTCGGCGGCGTGTCGGGCGAGATCGACAAAATCGTCAACGAATTTCAGCCGAAGGAAGGCGCGCTGAAAAGTTTGCTGCGCGCGATTTTGCCGGAAAAAATTCTCGGCAAAGCGCCGCAATCGAAGCTGCCCGGCGGCAGCGAGATCAACGTGCGCGGCCAGGTGCAGAGCATGAACCAGGCGTTCGAGCGGCTCGGGTTCGGCGTCGTGTTTGCCATCGCGCTCGTGTATTTTTTAATGGTCGTCAATTTCCAAAGCTGGCTCGATCCGCTCATCATCATCACGGCGCTGCCGGGCGCGTTGTGCGGGATTTTGTGGATGCTGTTTGCGACCTCGACGACCTTCAGCGTGCCGAGCCTGATGGGCACGATCATGTGCATCGGCGTGGCGACAGCGAACTCGATTTTGCTCATCACCTTCGCCAACGACCAACGGCTGGAAGGCAAGGACGCCGTGGAAGCCGCGCTCGAAGCCGGCGCCACGCGCTTGCGGCCGGTGCTCATGACAGCGCTGGCGATGATCCTCGGCATGATCCCGATGAGCCTCGGCCTCGGCGAAGGCGGCGAACAAAACGCGCCGCTCGGCCGCGCGGTCATCGGCGGCTTGCTCGTGGCGACGGCGACGACGCTGTTCATCGTGCCGATTTTTTACAGCCTGCTCCGACGCAAGGAGCTGACGCCGATCAGCGACGAGGACGCGGAATTTCTTTTTGCAGAAGACGAGCCGGAGCGGCGACTTGCCGATGCGATGCACCGGCAACACGAGGGTGAAAATGGCGCGCAACAACCGGGAGGGGAAAATGGTCAAAGAGAATATCAGCATGGTTGAAGAGGCTCCATCGCCGTCCCATCACCGTGAGCCAGAGGCCGGGGAGCGCCGGGCGGCGGAGCGTCCGCGCGAGCAATCGTCGGCGCAACACGCGCAGCCGAAGCACGGCAAAGGAAGCCGGCCGTTTTTTTTCATCCTGGCCGCGGTGGCCTTGACGCTTTTGATCCTGCTCGGCGCCGGCCTGCTGGCGCGGCATCGTCGCAACGCGGAGCAGCAACAAACCGCGCAAGCCGTGGACAGCAGTGCGCGCACGGTGCAAGTCGTCCGGCCGGGAAAATCGCCGCCGACGTTTGATTTTACCCTGCCGGGAAGCGCGGAGCCCTGGCAGCAGGCGACGCTTTACGCGCGGACGAATGGTTATCTCAAGGAACGGCTGGCGGACATAGGCGACCGGGTGAAAGAAAGGCAGTTGCTCGCCCGCATCGACGCGCCCGACATCGACGCGCAACTGCGCCAGGCGCAGGCCAGCCTGGAGCAATCGCGCGCGGCGCTGGACATCGCGCGGGTCACGTTTGAGCGGGAAAAGAAACTGCTGGCCGACCGCGTGGTTTCCCGGCAGGAATACGATCAAAACGAAGCAGCGTTCAACCAGGCCGCGGCCAACGTCAAAGCGGCCGAAGCCAACGTGGCCAATCTCCAGGCGCAGCAAGGGTTTCAGGAAATCCGCGCGCCGTTCGACGGCGTCGTGACCAACCGCTTCGTCGATGTCGGCGCGCTCATCGCCGTCGGCACGAACTCGCAGGCGCCGAGCCTCTTCACGGTGTCGCAGACGGACACGCTGCGGGTGTTTATTTTCGTCCCGCAAGCCTACGCGCCGAGCGTGCAAGCGGGGCAGGAAGTGGAGAGCAGCGCGGCGGAATATCCGAAGGAAATCTTTCGCGGAAAAGTGACGCGCACCGCCGATGCGCTCGATCCGACCGCGCGCACCGAGCGGGTGGAAATCCAGTTGTCGAGCGAAGGCGGCCGGCTGCTGCCGGGCATGTATCTGAGCGTGCGCTTCAAGGTGCAGCAAGCCGAGCCGGCGCTCATCGTGCCGTCGAACACGATCATCATCCGCAAGGATGGCCCGCAGGTGGCTACGGTGGATGAGGCGAAAAAAATCGCGTTCAAAAACGTCGCGCTCGGCCGGGATTTCGGCACGACGCAGGAGGTGCTCAACGGCTTGACCGGCAACGAGCAGCTCATCGTAAATCCCACCGACGATTTGCAGGATGGGGCAGCGGTGAAAATTGAGGACAAGCGCGAATCGAAGCCCGAGGCCGGCCCGCCCACGACTGGCCAGCAGCCGCAGAAATCGTGAGCGGTTTTATTTTTCATCCAGCGCGTAGAGCGACAGGCCCGGCCGGAGCGGGAAGGGCTGCGCGATGTCGCGATGCCAGAGCAGGCGGGCGTGTTTTTCCAGACCGAGATAAAAATCGCGCCGCCGCAAAAATTCGGCTTCCGTGCCACGCGCGGGATGCTTGCTGGGATCGACGTAGCGCCGCGAATCATACCAGCACACGACGACATGCGTGACGCCTTGCGCGCGGAGCGCCGGGAGGTCGCCAAGTTCCGCGATGGCTTTGCGCGTGAGCACGCGCTGGCGCAAAGCGGGCGCGGCGTCGAGTCCAGCCAAACTGTCGGTGGCGATCACGGCGTCGGGGGGCAATTGCGTCGAAACAAATTCGCGGAGCGCGCGCCGGTCGTCGGTGGCAAAACCGCGTTCGAGCGAGAGCAGCGCGGGCAATTGAAACAAGCCGCAAACGGCCACCGCTGCGCAGGTCGTGACGCTCGGGCGAAATCCCCAGCGTTCATGCGCCCAAGCGCTTGCCGACTGCATTCCCAGCGCCAGGCCGCAGCCGCCGAGGCAGGAGAGCAGCACGCTGATGGGCAAAAAATATCGCACGGCAGTGATTGCCGAAAACGAAAACACCAGGAGTAAAACAAACGGTGCGCTCAAGAGGAGCCAGCGGTCAAAATGCGTGCGAATCGACCTTGCGTCCCGCGGCCAAGCGCGCCGGCAGAAAAGCGCCACGCCGAGCAGGACGAGGGGCGGGGTTTCAATGAAAAACATGCCAACGAACTGCCCGTGCGGCACCCGCGCGCCGACCGCTTCATTACCAGCCTGCGTCGTGTGTCCGGCTTCGAGCAGGGCTTGAGCAAGCTCTGGAAAACGTCCCCACCACGAGCTGATGCTCAGCAATAGCGTGGTGCCCACGGCAACAAGCCAGAGCGCGAGCAAACGCCAGCTTGGGTGTCGCATGGTGGCGGCGCGAGGTGCCATGAGTTCGAGTGCGGTCGCGTAAAGCAAGGCCAGCACGCCGAGGTATTTTGTCGCCGTTGCGAAGCCTGCAGCGGCGGCGAGTGCGAGCAACGGGAGCCATCGCTGCGGCGGAAATTTCCAGAGGTAAGCGCCGGCCAGGAGCGTCAGCGAAAGCCCGAGCACGAAGAGCGGGTCCTCCTTGAAAAAATGCCCGGCGAGCACGGCTTGCGTGTTGCCGGCCAGCAGACAACCCGCCACCACGGCTGCGAGCGGTCCAGCGTAAAAACCGGCGAGCCACGTCAGGCAGGTGCACGCGGCAGCCAGGTAAAACGCTGAGAGCCAGCGGCCGGTTTGCACCGCGCGCTCCGCCGTGGCGATTGGCGGCGCGCCGTCGCGCAAACGCAGCACGGCTGCCGCCGCGTCGAGCATCAACGGCGGATGATGAAGGTTGCGCTCGCCGCTGAGCACCTGCGTGACCTTGGCAGGTTCGTCGGGATGATAGCTGGCGGGAAAATCGTTGTGCCAAACCGAGAGCAGCAGCGCGACGATAAAGACGAGAGCCGTAGCGAGCAGGGTAGGGCGCATCAGCAATGGGCCGCGGCTGAAAAATTTCAACGAGGCCCGTTCGCCGGGCGTGAGAAGCGGACGTGCTCGCGTTCGAGCAGGGCGAAGAGTTCCTCGAGGTGCTCGCGGTCGCGCGTTTCGATGGTGACGAGCACGCTGACGGCGAAAACATCGGGTCCGGCGAAAGCGCGCTCGTGTTCGATCTCACGCACGCTGGCGCCAGCCTCTGCGATGAGCCGCGTGAGGCCGGCGAGGCCGCCGGGACGGTCGGAGATCACGGCGGTGAAACGACAGAGCCGCCCGTCGGCGACGAGACCTTTTTCGATGACGCGGCTGAGGATCGCCGGGTCGATGTTGCCGCCGCAAAACGGGAGCACCACGCGCTTGCCCGCTAGCTCGGGCAGCTTGCCCGCGAGCAATGCGGCGAGGCCGGTGGCGCCCGCGCCTTCGACGATCATTTTTTCCAACTCCACGATGCGCAAAATCGCGAGCGCAATTTCGTCCTCCGACACGGTCAGCAGCTTGTCCACGCGCTCGCGCAGCAACGGCAGCGCGTTGCCGCCGATGTCGGGCACGGCGAGGCCGTCGGCGAGGGTGGGCTGGCAACGAATCTGGACCGGCGCGTTGCGTTCACACGCGGCCGGCAGCTTGGCCGCGCCGGCAGGTTCGACGCCCACGAGGACCACGTCGGGGCGCAGAGTTTTCACCGCCACCGCGATGCCCGCGAGCAAGCCGCCGCCGCCGACGGGAACGACGAGAGCATCGACCTTGGGAACTTGTTCCAGCACTTCCAAGCCGAGCGTGCCCTGCCCGGCGATGATCGCGGGATCGTCGTAGCCGTGGATGTAAGTCAGTCCGTCGCGCGCGGCGAGTTCGTGCGCGCGCGCCTGCGCCTCGGCGAACGAGTTGCCCGCCAGTTCAACCTGCGCGCCGAGCCGGCGGCAGGTGGAGACTTTGACCAGCGGCGCGCTCTTTGGCATGACGACTTTGACCGGGATGCCGAGCAGCTTACCGTGGTAGGCGAGGCCGAGCGCATGGTTGCCCGCGCTGGCGGCGACGACTCCGCGCTGGCGCTGGTCTGCGTGCAGTTGAGCGAGGGCGTTGCGAGCGCCGCGTTCTTTGAAGGAGCCGGTGCGCTGGAGATTTTCCAATTTGCAAAAAACCCGGCAGCCGGTGACTTCGCCGAGCGGGATGGATTCGGGACAAGGCGACACGAGCACGGCACCGGCGATGCGCAGCCGCGCGGCCTGAACGTCTGCGATGGAAACTTGCACGGGTGAGGAAAAATTTGACGGCTTCGGGGGAATCAACCGCAAGCCGGCCATCGCGTCCACTGCCGAGCGATGGACTGAGCTGTCCGGCGTCGCCAGCCAGTGTGCCAAGTGGAGCGCCGGCGCCTCGCGCCCGCCCTTGCCGCCGCCCCGCCCGGCAAGCTCTCTAAGTGGTAGGGACGGCTCGCTGAGCCGTCCGTGACTTTCTTGCTGGTTTGCGCGCAAGACCAGCATCCGCGCGTCAGCAACAGTCATCATTCTACGGACGCCTCGGCGAGGCGTCCCTACCTGGCAGGAAGGACCCTCCGGCAGGGACGCCCGCTCTCCTCGGAGCTGCAAAAAACCCGACCGGCGCCGCGACCGGATTTTGCTTGCCCGTTCCGTGGGCATTGCGCAGGATGGCCGCTTGATGAAATCGTTACTCGTCCTTGCGTTTAGCCTGTGCTGGTTGCTGGCGGCGCGGGCGGAGCAAACAGAGTTTACGCTGGTGAACAAGACGGGGTTCGACATCGCGGAAGTTTACGTTGCTCCGGCAGGCGCGGAGCAATGGGAAGACGATGTGCTGGGCGACAGCAGCCTCGATGATGGGGAGGAGGCGACGATCCGTTTTGATCGCAAGGAGACGGCTGAGAAATGGGATTTGCGCATCGTGGACGAGGACGGCAAGACGATCGTTTGGAAGAGCTTGAATCTGCTGAAAATCAAAAAGCTCACGCTGTTTTACCGGGGCAGAAAGGCGACGTCGGAAGCCGAGGAAAAAACGCCGGTGCAGTGAGCGCGTCGTCAACTCGCAGGGTTCTGTCATCCCGCGCGAATCGACCGCGGGAGGTTTGCAACGACGAAGGCGGGAGTTAGCTTGACGGATGCCGAACGTTGCTCCCCACGACGTGCCGCTGGCGGTCACTCAAGCCGCCATCGAAGCCAAGGGCGAGGCCATTCTCGACCTCGCCGACGCGCAGAAAAAAATCCCCGACGCGCTGAACCCCGCCTACTACCTCGGGCGGATGATGGAATGGTCGATGGGCAACGAAGCGCTGAAAGTGCAGACGCTGCGTTTTGTCGATGTGCTGCCGACCTTGCACGGCGGCAGAGGCGTGGTGACGCACCTGCGGGAATACTTCGGCGGGCACGAGGCAGCGTTGCCCAAGCCGCTGCGGCTCGGGTTGGATTTGACGAAGCTGGCGCCGGGCGTCGCGGCGGCGGCGGTGAAGTTCGGCGCGGGCAACATGGCGCGGCAATTCATCACGGGCCGCACGGGCGCGGAGGCGGTGCCGGTGTTAAAAAAACTGCGCGCCCGCGGCATCGGCTTCACGGTCGATATCCTCGGTGAAGCTGTCGTCAGCGAGCGCGAGGCGGATGAGTATTTTCACCGTTATTTGGAGCTGGTGGAAAGCCTCGCCGTCGAGTCACGAAAATGGCCGCACGACGAGCAACTCGATGGCGCGACACGCGGCGCCACGCACATGCTGCCGAAGGTCAACGTCTCGGTCAAAATCAGCGCGTTGTATTCGCAGATTCACCCGGCGGACCCGGAGACAGCCATTGCGCGATTGCAGGGGCGGCTGAAGCCATTGTTCCGGCGCGCGAAGGAACTCGGGGTGTTCATCAACCTCGACATGGAAAACTACGCGCTGAAGCGACTGACGCTGGACCTGTTTCGCGCGACGCTCGAAGAGCCGGAGTTTCAGCACTGGCACGATGTCGGCCTCGTGATCCAGGCGTATCTGAGCGATGCGGCGGACGATTTTGAAGAGTTGCTCGGCTGGGCCAAGGCGCAGCATCGCCATCTGACCGTGCGGCTGGTGAAAGGCGCGTATTGGGACTATGAAACGGTGATCGCGCGCCAGCGCGGCTGGCCGGTGCCGGTGTATCTGCAAAAGCCGCAGGCGGACGCGAATTTCGAGCGCATTTCGCGGCGGATGCTGGCCAACAGCGCGCACGTTTACAGCGCCTTTGGCACGCACAACGTCCGCTCGATGGCGAATGCCATTGCAACCGCGGAATCGTTCGGCCTGACGCCGCGGGACTACGAAATCCAAATGCTCTACGGCATGGCCGAGCCAATCAAGGCGGCCTTGGTGCAAATGGGTCACCGCGTGCGCGAATACTGCCCGGTCGGCGAGATGTTGCCGGGCATGGCGTATCTCGTGCGACGCTTGTTGGAGAACAACTCGAACGAGGGATTTCTCAAAGCAAAATTCAGCGCGCGGGTGCCGGCGCGGGAACTCTTGCGCGACCCGCGAAAGCTGATCCGCGACGACGCCGGATTGGATGCGCCGCGAACGGAAAATGCCGTGCGCAGCGGCAGCCCGAACGGAACGAATGGCGCTCACGATCTGACTTGGGCGGTGAAGCCGTTCGAGAACGATCCGCCGGTGGATTTCACCCTGGCTGAGAACCGCGACGCGATGCGGGCGGCGCTCGCTTCCGAGCGCGCGGCGCTGGGGAAAAATTGGCCGCTCGTCATCGGCGGCAAAGAGATCGTCACGGAGAGCTGGATTGATTCCGTCAACCCGTCGCGTCCCGCCGAAATCGTGGGCCGTTGTGCGCGCGCGACGACCGAGCACGCGCAAGCCGCCGTCAGCGCCGCCGTCGCGGCAGCGCCGGGCTGGCGCGCAACGCCCGCCGAGCAGCGCGCGGCGTTGCTCGAAGCGATGGCGGAGCGGATGCGCGCGGAGCGTTTTCAACTTGCGGCGCTGGAGATTTTTGAAACCGGCAAACCGTGGGTCGAAGCCGACGGTGACATCGCGGAGGCCATCGACTTTTGCGATTTCTACGCGCACGAAATGCGCCGGCTCGCGCGTCCGCAGCGCACCCATCCGGTGCCCGGCGAGACGAGCGATCTGGAATACGTGCCGCGCGGCGTGGGACTCGTCATCGCGCCGTGGAATTTCCCGCTCGCCATCCTGTGCGGCATGACGGTCGCCGCGCTCGTCACCGGCAACACCGTCATCATGAAGCCGGCCGAGCAATCCGGCGTCGTCGCGGCGCGTTTCATGCAAATCGCACGGCGCGCCGGCATTCCCGACGGCGTGCTCAACCTGGTCAGCGGGCACGGCGAAGAAGTCGGCGCGCTGTTGGTGGAACATCCGCAGATCGATTTCGTCGCATTCACCGGGTCGAGGGAGGTCGGGTTGAAAATCTGGGAAGCCGGCGGTCGGACGCGGCCGGGACAGGCGCAGTTGAAAAAAATTGTCTGCGAGATGGGCGGGAAAAATGCGCTCATCATCGACGCCGACGCCGACCTCGACGAAGCGGTGCTCGGCACGCTCTATTCGGCGTTTGGTTACCAAGGCCAGAAATGCTCCGCGCTGTCGCGATTGATCGTGCTCGAAGACAATTACGAGCGCACCGTCGCGCGGATGATCGAGGCCACGCGCGCGTTGCGCTTCGGCTCGCCGGAAGAACCCGGCGTCATCGTCGGACCGGTGATCGACCAGGAAGCGCACGCGCGCATTTTGCGTTACATCGAAATTGGAAAAATTGAGGCGAAGCTGGCGTTTCAAGCCGAACTGCCGACGGCGCTGCGGAGGAGCGGCGGATACTTCGTGCCGCCGACGATTTTCCGCGACGTGCCGCCAACGGCGCGAATCGCGCGCGAAGAGGTATTCGGCCCGGTGCTCGCCGTGTTGCGGGCGCGCGATCTCGACCACGCGCTGGCGCTGGCGAACGACACGGAATTCGCGCTCACCGGCGGTGTGTATTCGCGCAGCCCGGCGAACATTGAGCGCGTGAAGCGCGAGCTGAACGTCGGCAATCTCTACATCAACCGCGGCATCACCGGCGCCATCGTCGCGCGGCATCCGTTCGGCGGCTACAAGATGAGCGGCGGCGGCACGAAAGCCGGCGGACGCGATTATTTGCTGAACTTTTTGTTCCCGCGCGTCGTGACAGAAAACGTCCTGCGCCGCGGCTTCGCGCCAGTGGAGGAAGCCGGCGGCAATCACTCGCTCAACCACGGCAGCGCAGCCGGCGCGGGGCAGGGGATTTAGCCCAAAGCGTTGCGGGCAGCGCGCAGCGTCAGCGTGCCTTCATAAAGCGCGCGGCCGATGATCGCGCCGTGCAAGCGCGGACGTTGCGCGAGCGCGCGCACATCGCCGGCAGTCGTCACGCCGCCGCTCGCAATGATGTCGCAATTCACAGCGGCAAGGAGTTCGTCCAAGGCGCTAAAATTTGGGCCTTGCATCATGCCGTCGGTGGCGATGTCGGTGTAAATGATCGCGCCGACGCCGGCCGCTTCGGCCTCGCGCGCCACGTCGAGCGCAGCGCGCGGCGTGGATTCGGTCCAGCCTTTGGTGGCGACAAGACCGTGCTTGGCGTCGATGCCGACGGCGACGTGGTCTTGGCCAAAAGCTTGCACCAAGCCTGCGACAAATCCCATGGCTTCCGCCGCACGCGTGCCGATCACCACCCGCGCCACGCCTGCGTCGAGCGCGGCGCGCACCGCGGCTTCGTCGCGCAAGCCGCCGCCGAGTTCGCACGGCACGGGGACGGCGGCGCAGATGGCGCGCACCGTTTCCAGATTCATCCCGGCGCGTCCGCTGAAAGCGGCATCGAGATCAACGAGGTGAACCCAGTCGCCGCCTTCGTTTGCCCAGCGTTGCGCCACGGCAACCGGGTCATCGGAGAAGACCGTTTTTTCCTCGGCGCGGCCCTGGCGCAGGCGCACGGCTTGTCCGTGCATCAGGTCAATCGCGGGTAGCAGCAACATGGGGCAGCGTTAGCGCGGGTTGCCGCGGGGCGCAATCCCGCGCGCGGAAAACTTGGCAGCCGCGCGCGGTTGGCCTATTGGTTGGCGCATGAGTTTTCGCTACGCCGCGCCAGACGGCAGTGTTCTGGGCGCGTTGCTGCTGGCATTTTTCTGTTTCACCGCCGCGGGGGTTGCGAACGCGGCTCCCACGCTCGTTTGGGAAAAGGAAACCGTGGAGTTAAAGCCGGATTTCGCCACGGCTTATCGCACCGGCGCGGTGCTGGAAGGCCGGTTTCCGTTTGTGAATCCCGGCAGCGAGCCGGTGGAAATCGTTGCCGTGGAACCCGACTGCGGTTGCACGACGGCGGAACTCACACCA
>JAFAXH010000073.1 GCA_019241085.1 Verrucomicrobiota bacterium | reverse complement strand
CTGGCAAAACGTCAGCCCCTCAAATCCCGCCCCCAGCACCACGACGCGCACCGGCTGCTGCGGCAGCTTGCGCCCCGTGACCGCCGTCTCGCCCGTCGGCGTTTGGAAAGTGGGCGCGGCGTCAGCAGCAGCGGTGGAAGATTCGGGAGAGAGCGTGGTTGCGTCGGCCATAAAAGAAGAAAGAGAATTTTTTCCTAATGAACGCACGCTACCCGCCGTCCGCGCGCAGGCCAAGCGATGTTTGTGCCAGGCCGGGTCGTTGGTGCGCGGTGATTTTCGGATTGCGGCGCTCCGCCGGCCGGGGGTTATTCTCGCCCGCCCTGTTGTGTATCCTGCGGAACGAACCAGCGCAGGCCAGGGAGCACACATCTAGCGCTAATGCGATGCACCGGACGGGATGCCCGGCGCGGCAGGCGAGGACGCCCGCCCCACCCGTCGAGTATGCCATCCCAAAAAACCAAGATGTGCCCATGGTGCGCGAGGAACGCAGTTTTTGCGCTCTTCCGTTGCCTTAGGAAAGGCTTCCTCAGCCAAAAGAAGAGCTTCTTCAGCTAAAAGAGAGGCTTCCTCAGCTAAAGGAAGGGCTTCTGCAGCTAAAAGCGAGGCTTCCTCAGGCAAAGGAAAGGCTTCTTTTGGGAAAAGAAGGCTTCCACAAGGGAAAAGGAACGCTCCTTTTGGGAAAAGAAAGGCTTCGGAAGGGAAAAGAAAGGCTTCTTCAGCTGAAAGCGAGGCTTCTTCAGGCAAAAGAAGCCTCGCATAAGGCAAAGGAACGCTTGCCGCGACCAAAAGAAGGGCCACGGCAAGTAAAAGAAGGGCCACCTCGAGCCAAAGCCCGGCTCCGGCAAGCTAGGGCGGGTTGAAAGCCGCGGCGCATCCGCCGGCGTTGGATACGATAACAAATCCGTGCTCTTGGGCGTGGCTCCAGATCACCGTGTCACTGGCATCTCGGAGGCCGATGTTGCGAACGTGAACACTATCCGGATAAAGGTCGGAAAGTAAACCAGGCAGTCGTGGAGAAAGATTCTGGTCGAAAAGCAGCTTCATGCCGGGATCGTCGCAAGCCTGCGTTCACGATCCGCGGCAAACGCGAGGCAAGCGCGAATATCCTCTTCGGTGAGGTCTGGAAAATCCGCCAGCAACTCCTCGTGCGTCATGCCGCCCGCCAGATACTCCAGCACATCGGTAACCGTCATGCGCGTGCCGCGAATGCAAGGCTTGCCGCTACGCTTGTCTGGCTCGATTGTGATAATCTTCTGGTAGTCCATAGCCGCATTTTACCAAGAGCGCCATTTCGACGCAACGGCTCTCAGCGGCCTAACGAATGGAAGCTTAGCGACGCAGGCTGGCGAGGATGGACTCAACCACGGAGAAAAACCGACCACCAGCCTCTGTTTGCTGGAGCGCCTTGTTGGGCGGTGCGGCTGTTACCTATTGACGCCTGCAAGGTAGTCTCGCAATGCCTTCACCCGTGCCCACAAGTTATTGGGGAAGTCACTGACGAGGTGGATGGCCTCGCTGTCTCCGGCCAGTTTGGTAGCTTCGTCGATACCGACGCTATATGAATGAGCGGCTGTGTTGCGAAGTCTTTTCAGCGCGCGAAGGAACTCAAAATGAGGTTTGTAGTTGGCCTCTGTGCTATCGAGCTTCGGAATGACCTTTTTTACTGCCTCGATTTTATCATGAAAAGTCAGGGAGTTTTCAATCAGCTCCTGAAAGTCTTCGCTGCGATTCTGTGCTGCGTAATAGCGGGTGAGAAACTTCGTCAACTCTTCTTCTGCAAGTGCGGCCAAGCTGATAATGTTGCCCTTCTTTTCGGGATCGACAAGGCCACTGACAAGATCGAGGTGCTTCTCCGCCTTGTCCAACGTGAGGAACTTTTTCAATTCTTCGGGTATAGCCATAATCGTGATTTTGATGTGCGCGTAGCGCCGCCAAGCTCAGCGACAGAGGCTGGCGAGGACAGACTATGAATGCAAGGAGGGCGTGCCGCCAGCCTCTGTTCGCTGGAGCGCGTGGTTAGGCCGGGCGTGGATGCTGACCAAGCTCGGCAAGGATGGCCGTCTTCAATGCTTCAGCCTGTTCTTGCGGCTTCTGCATGAAGAGAACACCGTAGAACTCTCGGATGATGAAATCGCTGCCGTTGGTGCTGACGACAACCTGCCAAATCTCATGGGTCAAGTAGGCGACGGCGGGACCGCCTACGAACAATAACGCCGCGCCGCCGGTGAAAATGCCTGCAGCCAAGGCTCCGCTACCCAGGGCCCATCTTGCGAATTCGTTGCGTGGGACAAGTCTCACCCAAACTGCACTGGAACTATTCAACGGATACTGACCAGATGGGGTGATGATCTTGTCAGGCTCAATGGAGATGTCGCCAAATTGTTGCATATGGATACGGCTGTGGTTTGCAGCGGCCTAACAGGTAGTAGACTGCATTATTGCAGGATAAAACGGCGGCTGGCAAGACGGGAGCGCGGTTTATCCTGCATTTTGCGCACGCGCCGTTCTTTCCCTCGTTCCCAAGTTGCACTTGGGCTACGCACCTGTTTTTGAAGCTGCGCTTACGTCCGCTGGCCGGCGGAGTTTTGTTGCCCTCCTGCCAAAAGCGCAGCCTGGCAATCCAGCTCTCCGCTTGACCTTTTGAGGCCACAAACGCGCTCGCCAGCTTCCAGGATCGGGCGAGTGAGACCACAAACGCTACTCCCAGCTCCTGGCTTGGCCTTTTGAGGCCGCAAATTCTCAAGCCCGCTCCCGGCCGCCAGCTTTATTCCCACCCTCTATCCGCCCGTCGCGAAGCCTGGATAGAGCGTCATGCCGCCATCGACGAAGAGCGTCTGGCCGGTGACATAGTCGCTCGCGTCGCTCGCCAGCCAGACGGCGGCGCGGCCGATGTCTTCGGGCAGGCCGATGCGGCCGTCGGGGATGAGCGTGAGCAGGCTCTTCAACGCCTCGGGCGTTTCCCAAGCGGAGCGGTTGATCGGCGTCTTGATCGCGCCCGGCCCGATGGAGTTGACCCGGATTTTTTTCGGCGCGAGTTCCTGCGCCATGCTTTTCATCAACTGCAAAATGCCGCCTTTGCTCGAAGCGTAGTTGACGTGCCCGCCCCACGGGATCGTTTCATGCACGCTGCTCATGCAAACGATCTTGCCCGCCGCGGCGCTGACCTCGGGCACAACGCCGCGCCGCAGAAATTCGCGCACGGCCGAGCGGGCGCACAGGAACTGGCCGGTGAGATTGATGCCGATGACTTTGTTCCATTGCGCCAGCGTCATCTGGTCAAATGGCGCGTCGTCCTGCAGGCCGGCGTTGTTAATCAGGATGTCGATGGTGCCCCACGCGCCGAGCATTTGGGCGAACATCGCTTCGACCTGCGACTCGTTGCTCACGTCAGCGGCGATGGCCATCGCCTGGCCGCCGGCGGCGGCGATGTCGGCAACGATTTTTTGCGCGGCTTCCGGGTGCGTGACGTAATTGATGACGACGGCGGCGCCGGCTTCCGCGAGCGCGCGCGCGCAGGCTTCGCCGATGCCGGAGTTGGCGCCGGTGACGAGGGCTTTTTGGTTTTGGAGCGGGAGTGTGGGCATGAGCAAAAATTTGGGTTGCGGGAAAAGTTTCGCTGGCATTGGGACAGCCAAAGCCGGGCGGCGCAAGCGATTCTTGATAAAATAAATCGCGGCCGCACCGCTGGCTGCGTTTCCCGCCTTTTGGCGCAATCACCACTCGGGCTCGCGCGTTTCCCTCCCGCGTTGAGTTGTCCCGAGCTTCATCCCAAAACCCGCTCGCGTTTCTTTTTTCCTCCCATGCCCGTTCCCCCCTCCCCGACCGATCCTCCGCCTTCTTCCGCCGCTGCGGCTGCCCGCGAGGAATTGCCCGTTCAGCCGTTGCCGACCGACTCGGGCCATCTGCGCAAACCTTGGTATCGGCAACTTTATTTCTGGGTGCTCGTCGGCGTCGTGCTCGGCGTGCTCTACGGCTACTGTTTTCCGACGAACCCGGTGCCCGAGCAGTTCTCGCTCGCCCGCAACCCGGCGTTCGCCAAATTCCCGCTCGGCGAGGCGTTCAAGCCGCTGGGCGAGATCTTCATCAACCTGGTGAAGATGCTCATCGCGCCGATCATCTTTTGCACCGTGGTTGGCGGCATCGCCAGCGTGGGCGATTTGAAAAAAGTCGGCCGGGTCGGCGTGAAGGCCATCGTCTATTTCGAGCTGGTCACGACGCTGGCGATGTTCATCGCGCTGGCCGTCGTCCACGTGCTCAAGCCGGGCGAGGGCGTGAACTACACGCCGACGGCGTCGGAGGTGAAAAAGGCGGCGGACTTCGCGGCGGCGGGCAAGCAGCAGAGCGCGATTGATTTCGTCATGCACATCGTGCCGAAGACGGCGGTGAGCGCGTTCACCGAGGGCGAGATTTTGCAGGTGCTCTTAATCTCGGTGCTGCTCGGCGTGGCGTTGTCGAAGATGGACGCCAGGGGCGAGCCGTTGCTGCACCTGGTGCATCAGGTGGCGCGGGCGTTTTTTTACGTCGTCGGCTTTGTCGTGCGCCTCGCGCCGCTGGCGACCTTTGGCGCGATGGCGGCGGCCGTTGGCGGCTCGGGCATCAAGGCGTTTCTCGCGTTACTGAAGATGATGGGCTGTTTCTACCTCACCTGCATTCTGTTCATCTTCGTCGTGCTCGGCTTGATCGCGTTCTTCAATGGCTTCTCCATCCTTAAATATCTGCGGCACATCAAAGACGAAATCCTGCTCGTGCTCGGCACCTCGTCGAGCGAGAGCGCGCTGCCGCCGATGATGGAAAAAATGGAGCGCACTGGCTGCACGCCGGATGTCGTCGGCCTCGTGCTGCCGTCGGGTTATTCGTTCAATCTCGACGGCACGTCGATCTATCTGGCGATGGCAATCGTTTTCCTCTCGCAGGTGACGAATACGCCGCTCTCTTTCGGCACCGAATTGGGCTTGCTTGGCTTGCTATTGCTGACGAGCAAAGGCGCGGCGGCGGTGACGGGCGGCGGCTTCATCACGCTCAGCGCGACGCTGGCGGCGACGAACAATCCGACGATGACCGCGGGCCTGGCGTTTCTCATCGGCATCGACCGTTTCATGAGCGAGGCGCGCGCGATCACCAACCTCATCGGCAACGGCCTGGCGACGCTGCTCATCGCCAAGAGCGAGCGGGAGCTGGATTACTCCAAGGCGACGCCGGTGCTGCTCGATTCCACGCTGGCCAATCGCGCCACAGGTAGGGACGCCTCCCCGAGGCGTCCGTAGAATCAGAATGCTGCTGGCGCACGGATAATTTCCGCTCAAACAAGGAGAAAGTAACGGACGCCTTGCGGTAGGGACGTTTCGCCGAAACGTCCCTGATATTTGGGACGGCTCGGCGAGCCGTCCCTACCTGTGGAGAAGCGAAGAATGCCCACACGCATCCAAAGCCTGCCTCGGAAGCGAAGCACTTGCAGTCGCGTGCGGCGGCTCCCGCGCGTCGCGGCGCGTCGCGCGAAACGAATGCTGCATTCTCGATCAAACCCAACATTAATCCCCCCTACCATGCCCATCCTGTTCCCCCAAAAATTGTTCGTCCGCTCCCGCGCCCTGCTGGCGCTCGCCGCGGTTGTCGGCCTCGGCCTGAGCGGTTGTGAAAACAAATCCACCACGCCCGGTGATTCCAGCAAACCGAGTGGCGGCAGCGCCTCCACGCAAGACCCGGTCAAAGTCGGCGTCATGGGCCCGTATTCCGGCGGCTCCTCGCCGATGGGTCTCTCGATGCGTGACGGCGTGCGTCTCGCGGCGGAAGAAATCAACAACGCCGGCGGCGTGCTCGGCGGACGCAAGATCGAGTTGGTCGAGCGTGACGACCAGGCGACGAACGAACGCGGTGCGCAGGTCATCCAGGACTTGCTCAACAGCCAGAAAGTCTGCGCCGTGCTCGGCCCGATCAACACCGGCGTCGCGCAGGCCAGCTATCGTTATCCGCAGGAGGCCAAGGTGCCTTACATCCTCAATGTCACCACGGGCGCGTGGGTGAATGAGCACTTCAAGGAATATCCCGACAACTACGTCTTCGGCTTGCGCGCGAATGACAACCAGCAGTCCGAGTTGATCGCCAAGGAAGCCATCGACAAGCGCGGCTACAAGAAAGTCGCCATCCTGGCCGACGAAACGAACTACGGCCAGAACGGCCGCGCCTTGCTCGAAGACGCGCTCAAAAAGCGCAGCATCACGCCGGTGTATATCGGCAAGTTCAAGATCAAGGACACCGACATGACACCGCAGTTGCAGGAAGCCCGCAACAACGGCGCCGAAGCCGTGCTCACCTACGGCATTGGACCCGAGCTGGCGCAGATCGCCAACGGCATGGAGAAGCTCGGCTGGAAGGTGCCGATCGTCGGAAGCTGGACGCTGAGCATGAGCAACTTCATCGACGCCGCGGGCGGCAACGGCAACGGCGCGGTGATGCCGCAGACCTTCATCCAGGACAAGCCGCCGACGCCCACCGGTCAGCAGTTCGTGCAGAACTACGTAAAGAAATACAATCCGGCCAACGGCCGCATTCCGTCGCCGGTCTCCGCGGCGCAGGGTTATGATTCGATGAAGATTCTCGCCGAAGCCATCAACGAAGCCGGCTCGGACGATCCGAAGAAGCTCAAGACCGCGCTGGAGAATCTGCAAAAGCCAGTCGAAGGCGCGATTGCCATCTACACGAAACCGTTTAGCGCGGACAACCACGAAGCCATCAAGACGGAAGAAATCAACATCGGCAAAGTGCAGGACGGCCATGTGGTGATGGAAACTCCAGCGGCCAGCTCGGGCGGCGGTGCGAACAAGCCGACTGGCAGTTAGTATTAGAACCACCAAGAACAAAGCGCGGATGGGATGAACAGTTGGCGACTTTGCGCGCGGGCCACCTCCTTCTTCTGTCATCCCGAGCGAAGTCGAGGGATCTCTTACTAATTGCCTTGGCTCACAGCGTTTCCAGAACGCAGTTTGTATCTCCACCGAGCCAGACATTCAGCAAGCGATCCTTCGACAAGCTCAGGATGACAAAGTAACGATCTTCAACGAGTTCCTTGTTCCATCCGCGTTGTCCTTGTGTCTGAATAGCACGCAATGAGTGATCTCCCCCAGCTCATTCTCAGCGGCGTGGCTTTGGGCATGATCTACGCCCTGCTCGCCTTTGGTTACAACATCACCTTTCTGACTTCGCGCACGCTGAATTTCGCCCAAGGCGAATTCTTAATGCTCGGCGCGCTCGTCGCCTTCTCGATCTCGGTCGTTCATAAACACAACTACCTGCTCGGCATCGGCGGCGCGTTGTTGATCGGGATCGTGCTGGCAGTCATTTTGGAACGCACCGCGATCCGGCCGGCGTTGCGCACCAAGTCGGATGTCTCGTGGATTCTGGCCACCACGGCGCTCGGCATCATCGCGCGCAACGTGGCCGAGCGCGTCTGGGGCACGGACGACTACCGCTTTCCCAGCCCGCTGGGCAACGCGCCGCTTTCCCTCGCCGGCGGAGCGGTCCGCGTGCTGCCGCAGGAGTTGCTCATCATCGGCGCGGCGGCGGTCATCATGATCAGCTTTGAGCTGTTCCGGCGCGGAACCATTCTGGGTAAAGCCGTCACCGCCGTGGCGACCGACAAGGACGCCGCCGCGCTGCAAGGCATCAACGTCGCGCTCATCATCACGCTGTCGTTTGTCATTTCCTCCGTCATTGCCGCGGTTGCCGGCGTGCTCGTCGGCCCGCTGACGCTCGTCGGCGCTGGGATGGGAATTTTGCTCGGCGTCAAAGCGTTCGCCGCCGCGATCATCGGCGGTTTGGAGAGCGGCCTGGGCGTCGTCGCGGGCGGCTTGATCCTCGGACTCTGCGAGCAATTCACCGCGCGCTTTATTTCCACCGGTTACAAAGACACGCCGGGCTTCGTGCTGCTCATCCTCGTGCTGCTGCTCAAGCCCGCCGGCTTGTTCGGCAAACGCTCAATCAAGAAAGTCTGACCGGCCGCTCTGCGCGCGATCTCCTTCCCATTCCCCGGAATATGATGCCTTTCCGCCGCTACATTCCGCTGCTCGCGCTGCTGCCCTTTGTCCTCGTGCCGCTCTTCGTCAGCGACACCTACATCGTCCACGGCGTGTTGGCGAAAGTTTGCATCTACGTCATCGTCGTGGCCGGCCTCGACCTGGTCTCCGGCTACTCGGGCGACATATCGGTCGGCCACGCCGGCTTGCTCGCGGTCGGCGCTTACACCTCGGCGATTCTTTGCTGGAAATTGCAGTGGAACTGGTGGGGCACCGTGCCGGTTTCCATTCTCTTCACCGCACTCGCGGGCGTGCTGCTGGGCGTGCCCGCCTTGCGTCTCGCCGGACCGTATCTGGCGATGACGACGATCGCCTTCGGACTCATTGTCCAGACCATCGTCAACGAAAGCGAGAAACTGACCAAAGGCTCGACCGGCATCACCGAAATTCCGCGGCTGCGCCTCGGCTCGCTTTCGCTGGAGAGCAATAATTTCTACTACCTCACCTTCGTTGCGATGGTGCTGGTGCTCTATCTCAAACGCCAGGTCGTCTTCAGTTTCTGGGGCCGCGCGTTCGAGGCGCTGAAGGAAAATCCGCTCGCCGCCGAGTGCTCCGGCGTCAGCCGCTATCGCTTCAAGCTCGGTGCCTTCATCATCAGCGCCGCCTTCACCGGACTGGCCGGCGCGCTCTTCATTCACCTCAACAAATACTGCGGTCCGCTCTCCTTCTCGCTCCAGTTCTCCATCGACTTCCTGATCATGCTGATCCTCGGCGGCACGCGCTCAATGTTCGGTAACATCATCGGCGCGTTCATCGTCGTGTTTGTCCCCGATTTTTTTAACAACATCGCCGAATACCAACTGATGATTTTCGGCGGCTTGCTCTTGTTCACGCTCTACTTTTTGCCCGGCGGCATCATCGGCCTCATCAATCTGCTCGCGCGCTCCGTCGGCGCGCTGTTCCGTCGTCGCCGGGACGCCGTTGTGACGGCCGCGACTCCGCGCACGTTTCCCGGTGAGCAATTGTCGCCCGTTCCGGAAGTCGCGCATCAAGACGCCGCGACGATGCAGCTCCAAGCCGTCTATCGGCGCAGCCTGCCGGCCGGCACCGGCTCTTCTGGCCACGAAGCCGCGGCGGCCTTGCTGAAAACCGAGGAGTTGACCATCGCGTTCGGCGGTCTTGTCGCGGTGAACAAACTGGAACTCGACGTGCGACCCGGCGAAGTCCACGCTCTCATCGGCCCGAACGGCTCCGGGAAATCGACGACGATCAACATGCTCAGCGGCGTCTATCGCCCTACTGGCGGTCGCATCCGCTTCGCCGATCTTCCATTGGGCGGCGCGCCGCATAACATCTCGCGCGCCGGCATTGCGCGGACATTCCAAAACGTCGCACTCTTCGGCGACATGACGCTGCTCGACAACGTGCTCGTCGGCCTGCACCACACGTTTTCGCGCATCACCCTGCTCGACCTTTTCACCGCCAGCCCGCGCGCGCGCCGCGAGGAGCGCGCGGCGCGCGCGCGTGCGCAATTATTGCTCGAATTTGTCGGCCTCGGCGACCTCGCCAACGAGCGCGCCCGCAACCTGCCCTACGGCAAGCAGCGTCTCCTCGAAATCGCCCGCGCGCTGGCGCAGAATCCGGCGCTCGTGCTGCTCGACGAACCTGCTGCCGGCTGCACCGCGGGCGAGATCTCTGCGATTGACAAGATCATTGGCAAGATGAAGGCCGCCGGTCTCAGCATCCTGTTGATCGAGCACCACATGGACTTGGTCATGAACGTTTCGGACCGGGTGAGCGTGCTCGATTTCGGCCAGAAGATTGCCAGCGGCACGCCGGCGGAAATTCAGCGCAACGAACGCGTGATCTCCGCCTACCTCGGCGCGCCCGCCGACGAGCTTCCGCCCGCTGCCGCGGCTGCGGTTTGAAAATTACAAGCCACTGATTTTTCCGATGCTTCAGATTCGCGATCTCTCCGTTTCCTATGGACCGGTGCGCGCTTTGCAAGGCGTCTCGCTTTCGGTGCCCGAGGGAAAACTCGTCTGCGTCATCGGCTCCAATGGCGCGGGCAAGACCACGCTGCTGCGCACGATCTCCGGCTTGCTCACCCCCGGCAGCGGCGAGGTAACGCTCCGCGGCCAGTCCCTTCTGCGTCAACCGCCGCACCGCGTCGCCCGCCGAGGCGTCGGCCACGTTCCCGAAAACCGCCGCGTTTTTCCCGATCAATCCGTGCAGGATAATTTGATCCTCGGCGCTTATACCCGCATGGGAAAACTCAAACGCGACGCGCTCAATGCAGAACTGGAAGGCATCTACACCACCTTTCCGCGCTTGAAGGAACGGCGTCAGCAACTCGCCGGCACGCTCTCCGGCGGCGAACAACAGATGCTCGCCATCGGCCGCGCGTTGATGCTCAACCCCGCCGTGCTGCTGCTCGACGAGCCATCAATGGGGTTGGCGCCAATCATCATCGACGAAGTTTTCCGCCAGCTGCAGGCGCTCAAGGCGCGTGGGCTGACCATGTTGCTGGTGGAACAACTCGCCTACCGCGCACTCGGCGTCGCCGACTACGGCTACGTGATCGAGCACGGCCGCATCGAGATCGAAGGCCCCGCCGCCCAGCTTCGCGCCGATCCGCGCGTGCAGGCTGCTTACCTCGGCCACAGCAGCACTTGAACGAATTTTCGCCGCTCAGTGGAATCCTTCCTTCCACCATTAACGGTCTATTGACCCGTCAGGGAAACATCCGAAATCGGCGCGGAGTCTCCTGGCCGACGCCCGGCCGCGCTGTCGAAAAACCGATCCGAAAACCGCGTCAGCAGCAAGACAATCAATAGCGCCAGCAGCACGCC
>JAFAXH010000133.1 GCA_019241085.1 Verrucomicrobiota bacterium | reverse complement strand
GAATTTGGCAGGTTCCAAGCAAACTCACCGTGCCTTTAATTCTGTAAAATTCTGTTAATTTTGTCTGAAAAAACCTCCGAACCCATCCGCGTTTTATCTGCGTCCATCCGCGGCTCTAAAAAAATTTCCATGTCCGACCAAACCGCCAACGGCGCGACTTCGCTGTCGCCGCTCGGTTATCCCGACCGGCTGCTCGGGCGCGGCGAAACGCACGGCAAAGTTTCCGAGCAGATCGGCAGCATCGTGCTCGACAGCGGGAAGCATCCGAAAAGCTGGTGGCTCGGTTTCGCGGCGGTGTTTTGTGGCACGATGATGCTGACGCTCGCGATCTGTTATTTGTTTTTCAAAGGCACCGGCATCTGGGGCATCAACATGCCGGTCGCGTGGGGCTTTGCGATCGTCAATTTCGTCTGGTGGATCGGCATCGGCCACGCGGGCACGTTCATCTCGGCGATTCTTTTGCTCGTCGCGCAGCAATGGCGCAATTCGCTCAACCGCATGGTCGAGGCGATGACGATTTTCGCGGTCGCCTGTGCCGGCATGTATCCGCTGCTGCACATGGGCCGGCCGTGGGCATTTTATTGGCTGCTGCCGTATCCGAACACGATGGGGCTTTGGCCGCAATTTCGTTCGCCGCTGGTGTGGGACGTGTTCGCGGTCTCGACGTATTTCACGGTTTCGCTCGTCTTTTGGTATATCGGGCTGATCCCCGATTTTGCCACGCTGCGCGACAAGGCGACGCAGCGTTGGAAACAAGTCGTCTTCGCGCTCGCGTCGCTCGGCTGGCGCGGCTCGGCGGTGCATTGGCAAAATTACAAAGCCATCTACCTGCTGCTCGCCGGTCTTGCGACGCCGCTGGTGCTCTCGGTCCACAGCGTCGTGTCGTTCGACTTCGCCGTCGCCATTTTGCCCGGCTGGCACACGACGATTTTCCCGCCCTATTTCGTCGCCGGCGCGATCTACTCGGGCTTCGCGATGGTGCTCAACATCATGATCCCGGTGCGGCGCATTTACGGGCTGCAAAATCTCGTCACCGACCGGCACCTGAACAACATGGCCAACGTCATGCTCGCCACCGGCCTCATCGTCGCCTACGGCTACGCGACCGAGGCGTTCATGGCGTGGTTCAGCGGTGATGAATACGAGCGCTTCCTGTTGCTCAACCGGCTCGGCGGACCGTATCGCGTTTTCTATTGGCTGCTGATTTTGTGCAACATCATCATCCCGCAATCGCTCTGGTCCGCGCGCATCCGGCGTAATCCGATCACGCTCTGGTGCGTCGCCTTTGTCGTGAACATCGGCATGTGGCTGGAGCGATTCGTCATCGTCATCATCAGCCTGCACCGCGACTTCGTGCCGTCGAGCTGGGGCATGTATTACCCGACGGCTTGGGACTGGGCGACGTTCCTCGGCACGATCGGATTTTTCCTGACGCTGATGTTCCTCTTCATCCGTTTCCTGCCGATGATTTCGATCACCGAAGTGCGCGAACTCGTGCACGAGGAACACGAAAAAGAAGCGCTCGCGCCGGGCCGTGCCTGACTGGATTGGAATCACATAAAATGTCCGCCTCCGTCGAAACTGTCGCTCCGCCCGCTGCTGCCGCCGGTCATCACGCCGCGCCGCCCCGGGAGCAACGCATTTACGGCGTGCTCGGCGAATTTGATAATGCCGACGCGCTGCTTGCCGCCGCGCACGCCGCTTACGCCGCCGGCTGGCGGCGCCTGGACGCCTACACGCCGATTCCCATCGACGGGCTGGCGGCGGCCATCGGCCGGCGGCGTTCGTGGGTGCCGCTCATCGTCATGGTCGCCGGTTTTTCCGGCGCGGCGGGCGGCTATTTCATGCAGTGGTTTTCGATGACCTACGATTATCCCTACAACATCGGCGGCCGGCCGTTTCATTCGTGGCCGATGTTCATCCCGATCACCTTCGAGCTGGGCATCCTTTGCGGCTCGGTCATCGGCGCGCTCAGCATGCTGGCGCTCAACGGCCTGCCGCGTCCGCACCATCCGCTTTTCAAAGTGCCCGGCTTCGAGCGCGCGACGATTGACCGCTTTTTCCTGTGCCTCGAAGCCAGCGATCCGAAGTTTGAAAACACCGACGCTGTCGGCGCGTTTTTGAAGCGCGCTGGCGCCGTCGCCACCACGGAGGTCGAGGCATGAGATTCACCACGAAGGACACAAAAAATACGAAGAGTTCTGAATTTCTTTTTCTAACCCTTCGTGTTTTCCGTGTCCTTCGTGGTGAAATTTTCCTCCTGTTCGCACTGGCCGCCGCCGGTTGCCGGCAGGACATGTATAACCAGCCGCGCTATAAGCCGCTTTCGGCCAGCGAATTTTTTGAAGACGGCACGAGCGCGCGGCCGTTGCCGGAGCACGTGATCCCGCGCGGGCAGTTGCGCGAGGACGATTTGCTCAACCAGGGAAAAACCGCCGACGGCAAATTGGCGACCGCGATTCCGATCCCCGTCACCCGCGAGCTGCTCGCGCGGGGGCAGGATCGTTTCAACATCTTCTGCTCCGTCTGCCACGGCTACACCGGCCAGGGCAACGGCATGATCGTCATGCGCGGTTTTCCGCCGCCGAATTCGTATCATTCCGACCGCTTGCGCAACGCGCCGCCCGGCTACTTTTTCGACATCATCACGAACGGTTACGGTGTGATGTATCCTTACAGCTACCGCATTCCCGACGTGAACGACCGCTGGGCCGTCGTCGCCTACATCCGCGCGCTCCAGCTCAGCCGCCACGCCACACCGGACGACGTGCCTGCCGACGAGCGTGCAAAGCTCGAAGCTGCGTCTCCTTCGCCACCTTGAAATGAACTCCGCGACCTCCAGTCACGACGCGCCAGCAGCAGCAGCAGCAACGGCGACGGGAAATCCGGACGCCTTGCGCGCGCGCTTCCGTCGCTGGCAACGCGGCGCGCTGCTCGCAGGCGCGCTCGGACTCGTGCTCTGCGCCGTCGGGCTGTTCATCCATCCGCGGCAGGCGGCGTTTTCCTATCTTTACGGCTATCTTTTTTGGACCGGCATCGCCCTCGGCAGCCTCGCGTTTTACATGCTGCACGCGCTCACCGGCGGCGGCTGGGGATTCGCCATCCGGCGTTTTCTCGAAGCTGCGATGGCGACGCTGCCGGCGCAAGCCGCGCTCTTCGTGCCGTTCTTCTTTTTGTTGTCAAAACTCTACGGTTGGGCGCAGCCGGAGACCCGCGCGCACGATCACATTTTGCAGAGCCAGCGTTGGTGGTTGAACACACCGGGCTTTGTCTTGCGCGCCATGATTGTCTGGGCGGTTTGGCTGGTCATGGCGCACCTGCTCCTGCGCTGGTCGCGCGAACAGGATGCCACGACCGACGCCGCGCCGACGCGCAAGATGCGCTCTCTCAGCGGCCCCGGCATCGTCATTCACACCTTCATCGGCACCATCGCCGTGGTGGACTGGATCATGGTGCTGGAGAGCGATTGGTATTCCACGGTTTTTCCGCCGCTGTTTCTCATCAGCCAGATGCTCACTGCGATGGCCGTCAGCATCGTTCTGCTCGCGTGGCTGCAGCCGGAGCTGCCTTGGAAGGCTTGGGCGACGCCAAAGCAATTTCTCGCCGTTGGCAACCTCCTGCTCACCTTCGTGCTGCTCTGGACTTACCTGATGGTTTCGCAACTCATCATCATCTGGTCCGGCAACCTGCCGCGCGAGATTTTGTGGTATCTGCACCGCTCCGCCGGCGGCTGGAAATACGTCGCGGCGATCCTCGTGGTGTGCCAGTTCTTCGTGCCGTTTTTTGTCCTGCTCTTTCGCATCAACAAACTCCGGCCGCGCGTGCTCGCCACCATCGCCGCCGGCGTGCTCTGCGTGCATGCGCTGGAGACGTTGTGGCGCGTCGCGCCGTCGCTGCACCCGCACCATTTTGCCGTGAGCTGGCTGGATGCCGCCGCGTTCGTCGGCGTCGGCGGGCTGTGGCTGGCAAATTTCTTTTTCCAACTCTCGCGCCGGCTCACGGTGCCGCGCCATGATCCGCGGATCGCGACCGCGTTTCCGCCGGTGGCGCACGCCGCGGACATCGCGCCGTTTTACGCCACGACTTCTTCCGTTCCATGAAATCGCAAGCCCACGGCGAACCCTCACCCGAGACCGCGCCGGACATCGCCGCCGGCCACGAGACCAGCGACTTCGCGCCGCGGCCGGTCGCGTGGTTTGGCGTCGGCATGATCGCCACGTTGCTCATCACGTTCGCGTTCGTCTGGCCGCTGCTGAAGCACTTCAGTGTCAGCGCCGAACGCGCCGCATTGGACGACCGCCGGCGCACCGAGCCGGCTGCCGCGTCGTTCGTCCAAGCTGCGCCGCAAGCCGGGGAAAACGGCGCGCCGTTGTTGCAAATCGTGCCCGAGGAAGAACTCGCCACGATGCGCGACCGCGACGCGGAAGAATTAAAAACTTATGGCTGGATCGACGCGCGCAACCGCGTCGTGCGACTGCCGATCGAGCGCGCGATGGACTTGGTCGCCCAGCGCGGCCTGCCGGCGACCGGCCCGGCCACGCGCACGATGCTGGAAATGCAGCGTGAGCCGCATCCCGTCGAAGATCAACCGAGACCGAAGCAATGAAATCATCCGCGCGCAGCAAACTTCCGGCGAACGCCTCGCGGGTGGATCGCGCGCTCCGTCGCGCGATGAGCGCAGTGCCGCAAACGCCTGAATTTTCTAGAGCCGCTGCGCGGCGGAGCGCGCGATCCACCCGGGAAAGCACGCGCGTCTGGCTGACGATCCTGTTTCTCCTGGCAGCGAACCAACTGGCTTCGGCTTATCCCTCCGGACCGCCGGAGAGCATTCCCGGCACTGTGGCCGAGCTGCGCCGCGAGGTGGGCTTTGACCAAAAACTCGGCGCGACGGTGCCGATGGATGCGGCGTTTCTCGACGAAAACGGACGCCCGACGACGCTGCGGCAACTGCTCGCCAGCGGCCGGCCGGCGATCCTGCTGCTGGGCTATCACGAATGCCCGATGCTCTGTTCGGCGGTGCTGAATGCGGTGGTCGAAACGATGAACGACTTGCGCTGGAGTGCGGGCCGAGAGTTCGACCTCATCGACGTGGACATTGATCCGCGCGAGCCGAACTCGCTCGCGGCGGCGAAACGGCGCACGTATTTGAAACGCTACGGCCGCAGCGCGACTGCCGCGGCCGGCTGGCATTTCCTGACGACGACGGAGCCGGGCAACGACGCCGCCGTGCGGCAGCTCGCGGAGAGCATCGGTTTTCGCTACCGCTACGATCCGGCGACGAAGCAATACGCGCACGCCAGCGGCTTTGTCGTGCTGACGCCAGAGGGTCGCACGTCGCGTTATTTCTTCGGCATCAATTTCAAGCCGCAGGAACTGCACGACGCGCTCGCAGCGGCGGGCGCGCACGAGGTCAGCCGTTCGCCCATCGAGCAAATCCTGCTGCTCTGTTTTCACTACAATCCGATCCAGGGAAAATACGGTGCGCTCATTCTGAACGCCCTGCGCGGTGGCGCGGTCGCGACACTGCTCGCGCTCGGCGGTGGCGTTTACTGGCTCACGCGCCAGCGCGCGCCGGCGGCGACCTCTTGAACCAGATTTTTCTTCTCTTCGGCCATGCGCTTTCAAGTCTTCCCCGACGCCGCTTCGACAACGGCCGTGCAGGTCGATTGGCTGCTCGCTTTTCTCTCGCTGGTCACTTTGTTTTTTCTCGGCATCATCTTCGTGCCGATGGGCGTTTTTCTTTATCGCTACCGGCGCGGCAATCCGGTGGACCGCACGCCGCTGAACATCTCGACTTGGAAGATCGAAGTCTTCTGGACCACGGTGCCGCTGGTGCTTACCTTCGTGATTTTCGGCTGGGGCGCGGGGCTGTATGTCCACATGAAAACGCCGCCCGAAGACGCGCAGGAAATCTACGTCGTCGGCAAGCAATGGATGTGGCGCTTGCAGCATCCCGAGGGCAAGCGTGAGATCAACGCGCTGCACGTCCCGGTGGGCCGCACGGTCAAGCTCATGATTACGAGCGAGGATGTCATTCATTCGTTTTTCATCCCGGTGTTTCGGGTGAAACAGGACGCCGTGCCGGGGCGCTACACGATGGAGTGGTTCAAGGCGACGAAGGCGGGCACTTACCATCTTTTTTGCAGCGAGTATTGCGGCACGCAACATTCAGGGATGATCGGCTGGGTCACGGTGATGGAGCCGAAGGATTATCAGGATTGGCTGAACTCCGGCTCGCCGCAGGAAACGCAGATCGCCGCGGGCGAGCGGCTGTTTCACCAACTCGGTTGCAGCGGCTGCCACGCGGAGAACAGCAAGGTGCGCGCGCCGAGTCTGGTCGGATTGTATGGCAAGCCGGTGCCGTTGGAAGGCGGCACAATAGTCACGGCGGACGAACGTTACTTGCACGACTCGATAGTCATGCCGGCAAAGCAGATCGTGTTTGGCTACGAAAATCTGATGCCGAGCTTTGAAGGTCAGCTTAACGAAGAACAACTCTTTCAACTCGTGCAATACCTGAAACATCTCGGCCGCGAACAACCTCCGGAATATCGCCGGCAAGGCGAAGGCGCGGCGCAATTCATCGTTCCGCACGAAGCCCCGTAAACCCAGAGTCCCGCCATGATCGACCTGCGTGAAAATTATCTGAGCAAACACACGATCCGTTCGTGGTTGCTGACCATTGACCACAAGCGCATCGGGCTGCTCTATCTATTCACGATCCTCATTTTCTTCCTCATCGCAGCGGTTGCCGCCGGGTTGATGCGTCTGGAGTTGCTGACGCCACAAGGCGATCTGTTGCTGCCGGAAACTTACAACAAAATGTTCACCATCCACGGCGTGTTGATGGTCTGGTTTTTCCTCATTCCATCGATTCCGACCGTGCTGGGAAATTTCGTGCTGCCGCTCGTGCTCGGCGCGCGCGACGTGGCTTTTCCGAAGCTTAATCTGCTGAGCTGGTATCTGTTCATTCTCGGCGGTTCGTTCGCGCTTTACGGCGTCTTCGCCGGCGGCGTCGATACGGGCTGGACGTTCTACACGCCGCTGAGCACGACGTATGCAAACGGCCATGTGATGACGATGGCCGCGGGCGTTTTCATCGCGGGATTTTCATCCATCCTCACCGGTCTGAACTTCATCGTCACCACGCACAAAATGCGCGCGCCCGGCCTGACGTGGATGCGGCTGCCGCTCTTTGTCTGGGCGCTCTATGCGACCTCGCTCATCATGGTGCTCGCGACGCCGGTGCTCGCCATCACGCTGTTGCTGATGACCGTCGAACGTTTCTGGGGCGTCGGCATTTTCAATCCGGCACTCGGCGGCGATCCGTTGCTCTTTCAGCACCTTTTCTGGTTCTATTCGCACCCGGCGGTTTACATCATGATCCTGCCGGGCATGGGCGTAGTCAGCGAACTCATCACCTGTTTCTCGCGCAAGAAAGTTTTCGGCTACTCATTCATCGCGTTCTCCAGCATGGCGATTGCGGTGCTCGGTTTTGTAGTTTGGGGACACCACATGTTCAGCACCGGCCAGTCGGCTTATGCCGGCATGGTCTTTTCGTTTCTGAGCTTCCTGGTTTCCGTGCCGTCGGCGATCAAGGTCTTCAACTGGACGGCGACTTTATACAAAGGCGAGATCACCTTTTCGACGCCGATGCTCTACGCGCTCGGCTTCATCGGACTCTTCACGCTCGGCGGACTCACTGGACTCTTTCTCGCCACGCTCGCGGCGGATATTCATCTCACCGACACCTACTTCGTTGTCGCGCATTTCCACTACGTCATGGTCGGCGGCATGGTGCTCGCCTTCATGGGCGGACTTCATTACTGGTGGCCGAAGATCACGGGCCGGCTTTATCCCGAAAAAGCCGGGCAGCTCGCGGCGATGATTACCTTCGTTGGATTTAATCTAACGTTCTTCCCGCAATTCCTACTCGGCTATCTCGGCATGCCGCGGCGTTACCACGCTTATCCCGAAGAGTTCCAGATTTTCAACGTTCTCTCGACCGCGGGCGCGAGCATCCTTGCGGTCGGCTATCTGCTGCCGGTCGTTTACCTGCTTTGGTCGTTGAAAAACGGCCAGCGCGCCGGCGAAAATCCGTGGGCCGCGACTGGTTTGGAATGGACGACGCCCTCGCCGCCGCCGGAGCACAATTTTGACCAGACGCCCGTGGTGACGCGGCCGCCTTACGATTACGCTTATCAGTCCACGTTTCATCCCCGCGAGGTCGAGCAAACTTTGGAAAATGTCTGACGCCACCGCCATCGCCGCCACCGATCCGGCCACGGGCAATGCCCGCGCGCCCGGCGACGCTGTGGCGCGCGCGGACGCGTATCCGCACGAGCACCAGTTCGACAACCTCGCGCAACAAACCGACGCGGCGCGGCTCGGCATGTGGCTGTTTCTGGCGACCGAGGTGCTTTTCTTCGGTGGCTTGTTCGGTGCCTACACGGCCTATCGCTACGTTTATTACCACGCTTTTGCCGAGGCCAGCCGCGAGCTGAGCGTGCTCTTTGGCACGCTCGATACCGCGGTGCTGCTCACGAGCAGCCTGACCATGGCGCTCGCAGTTTTTACCGCGCAAAGCACGGCCGATTCCCCGGCTGCCCGCCGACGGTCCGGGCGCACGATTGCGCTGTTGCTGCTGGCTACGGCGGCGCTGGGAGCGGGCTTTCTCGTGCTGCACGGATTCGAGTATTATGAGGATTATCAAGAACACCATTTTCCCGGCCGCACGTTTTTCTTTCCGGGCGCCGAGTCCGGCCAGGTCGAGCTGTTCTTCATCATCTATTTTTGCCTCACGGGATTGCACAGTTTGCACGTGCTCATCGGCGTTGTCCTGCTCGCTGTGATGGCGGCGCTTTCGTGGAAAGGCAGGTATTACGGCGGGTATCACAATCCGATTGAGATCAGCGGTCTCTACTGGCACTTCGTCGATATGGTTTGGGTTTTTCTTTTCCCGCTGCTCTATCTGATCGCGCCGCGCTGAGCCGCGGCCAGCTTCACAAATTTTCCGATGTCTGCCGCACCCTCCACCGCATCGCAGCACGCGGCCGAGACGCCGCGTTCCACCTTGGTGAAAAACGCCGTCGCGCTTTTCGTTCTCCTGGGCATCACCGTTGGCGCCAATTTTCTCGACCTCGGCTCTTTCAACGTCGTCGTCGCCCTGCTCATCGCTTTAATCAAAGCCGCGTTGATCGTGCTCATTTTCATGGAAGTCCGCCACCGCAGCCCGGTGCTTTGGATGTTTGTCGCCGCCGGGTTTTTCTGGCTGCTGCTCATGCTGATGATGACGATGGCCGACTACAGCACGCGCTCCGCTTTGCCGCCGGATTGGCTCCATCGCACCGGACGCACGAATCACGTCGATTTCTCCGTCGGCCGTCCCGCGCCGGCAGCCCCGGCGTCGCGCTGACACGGCGCGGAATCTGCTCCCATCCTGCACGCGATCTTTCTGCCGCGTGAACGGATTTTCTTTGTCAAAAAAACGCCCGCGCTGGGCATTGGCGACGGTGGCTGCGGCCCTGTTGCTGAGCGCCGGCTTGAGCGGCTGCGGTGACGCGCAGAAATACGCGCGGCGCTTTCCGGTGGGAGGCGATTTCACCGATTCCGAGGGCCGCGTGCTCGGGCGCGTGGTGGGCTTCGACGCTGAGCACGATTTTGCCAATGGCGTGGGCGGACAGGCCGCGGTGGAAGTGGAATTGAGCACGCCAGTCGAGGGTCTGCCAACGCATGGCTGGTATGCCTGTCAGGCGTTGAAAGGCGGGCCGGGCAACTACGAAGTGCGACCGCATCGCGAGGGCAAACCGTAGCCGCTGCGCGCAGTGCAGGGTTGGATTCAAGTCAGACAGGCAAGTTCTGCGCTTCGCGCAGCTTCAAAATCCGCACCGCGAAATGTCCCGCGTCCGCCGCGCCGGCTTCGCCCACGCGAAACGTCGCCACCGGGATGCCCGCCGGCATTTGCACGATGCTCAGCAGCGAATCGAGTCCGTCGAGCGCGCGCGAGCGCACCGGCACGCCGAGCACGGGCAACGCCGTGAGCGCCGCCGCCATGCCCGGCAGGTGCGCCGCGCCGCCGGCGCCAGCGATGATGCAGCGCAGTCCGCGCGCTTCCGCGCTCGTCGCATATTCATAAAGCAGTTGCGGCGTGCGGTGCGCGGAGACGATCCTTTTTTCAAACGGCACTCCGGCCGCGGCCAGCACGCGCGCCGCAGCACGCATCGTCGGCCAATCTGATGCGCTGCCCATGATAAGGCCGACCAGGGGAGTTGAGAGTTGAGAGTTGAGAGTTGCGAGCTTGGGAGCAGAGGATTTCATGCGCTTGGTATCGCCGCTGGGCTGTGGCCGCCTTTTCTGTCTCTCAACTCTCAACTTTCAACTCTCAACTTTCATTGCGACCCCGCCGCCACGCGTTCGCGCAATGCGCTCACCACAGCCTTCGCGCTCTCGAACGCGCCGGCCATCCAGCCGCCGAGATACGTGAGATGTTCACCCGCAAAATAAAACGGACCGTCTGGACGGTTCAGCACCGGATAATATTTCGCCCGCATTTCCTCGTTCCACACCGCCCAGCCGCCGCGGCTGTAAGGCACGTGCTGCCAGGCGACGGAAAAGGAATTTTCAAATTCCGCCGCGTATTGCGGGTGCAGCCTGGCGCCTTGCGCGAGGGCGAGCGCTTCGCGTTCCGCGGGCGCGAGCCGGCCGACGGTTTCAGCGTCCTCGGCGAAATGATAGTAGCCGACGACCACGCCGCCGTCGCGGCCGAGATAATCGTAGTTTGGATACAGCAGTTGCGCGATGCTCTGGTCCGTCCACGAGATGCCGCCAAAGATGCGGTCGTCGTCTTCCCAAAACCGGCGTTTGAAATTCAGCCCGATCTTGCCCGTCGGCATGTAGGGCACCGCGTTCACGGCCTCGCGCACGGGCGCGGAAAAATCCGCCTGAATCTCGCGCAGCACCGTCAGCGGGATCGTGCAAATGCAGAAGTCGCCCGTCACCTCGCGCGTCGCCGGCTCACCGTTCGTCGTCAAATCGGCGACCACGACGCACGCGCCGCCGCCGGCCCACGGCGAGGGACGGCGCAGCTCGCGCGCTTCGTGCCGATAACGGATGCGGCCGGCGACCTGTTTTTCCAGCGCGCGCGCGATGGCGTCGATGCCGCCCACGGGCTGAAACATCGTCGGCTGCTGATGGAACTGGCGTTCGAAAAAAATGTGCCGCCCGAAGCCGGCGCGCAGCACTTGTTCAAAGCCCAGCGGATCGCTCAGCCGACCCGCGTGCGCGCCCGCCGCCGGCAGGTCTTCGTAAAGATAGCCGCGCGCGTCATACACGGCGTTGGGCGCGGGCGCGCGTCCGCTCGCGGCGGGCGACAGCGGCCGATAAAACAAGTCCGGGTCCAGCCCGCCGTCGGCGCGCAGGTATTCGAGCAGCGCTTCCTTATCGTCGCGGTTCAACGGCCGGTCGAGCGCGTTGCGATTCACGGCCTTGGCCAGCAGCTCGTCCACGTAGCCGCGCAGGTCGGCGCGCGCTTCGCGCAAGCGCACCCGGCCGAGGCTGGCGGTGTGATAATACGCGCTGTCGTTGACGTTGTTGAACACCTCCACCGGCACGCCGAGTTCCTTGCAATAATTCAGCGTGCTCGCGTGATGCCCCGGGATGCGCGCCGGGCCGGCGTTGAGATATTGGCCGGGGCGGAAATGCGCCGTCTGCGTCGGCCCGTCGATCTCGGCAAACGTGTCGCCGCCGCGCACCGTCCAGCACCGCCCGCCGGCGCGGTCGCGCGCCTCAAAAATCTCGCACTCGCAGCCGAGCTTGCCCAATTCATAAGCCGCCGCCAACCCGCAAAGTCCCGCGCCGAGGATGAGCACCCGCGGCCGGCTGCCGTCGGCCCGGCGCAACGCTGGACGGCGGTCGTCGTCCTGCCCATCGCCCGAGCCTGGCGCTGGTTCCTTGGCGCAGACTGGCGATCCGTTTTTGGCCAACAGCCCGAGCGCGAGCATCGCCGCAAAGGCCGAGCCGCCGCCGTAGCGTCCGGCCCGGCGGACAAAGTCGCGGCGCGTCAGCGGCGGAGCAGTCGGCGGCGCGGACACGATGGCGCGCAGCATGAACGAAAACCGGCGGGCCGAAAATAACAATCCGCCGCCGGCGCAACCCGCCCCGTCGCGCGCCGGCGCGCAGCCGGGGATTGCGCCGCGCGCGCGCGCTCGCTAAGGTCGGCGCCGCTTCTCGCCCTATGTTTTCTTTCCTTGCCACCATTCTGCCGCTGCTCCTCGCGCGTTCTTCGCACAACTTCGGGCTCAGTTGGCGCTTTGGGCTGGAGTTGCAGCCGGTCATTGCGCTCCTGGCCGGCGTGCTCGTTCTCGTCCGCCCAAAGTCGCTCAACTACATCGTCGCCGCCTATCTCATCGTCATCGGCGTCGTCGGCATTCTGCACCTCGCGTTTTGAATGGCGGGTGGATCGCTGCCAACGAAAGACGTTGCGCCGGGAGGGCAACCGGCTAGCCTGTCTGTTCTAGAGTAAACCGATAGAGATTATGGTAGATATTTTCCCCTCGCCGAAAAACCAGCTTGCAAGCCGCGGCTGGCGTCGCATCTGCGCGCTGCTGGCGAGCGCGGTTTTGCTCGCGCCAGCGGCCGGGCGCGCGCAGAACAACAAGAGCAACCAGTTGCTCAACGTCTCCTACGACGTGGCGCGCGATTTTTACCGCGAATTCAACCCGGCCTTTGCCAAAACCTGGCAGGCGCAGACCGGCCAGGAACCGACCATCAACATGTCGCACGGCGGCAGCAGCGCGCAGGTGCGCGCGGTGCTCGATGGGTTGGAAGCCGACGTGGTGACGATGAATCAGGAGACCGACATCACGGCGTTGGTCAAAGGCGGGCTTGTCGCGCCGAGCTGGCGCACGCGCCTGCCCGAGCACGCGGCGCCGTATAGCTCGACGATCCTGTTCCTCGTGCGCAAGGGCAACCCGAAAGGCATCAAGGATTGGAACGATCTCATCAAGCCCGGCGTCGGCCTCATCATTCCAAATCCAAAGACGAGCGGCAACGGCCGCTACACCTATCTCGCCGCGTGGGCTTACGCCTTGCAAACCAACGGCAACAACGAAAAAGCCGCGCGCGATTTCGTTGCGAAACTTTTCAAAAACGTGCCCGTGCTCGACACCGGCGGACGCGCGGCGACGACGACCTTTGCGCAGCGCGGCGTGGGCGACGTGCTCTTAACGTTCGAATGCGAGACGAGCCTCATCAAAGCCGACCCGGCGCTCGGCGGCGACAAGCTCGATGTCGTCGTGCCGTCGCGCAGCATTCTCGCCGAAGCGCCGGTGAGCGTGGTGGACAAAAACGTGGACAAACACGGCAGCCGCGCCTTGGCCGAGGCTTATCTGAAATATCTCTTCAGCGACGAAGGCCAGGAGCTCGCGGCGCAAAAATACTATCGCCCGCGCAACGCCGCCGCCGCCGCAAAATACGCGAGCCGCTTCCCGGCGCTGACGTTGTTCACCATTGACGAAGTCTTCGGCGGCTGGGACCAGGCGCAGAAGACACATTTCGACGACGGCGGCGTGTTCGATCAAATCTACCAGCCGTAGCCCGGCGGTGCCGGGAAGTTCTAAATCCCAAGCTCGAAGTTCTAAACAAGCTCAAAGCAGCAAGCGGAACGTGCCAGTTGGCTAAGTTTTCAAACTTTGAATTTGGAATTTGTTTAGAACTTAGAGCTTAGGATTTAGAACTTCCGCCGCAGGCGGCAACTTGGGATTTAGAACTTTCTCTCTCATGCGCCGCGTTCTGCCCGGCCTGCCGCTCACGCTGGGCTACACAATTTTCTACCTAAGCATCATCGTGCTCATCCCGCTGTCGGCGACGTTTTTCAAAACGGCCGGCATGACCGGCGAGCAATTCTGGCGCGCCGTCAGCAGCCCGCGCGCGCTCGCCAGCTACCGGCTTACGTTTGGCGCGTCGCTGGCCGGCGCGTCGCTCAACGTCGTCGCCGGATTTCTCGTCGCGTGGGTGCTGACGCGTTACCGTTTTCCCGGTCGCGCGCTGCTCGATGCGCTCGTCGATTTGCCGTTCGCGTTGCCGACCGCCGTCGCCGGCATCGCGCTGACGACGCTCTACGCGCCGAACGGCTGGATTGGCCGCTGGCTGCCGTTCAAGGCGGCGTTCACACCGCTCGGCGTC
>JAFAXH010000115.1 GCA_019241085.1 Verrucomicrobiota bacterium | reverse complement strand
GGAAGGCGGAAGGCGGAAGGCGGAGGGCGGAGGGCGGAGGGCGGAAGGCGGAGGGCGGAGGGCGGAAGGAAGGCGGCACGCTAACGTCCGCTTGTTTCCAAAGTTGGTTAAGTTAAAAACTCTGCTTCTTCTCTGGCTCTCAACTCTCAACTCTCAACTCTCAACTTCTTCCGCCCTCCGCCCTCCGCCCTCCGCCTTCCGCCTTTGTCTTCACGCCACGATCTCGGTGCCGGTGCCCTGGGTGCTGAAAATTTCCAGCAACAGAGAATGCGCCGTGCGGCCGTCGAGGAAGTGAATCTTGTCCACGCCGCGGGCCAGCGCGTCCACGGCACTCTGCACCTTGGGGATCATGCCGCCGTGGATCACCTCGTCTTTCACCAGTCGCTTGATCTGCGCGGCGGTCACGCTCGGGATCAGGCTTTGCCGATCGCTCGGATCGCGCATCAAGCCGGGCACGTCGGAAAGATAGATCAACTTGCTTGCCGGCAGTTCGGAAGCCACCGCCGCGGCGACGAGGTCAGCGTTGACGTTGAGCGTCACTCTTTCGGCCGCGCTGTCTTCCCGCGCGAGCGGCGAAATCACCGGGATCGTGCCGCCGCCGAGTAACGCGCGGACTTGGGCCAAGTCGAGCGCGGAAACCTCGCCTACAAACCCGATGTCCACGGCTTCCTCGCCACTCGCAACGTCGCGTTGCGGCGGCAGTCGGCGCGCGCGCACGACGCTTGTTCCGCTGACGCCTTCCGCCGCGCCGCCGAACATGCGCAGCTTGCCCGCGATCATCGGATTGGTCACTCCATCCAGCGCTTCGGCCACGAGCCGGATGCTCGCCGCGTCGGTGACGCGCAGTCCGTTGACGAACCGCGCTTTCATCCCCGCCGCGCGCATCCGGTCGGTGATGAGCTTGCCACCGCCGTGAACCACGACGGGCCGAATGCCGACGGCGGAAAGGAAAACGATGTCGCGCAGGGTGCGGTCGATGAGGTGTTCGTCCTCCATCGCGCTGCCGCCGTATTTGATGACGAAGACCTTGCCGCGATGTTCGAGGATGAACGGCAGCGCGTCGATGAGCGCTTCCACGCGGTGCGCAGCGGCGGAGTCGGCAATGGTGGTGGCAGCAGACATGATGGAAAAGCGGGTGCGAAAATCAGGGTAAAGCGAGATGGCTACCAGCAGCCAGCCCGCGCCGCAAGCAGGAGTGCCCGTCACGCGATTTTTAGGCGCGGTTTCCGCGCGTGCGCGCTTTCCTCCCCTGCGTTCCCAAAGGCAATTTGAGCACGAGTAGAACTCTACCCGCCTGCGCTGATCCTCCGTTCACCTCGGGTTGAACTCTACCCGGGGCTGCGGATCCTCCGGCAACATCGGATCGCACTTTACCCGGCTTCCCCAACCCTCCAGCAACGTCGGGCAGAGTTCCACCCGCTCTCTCCAACCCTCCAGCAAGATCGGGTAGAGTCCGATCCGGCTTCGCTCAGCCTCCGGCAACGCCGGGTGCAACTCTACTGAAAGCCGCCGACCCTAGAGCCCAGGCGGGTGGAACAGAGCCGGCCTTGGGCCGTTGGCTGGCTAGGAGTAGTGGCCGATAAAAAGCCACGGAAAAAGAAGGGGGAGCGCGCGCTCCTCCTTCTTCCTTTGCCCAATTCATGCGCTTCGCTCCGGCACGCGGGCGGCTGTCGTCTCCGCTCGTCCACGCTCCGACTCCACCGCGAGCGGTTGCAGGCGGCTGGAGACGCCATCGGGGGAGGGCCATCGCGCCGCAGCTCGGAAACATCATGATTTCCAACTCAGGAGCACAAAAATAGGCGACTCACCGCCCGGCACGCTTCAGCTCATCCGCCTTCTGAAAATCCCGCCGCGCTTTTGCCTGATCGCCAAGTCTTTGGTATACGACGCCCCGGTTGCCGTAGGCGAGCACAAGCTTCGGGTCGAGTTCTATGGCCTTGTTGTAGTCGGCCAGCGCCTGCTCCCATTTGTTTTGGTTGGCGTAAAGCCAGCCCCGTTTGTTGTAAGCGAGCGCATATCTTGGGTCGAGTTCGATGGCCTTGTTGAAGTTGGCCAGCGCCTGCTCGAGCTTACCTTGGTTATAGTAAACGCTGCCCCGACCAATGTAGGCGGACGTATACTGCGGGTTGAGTTCGATGGCTTTGCTGAAGTCGGCCAGCGCCTGCTCAAGCTTGCCTTGGTCGGTGTAAACGGCGCCCCGGTTGTGGAAGGCGGCCACAAGCTTCGGGTCGAGTTCGATCGCTTTGTTGTAGTCGGCCAGCGCCTGCTCGGGCCTGCCTTGGGCGAGGTAAACGTTGCCCCGGTTGTGGAAGGCGCATACCTCGGGTCGAGTTCGATGGCTTGATTGAAGTCGGCCAGTGCCTGCTCAGGCTTGCCTTGGTTATAGTAGTAAACAAGGCCCCGACCGTTGTAAGCGGGCGCGTGGCTTGGATCGAGCTTGATCGCTTGGCGATAGTCCTCCGGCGCGCGATCCTTCTGTTCCAGCTGATAAAAGGCGTCGCCTCGTCGGGAATAGGCCAGCGGCAGATTCGGCGCGAGCGCCAACGCCGCCGTGCATTTTTCGATGGTTTGCTGGTAATCGTGTGCTTTGTAGGCGCTCAAGGCTTCTTCCAGCAGTCGGTTGGCCTGATCCGATTGCTGCGGCGTGGGCACAGGCACCGGAGTCGGCGCGGAAGTCGGGGTAGGCGGTGGTGGCGTAGGCGCAAGCGTCGGTGTGGACGTGGGAATCGTCGGCAACGGGGATGGCGCGGGGTTTATGATCGGAGTGGGCGTCGGAGTTGAATCCCTCTGCTGCGGCGAAGCCTTTGGTTGTTGCGCTGCCAGCCAGGCGGCGAGGCCGCCCCCTCCGGCCAACAACAGCACGGCGACGAGCACTGTCACCGCGAGGAAGGGGCGGCGTTTTCCTTCGTTATCCGCGGCTGCTGCTACTATCGGCGGGCTTGCCGGCGGAGCAGGCGAGGAAGGCAGAGGTGGTGGCGCTGGAATCTGCGCGGCGGGAGGCAGGGGCGGTGGGGATTGTGGCGGCGGTGCTGCCGACGACGACGCCGCCCGGCGGCTGGCGGCGCGCTCCAGCGCCGCGCCGAACTCCCCGGCGCTGCCAAAGCCGTGGTCGGGCCCTCCGAGCGCGCGGCGCAAGGTGTCATTGCCTACTTCGTTGAGCGCCGGCAGCGGCTTGATGAAATTGGCGCTGCTGCCGGTCGAAGGCGGCGGCTGGCCGTCGAGAAGTTCATAGACTAGCGCGTCCAAGGCTTGCGGCGCATCACGGAAGTGTTGCAGCGCAGGCGGCTGCGTCACATCGAACGCTTTCCCAATCGCAGGGACGCGACTCGTGTCCGCAGTCGCGCTGCGCACCATCAAAGTGCAATCCGGCCAGCGTTGAATCCATTCTGCCGGATGGAGAAATTCGGGCAACAGCCGCCGGTCACCGCCAGACGAGGACGGGTGGAAAGAGGGAAAAACTGCGCGCAAGTGGCGCGGGGTGAAGCTGACCAGCGCCGCGGCTCCGCTGGCGGCGAGATCGTCGGCAAACCCAGCCAGCGGCGTGAGCAGGGGCACCATGTCCTTCCAATCCAGGCTGCCGCGCTGGCGCAGCAGTTCTTCCAAGCTGAAGGAATAAGCTGGCGCAGGCGGAGGCAGCGCGGGTGTTGACGCCGCTTCGCGCACGGCTTGCTGGCAGGTTTCGATCACTTTGCGCAAGTCGGCGGGCGTTTGCGGGCGGGCGGCGGGGTCTTTGGCCAGCATCCGCGCGAGCAACTCGCGCACGGGCGCGGGCACACCGGCAGCCGCGAGTTTTTCCAGCGGCGGCTCCGCCATGACGTGTTTGCTTTGCAGCTCGAAGATTTGTTCCTCCGTGCGCTTTTTGGCCGTGGGCAGAAACGGCGGCTCGCCGGCGAGCACGAACCAGAGCGTGACACCGAGCGAGTAGAGGTCGCTGCGGATGTCGGCGTCGAGATACTGGCATTGCTCGGGGCTGGCATAAACGGGGCTGAAGCCGGCGGAGAGTCCCGTGCGAGTGACGCGGTAGCCCGTGGCGTCGGGCGAGACGCTCTTGGCCAGACCGAAGTCAATGACTTTCAGCACGTCGTCCTCATCGGCTTCATCGACGAGCATGAGGTTGGCCGGCTTGAGGTCGCGGTGGACGAGGCCGACTTTGTGCGCGGCGATGAGCGCGCGGCTGGCTTGCAGGGCGAGTGCGAGGACTTTTTCCACCGGCAGCGGGCCGAGGCGCTTGACGCGCTCTTCGAGCGTCTCGCCGTCCACGAACTCCATCGCGTAGAAGTAAGTCTCCGCGTCCTTGCCGAGATGATAGACGGTGGCGACATGCCGGTGGCGCAAGCTGGCGGCGCTCTGGGCTTCGCGCACGAAGCGGTCGTGCGCCGAGGTGTCTTTGTCGAGGAATTCGGCGCGGATGAGCTTGAGGGCGACGAGACGCTTTAGCTCGGTGTCGAGCGCCTTGTAGGTGGCGCCCATGCCGCCTTCGCCGAGTTGCCACAGGCTGCCGTCCTCGCGCCGCAGGATGCGGAAGTGCTGGAAATTTTCGGCTTCAGGCGCAGCGGCGGCGGACACGGCGATGGGGTCTTACCACCAAGGCACCAAGGCACCAAGGCAGAAAAAGTTGAGAGTCGTTAGTTGAGAGTTGAGAGCCAGAAAGGTGAAGCCGCTGCGCGAGGTGGATGCTTTCTGAAACTCTGAAAGCTCACAACTCTCAACTTACGACTCTCAACTACTTCGCGTATTGGCGGCGAAACCCCCTGCCCGCGCCGGCCCTCACTCCCCGCGGTTCAGCCGCACGTATTCGGTGCTCAAATCGGTGGTGTAGGCCATGTATTCCGCGTCGCCGAGGTGCAGATGCACATGCACCGTGAACTTCGGTGCGCTGACGACTTCCCGCAATTTTTCCGCTGGCGTCTGGCTGGCCACGCCATTTTTCACGGCGATGACGCCGTTGTAATAAATATCAATCATCTCCTCGCGCACCTGTGCGCCGGAATAGCCGACGGCATCTATGATGCGTCCCCAGTTTGGATCATTCCCGTTCCACGCGCACTTTACCAAGGTCGAATTGGCGATGGCTTCGGTCGCCTTGCGCGCGTCATCGAAGGTCGCGGCGCCGCTGACGTGGACTTCCACAAATTTCGTCACTCCTTCGCCATCCTCGACGATCATGCGCGCGAGGTTGCGCGTGACCACGTTGAGCGCCGTCTGAAAACTCTCGAACTCCGGGCTGCCTGGCTGGAGCGGGCGGCCGCGCATGGCGCGTCCGTTGGCCAGCAGGATCACCGTGTCGTTGGTGCTCATGTCGCCATCGATGGTGATGCGATTGAACGATTGCTCGACCGCCACGGCAAGTGAGCGCTGGAGGTCTTTTTTTTCCACCCGCGCGTCGGTCGTCAGCACACAGAGCATCGTGGCCATGTTGGGACAAATCATGCCGGCGCCTTTGGCTATGCCGCCGAGGGTCAGCTCGGGGCCGGTGTCCTCGGTCCGGGCAGCGCGGCCCGCCTCCTCGGCCGGGGACGCCTCGCCTCCATCCCCCGTCTGGTTGCGAAACGATGTGGGCCGCCAGCGCACGGCAAACTCTTTCGGAAACGTGTCCGAAGTCATGATCGCCTTGGCGGCGCTCTTGCTGGCAGCCGCCGTCGGCGCCAGCATCGGCCCGCGCGACCGGCTGGCCGGCGTGGCGTCGTCCAAAAACAGCGCCTCCGGTTGCGTGGGCAGTTGGAAGCCGGCGAGCGCGGACTCGATTTTTTCGATGGGCAATTCCATCCCGATACGACCGGTCGAGCAGACAAGCACCTGGCGCTCGCGCAAGCCGAGTGTCGCCGCGGCGGCGCGCGCCATGCGCTTGGCGTGGTCAATGCCGGGCAGGCCGGTGCAGGCGTTGGCGTTGCCGCTATTGAGCACCACCGCGCGCGTATCGCCCGCACGGAGGTGAGCCAGACTCACCCGCACCGGCGCGGCTTTGATTTTATTGTTCGTAAAGACCGCCGCGGCGACCGAATGGCCATCGGAACAGACCAACGCGACATCGGGCTTTTTTTTGTTACCCGGCTTGATCCCGGCAAAAATTGCCCCCGCCAAAAATCCGCTGGGAGCCGTGACGCCGCCGGGGACTGGGACCATTTTACCGTCGGTTGTCATTGCTCAAGGGAGGATCAAGAAACGAAGTGGTGATGCTAGCAACAGACACCGCGCGGGGGCGAGCGCGAAATTCAACAATTTTGCCGCACGATTTTATCGCGGTCGGCCAGGCGGGTGCGCTTGCCAGCAAGCGGTTATAAACCGTTCGTTTCCGGCAAACCTGCCATGAGGTTAAAACATTGCACCGCCTGGCCGGCGGCGCCTTTGACCAGATTATCTTCCGCGCTGAACAGCAACCAGCGACCGGTGCGAGGATCGTAACGGCTGGCGAGGTCAATAAAATTGGTGCGCGTCACATGGGCAATCTCGGGCAGCCGGTCCGCCGGCAGCAAGCGGACGAACGGCTCCGACCCGTAAGCTTCCTGCCACGCTGCGGCGACGGCGTCGGGTTCCATTGTGGCAGCATTATCGCGGGCTGGCAGGGTGTAAATAGTCGTGAGAATCCCGCGGCGAATCGGCAGCAAGTGCGGCGTGAAGCTGACGACGACTTTTTCGCCGGCTGCCAGCGATAGCTCCTGCTCGATCTCCGGCAAATGCCGGTGTCGAGGCGCGCCATAAGCCTTGGCGCTCTCGTCCACCTCGGCGAAGAGTAATTCCACCGCGGCCTTCCGCCCGGCACCAGTGACACCGCTCATGCTCGTGATAAAAATTTGCCCCGGATCAATGATGCCGCGCCGCAGCAAGGGCGTGAGCGGCATCAACACACTCGTCGGATAGCAGCCCGGCGCTGCGACGAGGCGGGCGGCGGCGATGCGCGCGCGACGTTCCGGACCCAGCTCGGGCAAGCCGTAAACCGATTCTCCCAGCAACGTGGGCGCCGGATGTTCGTGAGCATAGAAATCACGATACACGGCCGGATCGCGTAACCGAAAATCGGCGCTGAGATCGATCACGCGCAGGCCGCGCTCCAGCAGCGGCTGCGCAAATTCCGCCGCCAGCCCATGCGGCAAGGCCAGGAATGCAAACTCCGCTCCCGAATCCGCCACCGCCCCCGCCTCCGGCGCAATGAATGCCGGCACCGACCTCGCTCCCTCGCCACCGGTGGCAAGGCGCGGACACATCTCTGTCACCGGCCGGCCCGCGTGCTCGCGCGAGGTCACGCACACCAGCTCAACCTCGGAATGGCCGAGCAGGATTCCGAGGAGTTCTTCGCCGGCATATCCGCTGGCGCCGACGACCGCGACTTTTCGTTTGGCTGCGTGCATGATGAGGCGAACAAAATAGGTGGTGTTCTTGCGCTCACAAGCGCGGGCTTGCGCGATGCAAATTCCCATTGCAACCGCCGGCGCCCGCCGCACCTTGCCAGCCACTCTTTAAAATTTTTTCTCTGATGCGACTTCGCCCTTTTCCTTCGCGGCGGCTACGCCTTTACCACGTTGTCTTCCTCTGTCTAGGCATCCTTTTTGCCGCCCTACCAGCAGCCAGCAACGGAGAGAGCGCACTCGCGATTTCCGACACCCAGGCGCAGTCCATCGGGCGACGGATTTGGCAAAATGAATGCGGCGGCACCGTGGCGGGCCTGACTTCCTGGAACGCCGGGGAAAGCTTCGCCTCGCTCGGCATCAACCACTACCTCTGGTATCCGCGCGGACAGAACGGGCCGTTCGAGGAAAGCTTCCCGCCGCTGCTGAATTTTTTGCGCGCGCACGGCGTCGTTTTGCCCGACTGGCTGCGCGATGTGCGCGGGAGCGATTGCCCGTGGAACACACGCGCGGAATTTCAAGCCGACCTCGGCGGCGCGCGGTTGCGCGGATTGCGCGAGTTGCTGGCGCGGCCCGATATCGTCGCCTGGCAGGCGCGCTTCAGCGCGGAGCGGCTGCGGGCGGCATTGCCCAAGCTCCTCGCCGCCGCGCCGAGCGCCGACCGCGACAATGTCCGCCGCCAGTTCGAACGCGTGGCCAACTCGCCCGGCGGCGTGTATGCGCTCGTCGATTACGTCAATTTCAAAGGCGAAGGCGCGCTGCCCAGTGAACGCTACGCCGGACGCGGCTGGGGTTTGCTGCAAGTCTTGAGCGGCATGACCGGAGCCGACGCCGGCGCGGGCGCCACACGCGAGTTTGCCGACAGCGCCGCGCGCGTGCTGGCTGAGCGGGTGAAAAACGCGCCGCCTGAGCGCCACGAAGCGCGCTGGCTGCCGGGCTGGACGAGCCGCGTGCGCGGCTACGCGCCGTGAAGGCATTCGCCGACTGCTACAGCGAGTGAAGCTGCCGCGCGTGTCGGGAATACGTGGCCACTTCGGTAATGCCGAGTGACGCGAGCACGGCTGTCAGTTTCGGATAATTCTCTCCCAACTGCGCGTGCGAATGCGCGTCGCTCGCGACCGTGAACGGAATGCCGCGCGCCTGCGCCAGACGCACGATTTCCACCGCCGGATATTGCTCGTTCACCGGCTTGCGCCAACCTGCGGTGCTCAGCTCAATGGCCAGTCCGCGCGCTTGGATCAGATCGAGCGTTTCACCAACCAGAATGGCGATGCTTGCATCCGGCCGGTGCCCGTGGATTTTCACCAGATCGAGGTGCGACAAACAATCGACCAGCCCGCTCGCCGCCACCTCGCGCACGCGCCGAAAATAATCGGCGTAGATCGCGTCGATCAGCTTGCCCTCGAACTGCGCCGCGCCCGCTGGCACGCTGTCGAACATCTGCTCGGGCCGGTCGAGGTAATGCACGCTGCCGAGGACAAAATCGAGCCGGTCCCAATATTTCTCCACCCACGCGCGACCGGCGGCGCCGGTTTCCGGATCGTTATCCAATTCAATGCCGGCGCGGATTTGCACGTCGGGATTGGCTTCGCGCAAACGCGTGATGGCGTCGAAATCCACGCCGGCGTGATAGCGGTCGTGATCGGTGAACGCGATGTCGCGCAGACCCTTCACGCGAGCCGAGTCCACCCACGGCTGGAGCAGCTCCGCCGAGTAAGGCTGGAGCCGATGCGCCTGTGGATGGGTGTGGTAGTCGGAAAAGAGAAACATGCCAGGAAAAGCTCTAAGCTCGAAGTTCTAAACTCTAAACAAGCTCAAATCTCAAAATCCAAACAAGGTAAAATCAACTGAAGCATTGAGCTTCGAGCTTTGAATTTGTTTCGAGCTTGGAACTTCGAGCTTAGAACTTCCCGGCGCTTACGCCGGGCTTCACGGTTGCGGCGTGAGCGTCTGCGTGACGTGCAACTCGCGGTCATAGCCGACGAGATACGCCTCCACGTCATACGGCTTGCCCGGCTTCAGCTCACGCGTCGTGATCTGCTCTTTGTATTCGAGCCGTTCGTTGGGATTGACGATGAGATAAAAGCCCTTGGGATCAAACGTGCGGTCGGCGCTCCATTGGCTGAGCACTTTGTCCGTGCCGGGCTGGCGGATGAGCAATTCGATGCGTTGCGTCGTGGCAAACTTCAGCGGCACCGCTTTCTTGCTCTTGTTGCGCACGATGAGCGTCACGTCGAGCATCCGGGTCTCGCCGAGCTTCACGGGATTCGGCTCGATCCGGATTTCCGCCTGCAACGTGCGGACGTTTCCGCGGGTGCCGATCCTGCCGCGGCCGGATTGCAATTCCACGTCGGCTCCGCGGCTGCCGCGGTGCGCGCAAGCGGAGAGCATGGCGAGCGCAGCGAAGCCGCTGGCGACGGTGGCCAATAGACGCGCCAGACGCATCACGGGCCAGCGCGAATAACACGAAACGACGAGACTGCGAGAGGAAACGCGGGAGATCATGTCTTGCAAAGTGCGTGTGACATACCGAACCCGGCCCGACCTTGCAAATGCTAACCTTCACGTTAGAAAGAGAGCCTGCCATGCCGACCGCGCGTTATTTCGTCCGTCCACTGCTGCTTTGCTGCGTCGCTTTGGCTGGACTGGTCCTGGGCACTGGCGCGGGCGAAAAGCGCGGGCCGCTCGTCGCCGTGCGCTTTCACGGCGAAACCACGGAATACGAAGGCTCCTTTGCGCAAGCCGTGAAATTGCCGGACGGACGGCAAGTGTTTGTTGAGCGGCTGCCGCTGATTTCCGAGGCCAACATGATCGCGTTCCATCCGTTTGCCGCCGCGAACGGCACCCAGGGCGCGGCGTTTCAACTCGACCGTCACGGCACGCTCGCGCTGCTCAACGTGAGCACAGCCAAGCGCGGCTCATTTCTCGTGGCCATGGTCAACGGCCGCGTCATCACACCGATCCAGGTGGATCGTCAGATCGAGGACGGCATCGTCGTGCTGCCCTTCGGCTTGACGCCGACTGAAGTCGCCCTGCTCGATAAATCGATGCCGCGCATCGGCCAGCCGCCCAAGAAAAAATCGCACGACTTTGATTGAGAAAAAGGCGGGACGGAGCGAAGCAATGCGCACCGGGATTTTCTCCGCAAGTCAAGCGTGCGCTCTGGCCTGGCTCATTCTGAACCTCGGACCGTCCGCGCTGCGGGCGGCCGACCGGCTCAATCTCGCGCTGCCGACCGCGAACGACGCGCTGTTCCACGACGATCCCGCGGCGTTTTACCAATACGTCGAGCGCAATTTTCACGATCAAGTCACCTATCCGTGGGAAGGTGGCCAATACGGTTTCGTGCGCGATCCGATCGACACGCCCATCGGCGTGCTCTACGTCCGTTTTCACGAGGGCATCGACATCCGCCCGCTGCGGCGCGACGCCAAAGACGAGCCGCTGGACGAAGTGCTCGCCACCGCGCCCGGCCGCATCGTTCACACGTCGTCGGAGCCGCGCGCCAGCAACTACGGGCGTTACCTCGTCATCGAGCACCGCTGGGACGGCTGCCCGTATTACTCGCTCTACGCGCACCTGAGCGAGATTTGGGTGAACGAAGGCGACATCGTCGCGCGGGCGCAACCGGTCGCGCGCATGGGCCACACCGGCGAGGGCATCGACCGGCCGCGCAGCCATCTGCACTTTGAGTTGAACCTGATGCTTTCGCGCAACTTCGACACTTGGTATCAGACCAACGCCAGCTCTGGGCCGAACGATCCGAACAAGCACGGGCCATACAACGGCCAAAACCTGGCCGGCCTCGACATCGCCCGCCTGCTGCTGGCGCTGCAAAAAAAGCCCGACCTGACGCTGCCTGAGTTCTTCGCGCAGGAGGAAACTTTTTTTCGGGTGCTCATCCCCGCCGGACCCGAGCCGCCCGATTTGCTCCGGCTTTATCCGTGGATGGGCAACGGCGCGCCGCCGAGCAACGCGCCGCATCCCGCCGCGTGGGAAATTTCCTTTAACCGCACCGGCCTGCCGTTGAAAGTTTTGCCTTCGGACACCGCAGTATCCCGGCCCACGTTGTCCTTCGCGCAACCGGCGGCCGTGCCGTATTGGCAGCTCACGCACCGCTTGATCTACGGCTCGGGCAACCTGCCGACCTTGTCGCCTTACGGGATAAAATTGATCAATCTCATCGCTCAACCGAAAGTGGAAACATCGCCTGTGTTTTCACCAACGCCCAAGTAGCGGCCAGTTTAATTTTCAGGGTGCGCGTTCTGCGGGTAGGGCGGGCGTCCCGCCTGCCGTGTTCCGCGTCTCGCGGAACACACAACCGCTTTGGTGAAAGGACGCCGCCTTCGCATTCAATGCACCGGGCAGGATGCCCGGCGCGGCAGGCGAGGACGCCCGCCCTACCCGCGGAACATCGCCGCACGAACAATTGTGCTAGATTTCCTCGCTCCATGCTTGCCTCGGCATCAGCTTCGACTTCCGCGCAGAACGATTTTTTGGGCGAGCAGACGGTTTTGTTCTTCGACGGCGTTTGCGGCTTGTGCAATCGCACCGTCGATTTCCTCATTGCCCGCGACCGCGCGGGGCGCATCCGCTACGCGCCGCTCCAGGGAGAAACGTTCCGCGCCGTCGCGGAAACGCGTCCCGAGCTGCGCGCGATTGATTCCGTCATCGTCATGCGCCAACGCCGCAACCGGCGCGAATTTCTCGTGCGCAGCCGCGCGGTGCTCTTTGCCCTCAGCCAGCTTGGCGGCGGCTGGGAAATCCTGCGCTGGCTGGCGCTGCTCGTGCCACAGCCGATCAGCGACGCGCTCTACCGCGAAATCGCGCGCGTGCGCTATCGCATCTGGGGCAAACGCGACGTTTGCCGCCTGCCGACCGCAGCCGAACGCGGTTTGTTTTTACCTTAAACGTCCGCCCGAATCGCCGGCAAAATTAAACGCCGCGCGTGCCGTGCGGGTCATCGCCCGCCGCGCCTTCCGCGCCGAAGCTGCCCGTGCGATTGCCACCTTCGGTCTTCCCGTTTTCCAATTCACCCACCGGTCGCGGGCCGCCCGTGTGCGCGGTCAGGCGGTCGCTGGAGGAAAACGGCCGGAACGCCCGCTTGATGAGCGCCGTCACGCCGCTCTCGCTGGCGACGATTTCATCCTCGGCTTCGCGCACCGCTTTTTCCCACACGGGCGAGAAGCCCGGCGCGGTCTGGTTGAGGATGCGCACCGCCTTGTCGTAAATGAGCAACATCCGCATTTCGTTGCGGCCCGGCTTGGCCTGCCATTCCTTGATCGTCACGCGCAGGTTTTCGTTTTGCTGCCGTAACAACTCGGCTTCCTGCTTGAGCGACTGGCTGCCCTTGGCGGTGATCTCCATCTGCGTGTGCAAGTGCTCGCGCAGTTTGTTGACCTCGCGCGACAGCTCCCGGCGCTTGGCCAGATTCAAATACCAGGTGAGCGCGGTGAAAAACAAACCGACCGCCAGGCCGATGATGCCACCCAGCACGATGTGGTGCGCGGAAAGCCAGTTCATAAAATCGCTCATGCCCAGAAGGTGCCGACGAACGCCCGGAAAGCAACGGGGAAAATTTCCCGCTCAACACGAAGTCGGCACCCGCTGCGCGAGCTTGACCGCGTGTTCGAGCGCGCCTGCCACGAAGCCGAGGCAATCGACCGCGCCCTGCGGCTTGCCCGGCAGCGCCACAACGAGCGCGCGTTCGACGACCGCCGCGAGGCCGCGCGACAGGATCGCGTTCGGCGTCAATTTCATCGACTCGGCGCGCATGATTTCGCCGAAGCCCGGCAGCTCGACGCGCATGATCCCGCGAATCGCCTCGGGCGTCACGTCGCGCGGCGCGATGCCGGTGCCACCGGTGGTCAGGATCAAGCCGCAGCCTTGCTCGCAAAACGCGCGGAGCGTTTCGCGGATGCGCGCCACGTCGTCGGGCACGACGGCTTCCGCCAAAACGATCCAGCCACGCCGGCCGGCTTCCGCCCGCAACGCCGGCCCGCCGAGGTCGTCGTATTCACCCGCCGCCGCGCGGTCGGAAATGGTGATGATGCCGACTTGGAAATCGGAGTTTTGCATAACGAGAAAAAACAAAGCCGCGGATGAGGGAAAGAGTTTTCAGACAGAATTACAGAATTAAACAGAATTTAAAAATGGCGGAGTTCGCTCGCGAAAACCCGCCGGGATTCCGTTCTCCTGAAATTCTGTTTAATTCTGTAATTCTGTCTGCTCTCTCTGAAAAAATCCGCGTTTCATCGGCGTTCATCCGCGGCTTTGATTTCCTTGCTTTTCGCGTCCAGCACGATGTCGCCGATGCGCATCGTTTTGTCCACGGCCTTGCACATGTCGTAGATCGTCAACGCCGCCACCGCGACGCCGGTGAGCGCCTCCATCTCGGCGCC
>JAFAXH010000074.1 GCA_019241085.1 Verrucomicrobiota bacterium | reverse complement strand
TTCTTTTCGGTAGTTCCAACTCGGGCGCTGCGCCGGTTGGTCGTAGTCAAGCCCGGTGAAAACCCAGTAGCCAAACTCGCCGCGCACCGAGAGTATCTTGCCAAAGAAGCCGAGTTCCTTCAGCATTCGCAGTTTGCGGAAGGATGGCAGCCAAAGCTTGTCCTGCACGACGCCGTTCTTTAGTCCAGCTTCCTCAACGAGCTTGGCGAGTCGAACCGCCTCGGATGTTTCCACCGCAGTAGGTTTCTCGCAGTAGATGGCCTTGCGCGCCTTGACTGCCCTTTCGATGAAGCCCGCGCGCTGCAAAGTCCCGGATGCATCGAAGAAGATTTCGTATTCGCCATGCTTGCCATCCAGCGCACCTTGCAAGTCGGTAGTGTATTTGTAAGGCTGACCGTTGGCTTGGCGGCCAAATTTTTCCGCCAGCTCCTTCAATTTAGTTTCGCTGCGCCCGGTCAACAGCGGTTCGGGCATGAGCGTAAGGTCATCGCTTACTTTGATGCCACCCTGGTTAATAATCGCGGTGATCGAGCGATCAAGATGCTGGTTGGTGCCCATGCGTCCGGTGACGCCGTTCATGATGATGCCGATGCGTTTTGTAGTCATAAGTGGAATAGCTTGAAATCCATGTCTGGTGTTAAGGGTTTAACTTTGTTGCGCGCTCCATGCTGCGCCGGATGCGCCAGCCCATTCTCCAAGTGCAGCTGGAACAATGCGGACCCCATGTCCGCCGGGACGCCATTCCATGTCATCAAGATACCTTGCCAGTGGATCAAAAAGGGCCGCGCCCGCCTTGGCGATGCCACCGCCGATGATAACCACCTCTGGGTCGAGAATGTTGATGAACGAGGTGATGGCTCGGGCGAGTGAGCGGACTGAATTCAACCACAACTCGCTGGCCGCGGTATCACCACTGAGATGCGCTTCCACCAGTTCGCGTGCGGTTGAGAAGCGGCCCCCGCTGCGCTGACCAACGCTGTAATTTCCCATCGTCCACTCCAGCGATCCGGGCGTGTTGAAAATACTCCGGTCGTCACTATCCGCGATGGAGACATGCCCAAGGTGACCCGCCCGGCCGGTGGCGCCCGTGAGCAAACGCCCGTCGCTGAGAATCGCTCCGCCAACGCCCGTGCCGAGCGTGAGCAGGATGGCATCGCGCGCGCCCACAGCCGCGCCACGCCAAAGCTCGCCGAGCAGTGCCGCGTGCGCATCATTCAACACCGGCACGACGTGCTGACGCTTCAGCAATTCCGTCCAATCAAGTCCCTCGATGCCGTGCATCTTGCCAGCTTGAAAAGCAATCGCGCGACCATCCTTTGCCGCTACGCCCGGCGCAGCGATGCCGATGCGGCCATCCGGCGCGGCAACCTCGCGGAGCATCTGCCGGACAGTTTCAGCAAAAGCGGGCACGCCTTCCGTGGGTTTGTCGCCAGTCTCACGATGCCATGTGGCCAGCATCTCGCCGTCGGACGAGAATGCGGCCATCTTGATGTGCGTGCCGCCGATATCCACACCGATGAGCTCTTTCACAGTTTTTTTGCGGCGCTCGCCGTTGAAGGTTGCATTGTGGGCTCAATGAGGCGCTCGACCGTATCTTCGCGCAACAGAGTCACGCTGACGCTGACTTTGAAGTCAAAGCCTGCCACCTGGCGCGGTTGCCGGTTCGTGCTTTCACCGTATCTGCGTCGTGCTTTGGATGCCAATCCCAAAAAAGGACAAAGGAACAGCGCGGGAAACTTCACGGGAATTGATTGGAAAATGCCACTTCGCCTGTCTCCACGTCCATCGTCCAGGGCCGCGGCTCGGGGAGACGGAGCTTGCCGTCGCTGATTTCCAGCGGCATCCAAAGGTAGCGCGAATCCCACTGGGTTTTCGGCTTCCAGATGTCGCCCATGAAGATGACGGTCGTGGCTTTCGTGCCGGCGACTTTCAGCATCATGGTGGACTGCGCGCCGTAGGTATTCGTTTCCGGCGGGGCGATGTTCTGGAATTCGCTCCACGGGCCCGCGAGGCTTTTCGAGATCGCGTAAACGTTCGGATTCGGTTTCCAGCCGGTCATTTTGGAGCCGATGAGATAATACCAGCCGTCGTAATGCACGAGCCCGCCGCCCTCGAGCGGCGCGTGGACGAAGCTCACGACCTTCTCCACGTCGAGGTAATCATCCGAAAGCTTCGCAATGTAAAAGCCCGCCGTGGGACGGCTTTCGAAAATGAGATAGGCGCTGCCGTCATCGTCAATGAACTGTCCGATGTCGCGGCTCTCCTGGCCGAGCGGGCGAAAGCTGCGCAGATACTGGTAATCGCCGTCCACGGCGTCGCACGTCGCCACGCCGACACGCGCGAGCGCGTAGTCACGTCCGCCGGGTTGCAGCGGGCCGTCCAGGTGCATATACATCACGAATTTTTCCGTCTTCGCGTTGTAGAAAACCTTGGGCCGTTCCAGCACCCAGCGCGGGCTGCCGAGGTGCTCCGGATCGGAAAGCTGGAGCACCTTGTTTCGAAAGGTCCAGTGCGCGAGGTCCTGCGAGGAGTAGCAGCCCACGTAGCGCTTGGCGGGATCGTTATCCTGTGCGCGATACTCGCCGAACCAATAGAACGTGTCGCCGACCTTAATGATGCCGCCGCCATGCGCCTGCACGTGCTCACCACGATTGTCCGGCCAGATTTCGCCCGGTGAAATGCGCTGCGGAGCGGCGACAGCGGCTTTCGTCGTCATCAAGCCCACCAGCGCCAGCGCGCAAAGGAACGAAGACAGTTTCATCATTCGACCGTAATCCAAACCGCCTGTCCGCCGGAGGCTTGCAGCGGCACGTCCAGCACCGCGCCAGCATCCACCGCCTGTGTTTTCACGCCAACCTTGGTGCGGGTCGCCACCGACTCGTCATCGGCATAAATGTGCGCGGTGTAACGCCGGCCCGGATCCAGGAACGCGAGCGGCACTTTCAACGTGCGCGGCTCGCTGCCGTTGATCGTGCCGACAAACCACTCCGCGCCACTGCGGCGCGCGATGGTCGCAAACTTTCCGATCTCGCCGTTGATGACTTTTGTTTCATCCCAAACCGTCGGCACATGCTGGAAAAATTCGATCTCCGGCTCGCCCTCATACGCGGTCGGGCGGTCATACCAAAAGACGGATTGGAGCGGGCTGTAGGAAATGACGTTCATCGCGAGCTGATGCGCGTGCGTGGTCTTCAATTTCGAGTTGTAGTAACAAATCGTGTAGTCGCCGGAGCCCGCGACATAGCGCGTAAAAGGGAGCGTGCAATTATGCTCCGCCGTCGGGAAATGCTCGTTCCCGCGAATGCCTTCGACCGTCACCAGATTCGGGTAGGTGCGCGTGAGCCCGGTCGGGCGGTAGCCGTCGTGCACATTGAGCATGAGATGGCTCTCGGCCGCCTTCCGCACTGTTTCCGCGATCCATGCCGTGGCCGCCTGCGGGCCGACCTGGACGAAGCCGAGCTTCACGCCTTTCACGCCCCATTTTTCGTAGAGCGGAAAAATCACGTCGCGCAGTTTTTCGGCGTGCCGGCGGTTGACGTAGAGGAACACGCCGACGCCTTTTTCCTGTCCGTAGCGAATGACTTCGGGGAGATCGAGCGCCGGTTTGGCGACCTTTGTCGGGTCGCTGCTCTCCGCGTTTTCCGGGCCATACCAGCCCGCGTCGAAGAGCACGTAATTCAGCCCGGCCGTCGCGGCGAAATCCATCACCGCCTTGGAGTTCTCCGTGCTGAGCGCAATGTCGCGCATGATTTTCGCGGGCTTGATCCACGACACATCCTTGAACGCGGACGGCGCGTTCAGGTTCAGCATCAGGTAATTTCTTTCCAGCAAATCGCCGGGCTTTTCGCCCACGACGAACATCCGCCACGGCGTCGCTTCACCCGGCGGCAACGTGAACGCCGGATCGCCCGGCCCGAGTCCTCCGCGATTGAAATTCGAGGTTGTCCCTCCGAGCGCGGTGACGAGCGTGTCGGAGCCTTCGGCCACCGGCGAGAGCAGCAGGCGCGGGTAGTTTTCGTTCGCCGCCTCGCTCAGGCTCGCGAACACGCCGCTCGCGTATTCGAGCGTCAGCGGCCGCTCGCACCACGGAGTGAACTCCGGAATCCTCAAGCGATGGTATTCGCCCTCGGTGGAAATTTCGTGCCAGCCAAATGTCTCAGCCGGAAAGCGAAACTGACTCTGCTCGCCGTCGAACTTGAGCGCCGCAGTTTGCGCCGGGAAGGAATAGCGAAACGCCGCGCCTTCGTCATACGCGCGGAAGGTGAGCCGCATCTTCTCGCCGCCCGGCTTTTTCAAATCAACGTGCAGCTCCCGATAGTTGTCGGGCACCAGCTTCCGCTCGCCGTAGAGCTGCGTCCATTCGCCCTGCGACTCGCCGCGCGAAACGTTCTCGATCTCAAATCCGCCCGTGTAGCCGGGCAGCAGACCAAGCGCGGATTCGAGCACGATGGGCTTGCCGAGATAATCAATCGCGTAGGCCGGCACGCCGCCTTTTTGCAGCGAAAAATTCACCGCGACTTTTCCATCCGGTGAAAGGATGCGCTGGCCCGCGCCGGCGTCTGCGGAGCTTGTCACCGCGACGCGGTCAAACTGCACGGTCGTCGTGTTGGCCATGCGCGAGCAGGCCGCCAGACCCGCGAACGCTTTCGACGGCAGCGCGACGGTCGCGGCGCCGATGGGCGTCCACGTTTTTCCATCGGAGGAAAAAGCGGCGGTGAAGTCGTTGCCCGCGCGCGCGAGCTTGAGCCAGCACGCGCCCGTGAGGCGGTCTTCCGAAGTGATGGGCGGGGCGAGATTCTGGCTGCCGTGCAGAGTGGTTGCCGCGCCGGTCGCGTCGCGACTCGTCAGACGCGCGATCCAGCCGTGTTCGATCAGCACGGAAACGTGCGCGGCGTCGGCTTCAGCGCCGGCCCGCAGCATGATCCCGAAGCGCGAGAACTGGGAGCTGACTTGCGGCACATAGCGCGCGACGATGGTCGTGTCGCCCTCCACCGGCCGGGATGCGAAATGAAACTGGTCGCGCGTGCCGCCGATGTCTTTGCCGGCGGCTTCGAGCGTGTAGTTGCCGCCGTCGAACTGCGTGCTGCCCGCGGGCGACGCCTCGCCGATGTCCTGCTGCGTCCACGGTTTCGGCAGCCCGGCGGCGATGGCAACCGGCACCGACTCGGCGCTCGTGCCATCGGCGTTTGCCGCCGAGACCGTGTAGTGATAAACCTCGCCCGCCTCGACCTGCTCATCGGTAAACGTCTGCGCGGTGACTTCCCGGGCGACCATCTCCTCGCCGCGTTTGACCGTGTAAGTCTTCGCGCCAATCGGAGCGATCCAGGCGAGCGTGATTTTTTCCGCAGAACCTTTCGCGATCAACCCGCCGGGCGACGCGGGCGCAGCGTCGGCTTTTTTCGCCGTGTCATTCGTGAAGAGCAGCGTGCCGTAGCCGATGTGATCCGCCGCCGGGCCGCCGGAGCCTTCGGGACGAGATTTTTCCAAAACGCGAGCCAGGAGCGGCGCGGCGAGTCCCGCGCGATTCACGTAATGATTATTGATTTGCTCAAACACCGCGCGGAAGCGGCCCCGGCCTTCCTCGGAGATTTTGGTGTGATGGTATCTCCCCGTGCGATCGAGCGTCTCCGCGAACGGGACCTCCTCGCCGAGGTTATATTTCGCCGTGTATTCGAAACCTTTGAGCAGCAGGTTGTCCTCGCAGCCGTAGAGGTCGAGCCCCTGGTGCCACGCGATCTCGCAACAGTCGCCGAGATGGGCGAGACCGAGCTGCGTGTGCTGCTGGTCGCGTCCGCTTTCCTGGCACTGGCCGGTCGCGTTGATG
>JAFAXH010000001.1 GCA_019241085.1 Verrucomicrobiota bacterium | reverse complement strand
CCGCCGCTCAAGCTCTTGGCGACGGTGATGATGTCCGGCTCCAAGTCCCAGTGTTGAAAGGCCCACCATTTGCCGGTGCGGCCGAGGCCGGTCTGGACTTCGTCGCTGATGAAGAGCGTGCCGTATCGGCGGCAAAGCGCCTGGGCTTTTTGGTAAAAATCGTCGGCAGGAAATTTCACGCCCTTGCCTTGCACCAGCTCGACGAGGAACGCGGCGACGTCGCCCGCGCGCAGGAGTTTTTCCAGCGCGCGCAGGTCGCCCATTTTGATCTTCTCCACGCCGGGCAAAAACGGCCCGAAGCCTTCCTGGAAATTGTCGTTCCCGGTGACCGACAGCGAGCCGTAGCTCAGCCCGTGATAGCTGCCGTGCAACGAGACAATGCGCGGCCGGCCCGTGGCGGCGCGGGCAAATTTCAACGCACCTTCGTTCGCTTCGGTGCCCGAGTTGCAGAAGAACACGGCGTCGAGGTGCGGCGGCGTTTTTTTCGTCAATGCCTCGGCCAGCAGACCGCTCAGCAGCGAGCAATCCATCTGCACCATGTTCGGCAGGTCGAGATCGAGCGCATCCACGAGCGCTTGCTTGATGACCGGATGGTTGCGTCCGCAATTATAGACGCTGTAACCGCTGAGAAAATCGAGGTAGGCGTGTCCCTCGGCATCGTAGAGATAAGCGCCCTCGGCCCGCGTATAAACCCGGTCGAAACCAATGGTGCGCTGCACGCGGACGAGCGTCGGATTCAAGTGCCGGCTGTGCAGTTCGTAGTTCTCGCCCATGCGAGCTGCCACGAGCGCTGAAAGATCGAAGGACATGGAATGAAAAAATAGCGCCGGCCGCGGTCGCCGGGTGGAGACTATGCCATCGGCTGGGCGGCAGGCGCCAGTTTTTTGTTGGGAGCTATTAAGCGCCCTAATCACAGGCGACCCAGACGAATTTCCACCGCAGCACGGCTAATCGCTATTGTCACCGTCGTCGTCGTCGTTGCTCCGCCGTTTGGCCGGCTTGTCCTCGTCGTCGTCGGCGTTCTGTTTCTTCCGATTCTTCGACGACGCGGAGGCATCCTTCTTGAGCACCTCGCGCAAGACTTTGCCGATGAGCGGCGCGGCGCTCGTGCCGCCGTGGATCGAGTTGTCGCCCGGCTCGCCTTCATACAGCGCCGCAAAGGCGTATTTCGGCTGCTTGGCCGGGGCGAAGCCGACGAACCACGCCGCCGTGCGCTGCCGCTGCCGGTTGCCGTTGCCGCCCCACTGCGCCGTGCCGGTCTTGCCGGCGACTTCCACGCCGGGGACGCTCGCGCGATGCGCCGTGCCGCCCGCGCCGGAGACGACGTTGACCATCGCCTTGCGCAAAGTTCCCAGCACGTCGGAGGTCAGCCCCATCTGCGCGCGCGGTTGGATTGGATAACCGCCGACGACCTCGCCATCGGGCGTCTGCACCTGTTGCACGAGACGGGTTTGGTAAAACGTGCCACCGTTGCCAATCGTGCCCATCGCCTGCGCCATCTGCACGGGTGTCACGAGCAAGTCGCCCTGGCCGATGGCGAGATTGGCCACGTCGCCATCGAGCAGGCGGCGTTTGTGAACGCGCTTCATGTAGGCGTTGTCCGGCAGCCGGCCGTGGTCCTCGTCGCGCAACGGCAAGCCGGTGCGTTTGCCAAAGCCGAAACGCTTGCCCCAATCCACGAGCCGGTCGCCCCCGGTCTTGATGCCGACTTGGTAAAACCAGGTGTTGCACGACTGCGTCAGCGCCTCGACAAAATTCAGATCGCCCGCGTCGGTCTTTTTCCAGTTGTGCATCACCACGCTGCCGATGGTCATGGACGCCGGGCCGGGAAACGTGTCCTCCGCGTCAATCGTGCGGCTCTGGAGCGCCGCCGCGCCGACGATGACTTTGAACGTCGAACCCGCCGGATAGCTGGAGCGAAAGGCGCGCGGGATCAGCGGGTTGCTCTTGTCGTCGTTGAGCCGGCGAAAATCGGCGTCGGAGATCGACGGCACGAAGGCGTTGGGATCAAAGCTCGGCCACGACGCCAGCGCGAGCACGTCGCCGTTGCGCGGATCGAGCATGACGATGGCGCCGCGCTTGGCGTTCCGCGCGAGCGTGTCCTCGCAGAGTTTTTGCAACGGCAAATCGAGCGTGGTGACGACATTCTTGCCGGGCACCGGCGGCGAAAGAATGCGCTCGCTCGTCTTGCGGCCGTTGCCGTCGAACGTCAGGTTCAAACTGCCGTTGTGGCCGGTGAGCTGGTCGTTGAACGTTTTTTCCAAACCCTCGCGTCCCTCGAATCCCGTCCAGAGCGGCTCGTTTGGCTGCGGCGGTCCGTGCGGCGTGCCGCCGATTTTGCCGACGTAGCCGACGACGGCGCCGGCGGTGACGCCGTTCGGATACGTGCGCAGATACACGGGCTTGAGCGAGAGCGGCGGCTGGAGCGAACCGCGTAGGCGCTCGACTTCTTCCGGCGGCAGGTAGGTCGCCAAATCCATCGGCAGGATGCGGCGGTTGTGATAATGATCGAGCACGTCGTCGGTCTTCAATTCCAACGGCCGGCGCAGGAGCGTTTGCGCGGTGACGAGGTGCGTTTTCACGTAGGCGAAAACCTCGGAGTCACTCAGTTCCTTGCCTTGATTCGGAAACGAAAGATCGAGGTGATAACCGAGCCGGGATTGCGCCAGCGGCAGACCGTTGCGATCGACGATCTGGCCGCGCGGCGCCGGGATTTCAAAATAACAAGTGCGCGCATCGACCTGCGTCTCCCAAGTCGGCGCGATGGTGTCGGGTATCGAGTTCGGCAGCGGCGCGTTGCCGACACCGGGAGGCTGGCCGACGCTGGCGAGCGCCGCGCTGTTGTTATTATTGCTGCCGGCAGCAGCAGCGTTGTTGGCAGCGACACGAGGCGGCTGGGAGTTTCCCTGCTGTTGCGCGAAACCGGAAACGGGGGAAAGGCAGAGCGCTATTGCGGCTGTCGTCGCGATGACGACGGCAAGGGCGCAACGCGGGCGGGCACCGGGCGTTTTCATGGCAAGGACGATTATAACGAACGCCGCCGGCTCCCGCGAACGCTTTATTTCCTGCCGCCGCGGAAACCGCCGGCGCGCGAATGTCTTGCAACAAACGATGAAACCGCCCGCCGTTCCTCCGCCGCCACCGGAAAAAGCCAGCGCCCACCGCGCGCCAAAACCCGAGGCCGCGCGGCTCGGCTGGCGCGTGCTGACGACGCACTATCCACACGAGGGCAAGGTCAACAAGCTGCGCGTCGATCTGCTCGCGCTGCCGCGCCGCGCGGAGCCGATGCAGTATTCTTATCTCGAACGCGCACAATCGGTCATCATCGTGCCCGTCACCGCGCGCGGCGAAATCGTGCTCATCCGGCAATACCGCTACGCCGTGGACGACTATTGTTTGGAACTGCCCGCCGGCGGCCTGCACGACACGGGCGACGCGTCGTTGGAAGAAGTCGTGCGCAAGGAATTGCACGAAGAAATCGGCGCCACGGCCGGCGCGGTGGAATACGTGAACTGGTTCTATTCCAGCAGCTCGCTCAGCAACGAAATCTGCCACGTCCATCTGGCCAGCGACGTGCAACTCGCCGCGCCGTCGGAGAACGAAGCCGGCGAGCACATTGAACCGATCATCCTGCCTGCAAAAGAAGCGCTGGCGCTCTTGCGGCGCGGCGAGATGAAAACGGGCACCTGCGCATTGAGTTTGCTACTCTGCGAGGCACGCTTGCGCGAACGCGGCTGGCTCTAGCTTTTGTCCAAATCCGCCGGTCGAATCTGGCGATAGAATACGTGCGGTCGGTCGGCGTGGAGGATGTCGCGTTCGTAAACAAAACCTGACTTCTCCAACACGCGTTGCGAGCCGCGATTGGTCTTCAGCGTCCAGGCGGCGATTTCGTTCAACGCGAGTTGTGGACCGAACGCTTGCGCCACGATGCCGCGCGCTGCTTCGGTGCCCAGACCGCGGCCCCAAAATTCCTGCCGATACGCGTAGAGCAATTCGATCTCGGCCCGCCCATCGATGACGAAAAGCCGCAGGCCGCCGCGGCCGATGACGCGCCGCTCGCCGTCGCGTTCGCGCCACACCCAGATGCCGAAGCCGTGCTGTTCCCAATGCGTCTGCCACGCAGCCATCGTCCGGCGGGTTTTCTCCGGCGAAAAGTTTTGCAACTTGATCCATTCCATTACTCCCGGATCATTGAACAAACCACACATCGCCTCGAAGTGTTCCTCGCCCGGCCGCTCGGCGACGAGGCGCGGCGTTTGAAAAGTATCCGGCGCGCGGTGCATTGCCGCAAAGCTCAGTGCGTTTGCAAAAACCGCTGCACGTCCTCGGCGAGACGCTGGCTGATGCCTTCCACCGCGGCGAGTTCCTCGACGCTCGCGCGGCGGATGCGCTCGACGCTGCCGAAGGCGCGCAGGAGCGCCGTCTTGCGCCGCTCGCTCACGCCGGGGCAATCGTCGAGGATGCTCTCGTTCACCCGGCGTTTCATCAAGAGTTGATGGTAGCCGTTGGCAAAGCGGTGCGCTTCGTCGCGGATGCGCTGGAGCAATCGCAGCGCGCCCGAATCTTCGGGCAGGCGCAACGGCGCCGGGCGCGCGGGGCGATAGATTTCCTCGAACTCTTTTGCCAAACCGATGATCGGCAGCTCGTGCAAGCCGAGCCGCTGCAATTCCTTGCAAGCCGCCGAGAGCTGACCCTTGCCGCCATCCACGATCACCAAGTCCGGCAGGCGCACGGCGCGCGGCGCTTTTTTATCACCGACATTTTCCACGCCGCGCGAGTCGTCCAGCGCGAGAATTTCCGCTTCCCGCTCGCGCGAGATTTCGCTGGCCAATTCGGCGTCCGTTTCATCCGCCGCGTAGCCCGGACCTTCGATCAAAACGTCGCCGGTCGTGTTCGCGCCTTCCGACGTGTCGCCGGCTTGCGGCGCGGGATCGGCGTTGGCTGCTGCTCGCGCCAGTCGCGCCAGCGCGTCCTGCGGATTTTCCTGGCTGAACTCTGCGTCTTCCGGGTGCGCCGCGCGCGCTTCGAGCAGCACGCGCGCGTAGCGCCGGCGGATGACTTCGGCCATGCTCGCAAAATCGTTCTGTCCGTCCACGCCCTTGATGCGATAGCGGCGATAGTTCGCCTTGTCCGGCACGCCATTTTTGAAGCAGACCATGCTGGCGACGATGTGCGTCGTCGAGATGTTCGAGATGTCGAAACACTCCATCACCAGCGGCAGGTGCGGCAGACCGAGCGCGTCGCCGAGCGCCTTCAGGTCGGCGGCTGGATCGACCGTCGAAGGCAGGCTCACGCGCGTGAAGCGCCGCGCCGGCGCGGTCGTGCGCCGCAGATCGTCGATCATGTCGCGCAGTTGCGCCGCCTTCTCGAAGTCCATCCGCGCCGCGGCCTCGCGCATCTGTTTGTCCAAACCTTCGAGCATCTCGCGGCTCTGGCCTTCGAGAAAATCGCACGCCGCCAGCACGCGCTCGCGGTAGGCTTCGCGGCTGATTTTTCCGACGCACGGCGCGGGGCAGTTTTTGATCACCGGCGCCAGACAGTGCTTGAAATCATACTCGCCCGGCTCATACGGCCGGCAGGAGCGCAGGCCGAATTTGTCGCGCATCAAATTGAGCGTCGAACGCAGCGCACCGCTGTGCGCGAACGGCCCGAAGTAGCGCGCGCCGTCATCCTTGCGCAGCCGCGTGAGTTGAAACCGCGGGATCGGGTCCTGCGGGTTGACCTTGACGAGCAGGAACCCTTTGTCGTCGCGAAAGGAAATGTTATAGCGCGGCCGGTATTCCTTGATGAGCCGGCCTTCGAGCAAGAGCGCCTCCGGCTCCGAGCGGACGACGTGGAACTCGAAGTCATAGACGCTTTCCAACAAAGCCCGCGTCTTGAGATCGGCGCGGCTCCGGCGCGACGGCATGAAATACGAGCCGACGCGCTTGCGCAGGTCGCGCGCTTTGCCGACGTAGATGACGCGGTTGAGCCGGTCGCGCATCAGATACACGCCTGGCTTGTGCGGCACGTCGCGCAGTTTGGCTTGAAAATCCGCCTTCTGCCGGTGGGCGGTGAGCGGAGGCGGCGATGCTGGCGTCGAAGGGGCGGCAGCTTCCATGATCGCCGTGAAACTACACCAGGACGGCGCCCACGAAAAGCGAACGCCGCCCTGAAGTTGGCACGGCTTTGCCCTGCGGAGCGCGCCGCGGCGCGTCACGCGACGACGGCTTACAATTGCGGCCGATTTATCAACCGGCCGAAGTCACCGACGCGCCGGGATTCGTAGTTGGGCGCGGCAGCCAGGAAGAGGAGGTAGAATAACATAAGGGTTCGAGTGTGGGATGTGTGCCTGGTTAATAGCGCGGTGCATTTCCGCAGCCGGGCGGAAGGATTCCCGCGACGCTGCGTCCGCCACGCTCGCCGACGATGCGCGGCGCGACGCCAGCCGGACGCGGAACCACGGATACACGACGGCCATCACGGCGACGATCAGGTTGGCGACGACGACCGGCAGAGCGCCGACCACGCAGCCGTAGAGAATCCACAAACAGGCGGCGAGCGCCTGCACGCGGCGCAAGGCGCCCGGGTTTTTGCACAGGTAGGAGGCGGCAAATGCCGCCGTCGCCACCCAGCCGATGGATGCGGTCATAGGATTGATGGTTCGCTTGTGGTGCGGCTGCACTTCAGGGAATGAATTGCGCCCCGAAATTATCCCAGCCGATGTTCGGCGGGGTCTGGCCTGCGGAGATCAAGTGCTGTTGCCAGGCCAGTTGCAGACCGACCAGCAAGAGGACCAGCACCGCCAGGAGCGCCCAAGCGATGATCGTCGCCCGGTCGATGGCGCTGATTTTGGCCTTCTCCGGTTCGTCGGCGGCGATGGGATATTGCGGCCGGACAAAACTCGGCGGCAGCGGGAAAATGTTGATGTTGTTCATAATAAGTAGTGTTTGCGAAATTGTGGTTGCTTTTGAGTCAAATCAGTCGTGCAGCGAGAAGGCCATTGGCGCTTCGTCGGGCGCGGTGCTCGTTTCGTGGAAACTCACCCAGTCGGTGCGGATCTTGTCCCACGACTGCAAGACGAGTCCGTAGGTGGCGAACAACTCGCGGATTTGCGCGGAATCCCAGCCGAAGACGTCTTCGAGCACGGGCACCAGCACGCTCGGCGCGTTGTCGCTGAGCACGGTGCGCTGGGCGATGCGGCCGACGTTTTTCACTTCGGAAACCGCGATGGTGTGGCCGTCGATGCTGTTGACGTGCTGCATCACTGTCATGTCTGAGCTGCCGTCGCCGATATAGATCGTGTGATCGGGCGTGATCTGGAGCTTGGTTTCCAACTCCTGGAGCACGGCGACCTTGCCGTAGCCGGCGGCCACCCGTTTGACCGCGCAGATCTCGCCGGTTTTCGGATCGTAGTCGAAGTCGGTGCCGATGATGTTCTCCGCCGGCACGATGCCTTCTAGCGCCGACTCCACCACTTCTCGCGGCGAAGCAGAGATGACAAAGAAGGAAAATCGCGCCTCCGCGATGCCTTCGTCCAGCATGCGGGCAAACAGCTCGACGTGCTTTTTCAGCCGCACGCGTTTGCCTGCTTCCACGAGGTGCTCGCGGCGCACGCCGCGGAACTCGGGATCGTGGCGCAGCAGATAGGTCAACTCGGCGCCTTGCTGCACGAGATTGACCTTCGACAAGCCCGTCACTTTTTCGTGGAACCCGTTGATCCCCAGCATTTCACTCAAGACAAAGCCGGAATCGTTAAAGCTCAGCGTCTGGTCAAAGTCGCTGGCTACCAAGTAGTGTTTGATCGGCTCGATACGATTCACCATACCTTTGTTCTCTTTCATTTGGTTTTTCATTTGGATGCCCCAGGGCGTCGTTGGACACCCTCCCATTCAATCTTTGCGATTGATAAGTTCAGGTTATGCTTAGTTAGACGTTTCCACCAATGAAATGTTGTATTGTTAAACAATAAAGTTGTAATGTCAGCATTTCCTATGGCTCGTTCTCCTCTCCGCAAATCCGCTCCCAAATACCAGCAGGTGCTCGACCTCTTGCAGCAGGAAATCCTGGCCGGAAAATATCCTCCCGGCACCCGGCTCCCGAGCGAAGCCGCGCTGAGCCAGCGGTTTGCCAGCTCCCGCATCACGGTCGGGCGCGCCGTGCGCGAGTTGCGCGCCCGCGGGTTGGTGGACCGGCGCGCCGGCTCGGGGACGTTCGTGCGCGCGACCCGCGCGAAAGGGACCGGCGGTCTGCTCTTCGGCTTGTTGATTCCCGATTTGGGAGAGACCGAGATTTTCGAGCCGATCTGCCAAGGCATGGCCGGTTCGCCGCTAGCCAGCAAGCACGCCTTGCTCTGGGGCCATGTCGCGCCGGATGCCCCAAGCAAGGAGGAAGGCGCCTGGCAGCTTTGCCAGCAATATCTGGAACGGCAGGTCGCCGGCGTCTTCTTCGCGCCGCTGGAAATGACGGCGGCCAGCGCGGACATGAACCGCCGCATCATTGAGGCGCTCGATGCCGCGCGGATTCCCGTCGTATTGCTCGATCGCGACATCCTGCCGTATCCGGACCGGAGCCGGCACGATCTCGTCGGGATCGATAACCGTCGGGCGGGCTATGTCTCGACCCTGCACTTGTGGCGAGCCTGCGGCCGTCGGCGTCTGGCGTTTCTCGCTTATCCCGAGGCCGCGGCGACGGTGGAAGCACGCATCGCGGGCTATCGCGGAGCGCTCTTTGTCATGGACGCGCCGGCAGATGGGGCGCTTGTCTGGAGGATTGATCCCGAGAAAGTCGAAGAGGTTGAGCAAAGGATGAAATTTCACCGCCCCGATGGCATCGTCTGCGCCAACGACCGGGTCGCCGGCCGGCTCATGCACACGCTGCTCGGCCTCGGCTATCGCCTGCCGCAAGAGGTCGGCATCGTCGGCATCGACGACGTGGAATACGCCAGCCTGTTGCCTATTCCCTTGACCACGGTGCGCCAGCCGTGCCGCGAGATCGGTGCGGCGGCGATGGCGGTGATGCTGGAGCGCGTCGCGCAGCCCACCATGCTCACCCGCGACATTCTTCTCGATTGCCGGCTCGTCGTGCGCGCGTCGGGCGGCAGCGCGACCGTCACTGCTGCAAACCGCGCGTGAGCAGATCGCGGAGCAAGCTGTCGAGGCGTTCGTCCAGTTTTTTCGGCAGCGCGCCGGGCGAAAAATCGTCGGTGACGTAAAGAAAGCGCGGCGCGATCCAGCAGCGAAAATCGAGCATGAGCGAGTTCGCAAACGCCATCACGGACATGAACGAGCCCTGGCCGCCGGCGGAGCAAAGAAACGCGACCGTTTTGTTTTCAAGCACGTCGCTGCCCATGAGTTCGACGAAATTTTTCGCCAGCGCGTTGACGTCGTAATTGTAAATCGGCACGGCGAAGAGGAGGTGCGTCATGGTCAACGCGAGCGTCTTCATTTTGCCGACGGCCGGGTCGCCCCAACTCGCGTCGGAGCCGGTGAAGGGCAAGGCGTGCTCGCGCAGATCGACGAGCGTGGCGCGGACTTTCTGCGCTTGCAGCTTGCTCAGCGCCTCGCGGGCGAGCAACTGCGAGCGGGAATCGGAGCTGAGGCTGGTGGCGATGATGCCGACGTGCGGCTGGGTGGCGTTGGGCATGGCGTTGTGGCCGGGAGCGTGCGCTGAAAGCGGGCTTTTGACAACTTCGACGCCGCACGCCGGCGGCGCGTCATTTTCCATCAGCCGGTGCGTTTGAGTTTGCCGGTGTGCTTGGCCCAATTTTCGACGAGGTGAAACACCCACAAGCCTGCCGGCACGAGGACGGCGCCCATCGCCAGGAGCACGAGCAAGTCGCCACGGACGGCGGCGAGCGGCGCGCCTTGCAAGCGCTGGCCGGCCTGCGCGCTGTCGATGCCCACGAGCTTCGTGCTGGCGTTGATGACGTAGGTCGCCGGCGAGAGCCAGGAAAAGGGACGCACCCAGGCGGGCAGGACTTCGATGGGATAGTAGATGCCGGAGACGAGCAGGAGCAAGCCTTGAAAAATGTTCGTGCCTTGCGGCCCGTGCTCGGGACTCATCACGGGCAGGATGGCGGCCATTAAGCCCAAACCGACAAACGCCAGGCTGCCGACGAGCAGCACGGCGAGCATTCCCCAAAGGTTCGCGCCGGCGATGCTGAGCTGGATGAAAACGATCAGCCCAAGCAGCACGAAGACCATCCGCCCGATGCTGTAGGCGAGCGCGAACAAGCTGACGCCCAGCAGATGCACGAGGCGCGACACCGGCGCCATGAAAGTGTATTCGAGCGTGCCTTCCCAGCGTTCGTAGGAAATGGAATTGCTGATTTCCTGAAAGATGACCGACAGGTAGCTCCAGAGCAGCACGCCGACGGTGAGCTTGAGCGTGAGGCGGTAGTTATTTTCTGCGACACCGATGAGCGCGATGGTGGCGGAGTTCACCAGCGCATAAACGGTGAAGACGAGCACCCAAGAAAAGTAGCGGCGCGTGAGGTGCCAGTCGCGGAAGACGAAGGCCCAGGTCTGGCGGAAAACGTGTGACATACGGGAGCAGCGGCGAAGCTCCCACGGTAGCACGGTGTTTTTCTCAATGCGGCGCCAGCAGTGTCAGCGGATAAACCGGCACGTTGCGGCCGATCCAGAAGAGCAGCGTCACGACGAAAAAAATCCAGATCACGCGCGGCGGCACGAACACGCGGCGCGCCGGCGGCAGCAGCCATTCGGACGTGAGCAGGACCGCGAGCGCGGGCAGCGCGCAGACAAGGAGCGCGTTCATGCGCCACGCGCCCGCGAGGTCGGCGTGCGCGAGCGCGTGCAGCGCGCGGGTCGAGCCGCAGCCCGGACACCAGCATCCGGTCAGCCAATGAAACGGGCACGGCGGAAAAAAGCCGGCAATGCGCGGGTCAAAACAACGGAGCACGGTGAACCCGGCCGCGGCGCTTGCCGCGATGCCGGCGAGACGCAAACCCAGCCGGGGACGGCTCGCGGCGAGCGTCGGGCAACCGTGGCGTGCAACATTCACGGGCGGGTGCCGGTGTTCGGGAAACCGCCGCTGAGCAGGCTAATAATCACGATCCCGTAGAAGGCGAACACGACGAGATACACAGCCAGTCCGCAGCCAAACGCGACCCAGCTCCATGTTTTCGCATTCTTTGACGCGTTGAGCGCGCCGGCATAATCGCCAATTTGCAGCTTCGTGTTGACTTGCGCCGCGAAGACGATGGCTACGATCCCAAACGGCATGCAGCAAAACAACGTGACCAAAATTGCTTGAACCAAATAGTTCGGCACCACGGGGAATCCCCCGCCGGGATAGCCCAATGGCCCGCCTCCGGGTGGCTGCAACATCGTCGGCGCCGGCAGTGCGCCGGAGGCCGCCGCCGAAGCCGCCGGCAACGCCGCGCCGCAGCGCAGGCAGCGATCATTATGAGCGGGATTTTCCTGACCGCAGTGCGTGCATTGCATGGAAGAAAATTAAAAAAATAACGGCGACCGACGGGAACAAGACGGGACCGCTTTTTAGCGAATCCGCCAAGGTCCGCCAAGCGCTATTTCCCCGCGGCACGCGCGCCGCGTAGCGAGGCGATTATTTCCAACGCAAGAGCCGCCGCCAAAAGCTGCGGCGACGTTTCCGGCGCAGGGTGAAGGAAAGAACAGCGGGTGCGGATTCCCCTATTCGATTGCCGCGCCGGCGGCGCTGCCGCACTACATTATCCAGGGTGATCACTGGAGGCTTCCCGGATGTTGGCACGGGTGCGATTGGCGAACCGGATTCGTTGCCGCCGGGCGTTGGGCTTGCCGGTTGCCCGCCAGCGGCGCCGCTGGCGGATTGGCTTTGAGCCAATGCCTGGCTGAGCGCAGCCACGAGCGCGGTCGCCGCGGCAATGGCGTCGCCATCCGTTCCAACCCCAATCGTGTTTGGGAGAGTAATGGTGGGGGCAGATTGCGCGGTGCGTGGAGTTGCCCGGACGCGAGGTTGCACCAAGCCAGGATCGACCTGCGGCGCCAGCCCGGCGCGTTCCGCGCGATCGCGGTGTCCCGACCGCGCATCGTCCGAGGCTTTCCGCCAATACACGGTGTTGTAGAGCAGCAGGCCGCGCAGAAAGGTGCGCAGCCGCGTCCAGCGAGTTTGGCGGAGCGATTTTGGCACGAGACAAGAGGCGGTTGGTGACACTGATTCAGCCCTAGCCGGGCTGCAACGCACCTGGCCGCCCAGCCTCGTGTTTACAAGCCCTGATCCTCGGGAGGAAGGAATTTGCGAAAGCGGTTCTTGTCAATCGCTTTCATGTAGGCTTCGTGCGGCGTGCAGATGCCTTGTTGCATCACCTGCCAGATCGCGTCGTCCATGAACTGCATCCCCTGGCTCCGGCCGGCCACGATCACGTCCTCCAGCTTTTGCGTGGCGCCTTCGCGGATGATGGCGCTGACGGCCGGATTGGCGACGAGAATTTCATTCACCGCGACGCGCCCGCTGCCGTCGCCTTTTTTCAGGAGAAGCTGCGCGATGACGCCGCGCAGACTCGCCGCCAGCATTGTGCGCACCTGCGACTGTTGGTCGGAGGGAAACACGTCGATCATGCGGTCCACGGTCTTGCGCGCGTTGTTCGTGTGCAGCGTGCCAAACACGAGCAGGCCGGTCTCCGCCGCGGTGAGCGCGAGCGAGATCGTTTCCAAATCACGCATCTCGCCGACGAGCACGATGTCGGCGTCCTCGCGCAACGCGGCTTTCAGCCCGCTCGGGAAGCTGGTGACGTTCTCGGGCACCTCGCGTTGCGTGATGACGCTGTTCTTGTTTTGATGCACGAATTCGATCGGCTCCTCGACGGTCACGATGTGCCGGCTGAAATTCGTGTTGATGTAATCAATGAGCGCCGCCAGCGTCGTCGATTTACCCGAGCCAGTCGGGCCGGTGACGAGCACGAGACCGGAGCGGAGTTCGCCGAAAGTCTTGATGATCGGCGGCACCTTGAGTTCATCGAGCGTGAGGATGCGCGTCGGGATCAAACGGAAGACCGCGCCGTAACCGTTGGTTTGCTTGAGGAAATTGCAGCGGAAGCGCGATTCCTCGTTCATCTCGTAGGCAAAATCGAGGTCGCCGCCAGCCTCGAATTTTTCCCAGCGCGCCGGCCCGGCGATCTCGCTGAGCATGTAGGCCGCTTCCTCGTTCGTCACCGGTTCGTCGCGGATCGGGACGATCTCGCCGTGCCGCCGAATCTTCGGCGGTTGCGACTCGCCGATGTGCAAATCGCTGGCTTTGGATTCGACGAGAACTTCAAAGAATTGATCGATGTAGGCCATGAGATTTGAGCGGTTAATTAACTCCCAGCATCTGCTGCATGAGCAACTTCTGCTCGGCTCGCGCCACGGCTTCCTCCCTGGCGATGACACCGGCTTCCGCCAGCTCGCGCAAGGAGTCGTCCATCAGCTTCATGCCCTGCTTGCGGCCGGTCTGGATGATGCCAGGCAGCATGAACGTCTTTGCCTCGCGGATGCAGTTGCTCACGGCTGGCGTGTTGGTGAGAATCTCCAGCGCCAGCACCCGGCCCTTGCCGTCGGCGCGCGGGACGAGTTGCTGCGAGACCACGCCGCGCAGGCTCTCGCTGACCATGATGCGGATTTGCTCGCGCTGATCGGTGGGAAACACGTCGAGCACGCGGTCGAGAGTTCGCGCCGCGCTGCCGGTGTGGAGCGTTCCCAAAACCAAGTGTCCCGTCTCGGACGCGGTGATCGCCAGCGAGATCGTTTCCAAGTCGCGCATCTCGCCGACCATGATGACATCCGGGTCTTCGCGCAACGCGCCGCGCAAGGCCGTGGCGAACGAGTGCGTGTGCGTGTGCACCTCGCGTTGCGTCACATGGCAGCCTTTGGGTCCGATGACGTATTCGATGGGGTCTTCGAGCGTGATGATGTGGTCGTGCCGGTCCTGATTCACCTGATCGATGAGCGCCGCCAGCGTCGTCGATTTGCCGCTGCCGACCGAGCCGGTTACGAGCACGAGACCGTTGTGATATTGCGTGAGCTGCTTCAGGCTCGCGGGCAGCCCGAGTTCATCCATCGTCCGCAGTTGCGTGCTGATGATGCGGAACACGCAGTCAACTCCGAGCCGATGCCGCACGACGCTGACGCGAAACCGCCCGAGCGGGTTGGTGTAAGCAAAATCGATGTCGCCGCTTTCCACGACCTTCGCCCACTGCACGTCGGTAAGAAAACTGTGCGCGAGCTTTTCAGTGTCCTCCGGTCCGAGGCGCGCGGCATCCGGCCAGATCGGCCCGAGATGGCCGAACCGTCGCCACAAGGGCGGCATGCCGACGCTGAGATGGATGTCGGACGCATCGGCTTCCTGGCCGACGCGCAAGTAATAATCGACGTGATCGTAGATGGGGACGCTTGCCGCGCCGTCTGCCTGCGCGGGCGCGGCGGCCACGGGGTCTGTTACTGCTGCCATGGTTAAAAACCTGCCGTCGAATCGGTAGGAAAGTCAACTCCGAAAGCCACGCCGCGCAACTGCAAACAAAGCGCCGTTGCAGCGCTGCCACGGCCGCCGGTTTCAGCGCGCGGCGGGCAAGTCGCGGTTCAAGTAACCGGTGAGCCGTTTCGTGACAAACGAAGTCAGCACCGGCTGCAAAATTTGCAGCACCAACGAAAGCGCCGCCATCCAGAAGCTCGGTCGTTTTTCGTCCTCCCTCGCGATGCCCTTGCCCGTGCTCGGATCAAGATAGACTTTCTTGATTTTCGGCCCCGGCCGCAAAAGACGCCAGCCGGCGAAAATCCCCGTAAACACCGCGCCAGCCAGCCAGGTCGGCGCATTGCGGCGCACGGAGGCTTTCACCCGCTTCGGCACGGCGGCGTGGTAGGCAACGTGTTGGAATTGCCGGCTCATGCTCGCGCGCGACCGCGCCAGCTCGGCGATCAATTCCCGTCGGCGCTCGTCGTCACTCTTTGATTCGTCAGCCATTCCTTGTCTTTCTTGAATTCCGCGATGGTGCCCGCGAATGAAATCCCGACCAGCCGGCCCTTGGCAAGCCACAAACAAACGCCTGCCAGCAACAGGTGCAGCACACCGGCGCCCAGCGTGATGTAGGCCCAGTTCCACTGCGTCAATCGTTGAAGGATGAACACAAACGCGATGATCAAAAACACGTAGGTGAACAGCAGCAACAACAGCGCAGCCGCCACGAGGATGATGACGCGCACCAAGTTGCCGAGCGCGCCCTTTGACTCAAGGCCCAGCAATTGCAGCCGGGCGGAAATATAATCCGAACTCGACCCCAGTAGCCGGCCCAGGCTTTCCAAAAAACCGGGGTGGGCCTCGGGCTGGTCGCGCCGTTGCTGCTCGTGCTGCTCCTGTCCCGCGGCCGACCAGCCGAGTGAAGGATTGGAATCCGTCATGTTAAAGCAGGACGCTGGCATCCAAGCGCCGCCGCCGGGCTTCGCCAGCGGAAGGACGAGGACGCCAGCCGACCCATTGCGTCAATAGTCCGGCCGGTTACTTCCGCAGGATCAATCCGAGCACGAAGCCCACGCCCAGCGCGTAGGCGACCGCCTTGGTCGGATTTTCCCGGATATACTGCTCGCCGTCCTCTTGGAAAGTCCGCGCCCGCGTCTTGGCATCGTCCCAGGCCGCCTCAGCCTGGCCGCGCCATTCGTCGGTTTTTTGCGACGCGGCCTGCTTGAAATCGTCCACCTTTTGCGACGCCTGCGATTTCAAATCCTCAAACTTCGCCGACGCCTGCGAGCGCAAGTCATCGGCTCGCGACGCCGCCTCGCTCTTGACGTTCTGCGCGCCCTGTCGCGCGGCGTCGCCGAAATCTGCCGCCGCCTGTTGCGCGTGCTCCTTGCCGCTCTCGAACTTGTCGTGCGGATCGTTGCTGCCGGAATGTGATTCGTTGGCCATAGAAAGAAGTGTTGGAATAAGGGTTTACTGTCTCCTTGGCGAATTCGTATCCGCCACCGCCGCCGTTCGTATCTGTGGCAGAATAAAAAAATGCCGGCTCCGGCTCCGGCGGCAACGCCCAGCGTGCGCGACTTCACTTCTCGCGAAACGTGATCCGCGCCTTCGTCAGATCATACGGCGACAGCTCCACACTCACCTTGTCGCCCGGCACGATGCGGATAAAATGCTTGCGCATCTTGCCCGAGATGTGCGCCAGCACATTGGCGCCGTTCGGCAGCGCCACGCGGAACATCGTGCCGGGCAACACCTCGGTCACGGTGCCTTCGCTGATGATCGCGTCTTGCTTGGACATTTGGACGCCCTGATCCTGTCGGACCGCGCGCGAGTTGACAAGCCCTCTTGCGCCTCGTGGCGAGAATTTTACAAAGTTTCCAGGTCAACCCAACGCACCAGCGCGCCGAGCGGCGGCAGCCCGTCTTGGTGCCAGGTTAGCGGCGGCGTTTGCATCCGGCCGATCGGGCACAGCCGCGCCGCCGGCAGGTCGAGTGCTGCCAGCTCGCGCCCGTGCGCCACGGTCGCCGGCCAGAAGCCGACGGCGCCCAAATGCCGCCGCGCCGGACCGAGCGCCGCGGGCAGCGCCGCCAGCGGTTCCGGCAACGGCTTGACGAAGACCACCCGGTCCGCTGGCGACGCGACAAACGCCGAATCACGCACATCGCCGATCACCGTCCAGTCCGTCGAGCCGGCGGAAGTCCAGACCGCGGCTTCGCCCGCCGCGCCCGTCGCGCGAAAACGCCATTCCTCGCGCAACGTGTATATGCGCGCCGCGTCTGCCGGAGCTAGCTTGGCGCGCGGTTGAGTTTGATTGAAAATTTCCATCTCCCGCGCCAGCGCCGCCGCCCAGCCGAGCACCCGCGCCGCGCCGCCTTGCACGTAAAAAAGGTGCGGCGACTGGCAGCCGCGCTGGTCGAACAACGACGCATCGCGCGCCGCCGCCCGCGCCGCTTCCGCGTCCGCGTCGCACACCACGCCAAAACTCACCCGATGCCCGTGCGCCACGAAAATCTGCCCGGCCTGCGTCCTCCGGCGAAACTCCTCGATCGTCGCATCCGCGCCGAAAACGATGACCGCCTCCGCCCGCCCCAGCCATTCCTCCGGCAGCGTTTCCGCCAGCTCCACCCGCGCCGCCAACTCCGCTGGCAATGCGTCGCGGAACGCCGCGATTTCCGGCAGGCCGCCAGTGGGCAGCTTCACCCAATTGTGCGAACCCAGCAGCAGTCCGCGGAAAAGACTCTGCAACCCCGCGTGCGGCGTGTTCCCGCTGACGATGTGCAGGATGGTCCGCGGCGCGACCGCCTTGGAAAAATGCCGCGGCCCGCGTGGTTGGAAATCGTCCAGCGCCCGCGCGTCGCCGAGTTCCGCTTGCAGCAGTTCGCGCAGGTTTTCCACGGTCACCTCGCCGAGCCAGGGGGCGAACGCCGGCGTCATCCGCGCCAGCACCTCGATGCGCGCGTCGGTGTTCACGTCGGGGAAGTCGCCGCTGTCGCCGCCAGCAACTCGTCCGCCGCTCGCGAGCAGCCGCGCGGCAGCGCCTGCGGGTCGCGCCCGAGCAACGTGAACGTGCCGTCGCCGTGCGCCTCCGCCAAATCCTGCGTGCCCAGCGCCAGCACCGAGCCAAGATTCGCCAGATCAAACAGCCGCAGCACGCCGACCGCGCCCGCCGCCGCCTCGCGGCCCGTCTCCGGGTCGATCACGAGCGCCCGCGTCCACGGCGGACCCGCGTGCGGTTGCGCCAGACCGCGCGCATACCATTGCGAGGAGAGTTCCGTCATGCCGTATTCATTGAAAATCGCCTCCGCCGGCAGCCCGAGCCAGCGTTCGAAACGCGCGTAAAGTTCCCGCTTCGTCAGCGTGCGCCCGCTCCCCTTGTAGCCGCCCGTTTCCATCGCCTCCGTGCCCGTCGGAAACGTGACTGGTGTGCCGCGTTTTTCCAATGCTTCGCACAGGTGCAAAAACGCCAGCGCCGTGCCCAGCAGCAACACCGGCCGCCCAGCCTCACGGTAGCGCCCGGCGAGCGCGAGAACCCACTCGACTTCCAACTTCCCGTCGGCAGATACGCACCAGTGCTGCTCGCCGGCGGGCGCGACGCGGGCGAGCGTGCCGAGCATGTGCGCGAGCGAGGAATGCGGCGCGTCGTCCGGGTGCGGCGCGAGCAGGAGCTGCGGCCGATCAATCGGCAGGGAAAAATGTCGCCAGCCGCCGAGGATCGCCGCTTCGTAGAGCCGCAGCGTTTTGAAATGATGCTGTCCAAAGCCTTCGCCCGTCGTGCCGCTCGTGCGGAACGTCCGCGCCGTGCCCGCCGCATCGAAACCGGCGCGCAACGCGCACAGCTTGAACGCCGCCTGCGGCATCGCCGGAATCTCGCGCCAGTCGCCGATTTCCAGCCCGACGCCGGTGCTCTCGCAATAGCGGGCATACGGCGCATTGTGCGGACGTTGAAAAGCGAAAACCTCCCGCGCCAGCGCGGAAAATTCCGCCTCGCTCCAATCCGCCGCCGTCGCCGCCAGCCGGTCGGCGACGCGCGCCTCCAATTCCGCATAACAACGCGTTTCTGCGTCCACGGTCAAACCTCCGCCTTGGCCGCCGCCACGACCAGCGTGCGGCCGAGCAGGATGTCGCGCGAATTCATCGCCCGCACCAGCGGTGCGTTCGCCGCATTGATCGTGTGGAATTTACCTACTTCCTTGCGCCACGCCGCCGCCGCGCCCAAACGCAAAATCGGCCAGAGCGGGATGAGCGCCGCGAGCGACGAGCGCTGCCAGCGGTCCACACTGATCCGCAAGCTGTCCGCACGAAAGCCGGCGTCGAGCAACGCGTGGCCGAGATAGAAAAGCCCGACCGGATTGATGTGCCCGCCCGTGTCGTGAACAGCGCTTTCCCGCACCGCCAGCGGGCCGAACAGATTATAAAATCCGAACAGGAGAAAGCGCAGCCGCGACTTCACGTTGAGAATATTCGGCGTGGTAAAAATCGCCCAGCCGCCGGGGCGCAGCACGCGATGCACCTCGCGGATCGTCTCGCGATAACGCTCCAGGTGTTCGATGGTTTCCGTGCAGGTGACGAGCGAAAATTTGTTATCCTCGTAAGGCAGCGGCTCGCGGTTCAAATCCGCGATTTCCACCTTTTGATCGGGCAGCTTCATCAACGCGCCCGTGCCGTCGCACGCAAACGACTCCACTTTGAAACGCTCCCGCATGAGCGCAATGAGTTCCCCGCCGCCGCTGCCAAGGTCAAGATAAGCGCCGCGCACCGGCGGCGTGATCTTCGCCGCGGCGCGCAGCACGGCTTCATGGATCGCCGGGATGCTGAGCATGGCATGCGTTCACTGGGCCGCCGACGGCTGGTAGTTATACAACCGGCCAACCTTGATCATATCCGCCACCTGCTCCGGCACCATCTTCTCCCAGCTTGGATCGCCGGAGCGAATGCGTTTTAGCACGTCACGCGAGAAGATGTCGAGATACTCCGGCTTATAGCCTTCGAGTTCTTCGATATAATGATTCTGCAACAAGTAAGCGTGCAGATGTTGCAGGTTCGGCGCGACCTTCAAACTACTGGCAGTTACGATTTCTCCCGTGCTCGGATCGCGCATTGGATAAACGTAGAGTTTCAAGTCGTTCTTAAATAACCGACCAAATGACTCCATGATGCCGCCTTCGAGGTTGGTATAATACTTCTCTTGAAACAAATCGATCAGTGAGGGAATACCCATTGCAATCGCAACCATCTTATCCGTGCAACGCGACAAATACGCGCCGAGCCGGAAGTATTCGCCGAACTTCGAGATAATCACTGTGCGACCCAGCTTCCCGAGCACATCCACGCGGTCCAGGAAATCGGTGTGATCCAACTGCCCTCCGGAGAGCAGGTTCTGCATGGTGATTTCCATCAACGTGATCGCCTCGTTGCCCGTGACCTTGGCTTCGCGCACGAACCGTTCCTGCGCGCAGTCGAGGATGTCCTGCGTTGTGTGAGTCACCGGCCGGAAGCTGCCGCGCTCAACCAGCACGGCTTTCTTATAGATTGCTTCATCGGGTCGTTCGCATTCGCCGTTGGGATTGAACAACACCGCATCGGCCAGCCCTTGTTCCACCAGTTGCAGCGCCATCAGGCGATTGTCGATATAATGAAAATCCGGCCCGGAAAATTTGATCATGTCCACCTGCATGCGCTCGGGAGACAAGCTATCAATGAGCGAACCAATCAGCTTTTCGGGATAAGGATAGTTATAGAACGCACCGTGAATGAGATTCACTCCAATGATACCGAGAGCTTCCTGTTGCTGGATATTATCCTTATCCAACATGCGGACATGGATGATGATCTGGTTCGGCTCCGCGCGCGGGTGCGCCTGGAACCGAACGCCCAGCCAGCCGTGGCCTTCGGTCGGCCGGTTGTAGCCTTTCGTGGCGACCGTGTTGGCAAATGAAAAAAAGCTGGTGCGCCCGGCTCGTTTGTCGGCCAGGCGTTCGAGCAGCAGATTGTATTCATACTCCAGCATCTGCTGGAGCCGCTGCCGGCTGACATAGCGCGGCGTCGGTCCGTAAATGGCGTCGGAAAACGTCATGTCATAGGCCGAAATGGTCTTGGCGATGGTGCCGCTGGCGCCTCCGACGTGAAAGAAAATCCGCGCCACCTCCTGCCCGGCGCCGATCTCGGCAAAGGTGCCGTATTTCGTGGCGTCGAGATTGATGCGGAGCGCCTTTTTATCGACGTTGGCCTCGAGATCTTCGTTCCTGGCTGCGGCGGCCGTATTCATGGTATTAAAAAATGCGGAGATTTTTCCCGGACACAGGCAGACCGCCGGGTCTGCACGGCTGAGAGCTTATGCGCTCTCTCGCGGCGGGCAAGACGCGAATGCCGGGCAGTTGCTTGTGGAAGTTTTGCCAGGATTGCTTTGGGCGGAAAAATTGAGAGAATGCGGCCGACTTTTTCTGCCTTTCATGGATTCCACCGCTCCACCCGCTCCCGCCACGAACCGGCTCCTGCTCGCCGCCCAGGGTTACGCGGAACTCGGCATGATCGACGAGGCATTCGCGGAGCTTGACGCGCTCTCGCCGCCGGCAACTGCCGCCCGGCAGGAACGTCGCGCCGAGGTCTTGCACTTGCGCGTGCAGCTTTTGTTTCAAACCCGACGCTGGGAATCGGCGCTGGAGGTGTGCCGGCGGCTCTGCGAACTGGAGCCGGAAGCGCCGCAGCCGTTCATCCACGCCGCGTTTTGTCTGCACGAACTCGGCCGGACCGCCGAGGCGCGCACGCTGTTGCTGCGCGGTCCCGCCGCGTTGAAACGCGAGGCGACGTATTATTACAACCTGGGTTGCTACGACACCGCGCTCAACGATCTCGTCAGCGCGGAAAATCACCTGCGCGCCAGTTTTCAAATGGACAAGAAACTCCGCGACTTCGCCCGCACCGATCCCGACTTGGTCCGGATGCGGCATTTGCTTTAAAAAAATTCCATGTCGTCGTTGTTGCCGTCGGATCGCTGGGCCGCGCTGCGGGCGCATTTTGAGGAAAACTTCACCGAGCGTGGCGAACTCGGCGCCGCCGTGAGCATCTGGCGCGACGGCGAGGAAGTCGTCTCGCTCGCCGGCGGCGCGAAGGATCGGACGCCGGATTCCGCGCCGTTCACCGCGGCGACGCCGGTGCTCTTTTGGTCCGTGACCAAGGCGCTCGCCAGCGCGTGCGTGCTGCACGTCTTGCAGACCGACGGCATCGAATTGGAAACCCGCGTGAGCGCGCTCTGGCCGGAGTTTGCCCAAGCAGGAAAAGAGGCCATCACGCTCGCGCAAGTGCTTTCCCACCAAGCCGGCCTAGCCGCGCTCGACGATCCGCGCGCCGTGGACATCCGCGATCACGCCGCCGTCGCCCGCGCCCTCGCCGCGCAAACGCCGAACTGGCCGCCGGGCAGCGCGCACGGCTATCATCCGCGCACGTTTGGTTCGTTGCTCGACGAAATCCTGCGCCGCCGCCGGCCGGGCAGCACGGTGGGAAGCTATTGGCGGGAAAACTTTGCCGAGCCGCTCGCGCTCGACGTTTACATCGGGTTGCCGCCGGAGATCGCGGACGATGCGGTGGCGCCGATTTTCACTCCGCGCACGCCGTCGCCCGCCACCGGCGAACGTCCGGGCGACGAAGCCGACGCCTTTCGCGCCGCCCTGGCCGAGGAAGGCTCGCTGACCCGGCGCGCGTTCGCCAGCCCGAGCGGCCTGCACGCCGTGCGCGATCTCAACACGCCCGCCGCGCGCCGCGCCGAGCTGCCCTCGCTCGGCGGCATCGGCACCGCGCATGGGCTGGCGAAATTTTACGCCCTGCTCGCAGGCGACGGCACGGGGGAAGGCCGCACGTTTTTCCAACCCGACACGCTGCGCGCGATGCGCACCACGCTGGCCAATGGCCCGGACCGAGTCCTGCGATTGCCGACCGCGTTTTCCGCCGGCTTCATGCAAGACCCGGTCGATCCGCAGACGGGAAAAAAGTTGCGCCAGCTCTTCGGCCCGAGTCCGCGCGCCTTTGGCCAGCCGGGCGCGGGCGGCGCGCACGCCTTCGCCGACCCGGACACCGGCACGGCGTTTGCCTACGTGATGAATCAGATGGAACCGGGGCTGTTGCCCAACGAAAAATCGCTCGGCCTCGTCGCGGCGTATTACGCGGCGCAAGCGGCGGCGATTTGAAAACCGACTTGCCAGCGCGGCAGGGCGCGGCGACGAGGTGCGATGCTTGCATTCACCGAGGAATTGACGGTGCCGACCCGTGGCAAGGGCACCTACGAAATCACCGACCAGGTCGCCGCAGCCGTGCGTCGCGCCGGGGTGCGCGAAGGGCTGGCGACCGTGCTGGTGCGGCACACGAGCGCGAGCCTCATCATCTACGAAAACGCCGACCCCTCGGCGCGCGTCGATCTGGAGGAATTTTTCCGCCGGCTGGTGCCGGAAGACGCGCCGTATTTCACGCACACGGCCGAAGGTCCGGACGACATGCCGAGCCACCTGCGGATGGTGCTCACCCGCACGAGCGAGAGCGTGCCCGTGCGCGCCGGCGCGTTGACGCTGGGCACCTGGCAGGGCATCTACCTTTTTGAACATCGCACCGCTCCACACCGGCGTTCGCTGGTCGTCGCGGTGCTGGGAATTTGAGCGTTGATCTGATCCTGGCATGGGCATTTATCTCTGGCGAAACAACACGCGCTTTGGTCCTTATCCCGACGCCGCGATCGCGGCGTGGCTGCTGGCGGGGACCGTTTCTTACGACGACCTCGGCTGGCGCGAGGGCGGCGGCGCGGGATCGCAACCCGCGCTGTGGCAGCCGTTGCGCGTGCTCTTTCCCCCTCCGCCGATGCCATCTTCGCCGACCACCGTGCCGGCGGTTCCCCCACCCCTGCCTGCGGTGACGCCCCCGCCAACACCCACGCCGGAACTTCCGCCGACCGAGGCGAGCATTTATCTCAGCCGCGGCGGTGGGCGCTACGGACCTTACGCGGAGGCTCAGTTGCGGACGTGGCTGGCGGCGGGCGCCGTGTTGCCCGACGACCTCGGGTGGCGATTGGGAATGAATGCCTGGGAGCCATTGCGCGTGCTGTATCCGCAGCAACCATCGGCGCCACCCTCCTCGCTGCCTCCGGCCAACGTGCCGCAGGAACCACCACAAATCGACGCGCCGCCCGCGCCGCCGCCCGTGACCCGAGCTGCGCGCATGGGACGGTTTCTGGCTGCGGCCGGGTCAACTTTGAGTGCGATGGCAGCGAGTGGCCAATTGGCCGACATCGCTTTGCAGGCGGCGCGCATCGTCGCCGCCTGGAACAGCGGCTACCGGCCGATGCAGCCGGACCCGAACGCACCGGTCTTCCGGCCGACCGATCCGACGGTCAATCCCAACGCGTTGCCGTCGCGCGTGGATTTACGCGGATATTTCACCGCCGTGGAAGACCAAGGGCAACTGATGTCCTGCACCGCCAATGCCGTGGCCGGCGCTTACGAATATTGGGTCAAGCGGCACACGCAGCAGGATTACGATGTGAGCCGGCTGTTCATCTATTACAACGCCCGCTGGCGCAATCACGAGCAGGATAGCGACGCCGGCAGCGTGATCCAATTCGCGATGGAAGGCCTGGAAAGCTTCGGTGCCTGCGCGGAGCGGACGTGGCCCTACGAGCCGCGGCTGGTGACGACCCGGCCCAACGGCGCGTCCTTCGAGGAGGCGACGCATTTCAAGATCAAGGAAAAGCAGCTCGTGCAGCAAAAGCTCGACGACTGGCGGCACTGCCTGGCGGAAGGGCATCCGATCGTGTTTGGCTGCAAGTTGTTCAACTCCTTCGACACTTGCACGCAGCGCGGCGGCGTGGTGCCCATGCCCGACCCGCAGGAGCTCACGCGTCGTGACCATGGCGCGCACTCGATGTGCTGCGTTGGTTACTCAGACAGCGAGCAGGTTTTCATCGTGCGCAATTCGTGGGGCACGGACTGGGGCGACAAAGGCTACTGTTACATGCCATACAACTACCTGATGAGTGAGCAGCTTGGGTTTCGGGATAGTTGGATCTTCGTGCCGTGCGAGCAGATTCCCGCGCCGCAGGACGCCTGGGGCCACGATAACCAGCCGGTGACAAACGACGGCCGCGGCGTGAGCTTTGACACGAACCCGCGTCCGCCAAGCGATTACGCCGACATTCCGCCGGATCCGGCCGATCATGCGCTGCCCGAGTATCACGAGGATAAGCCTGATGAGTTGCGGCAATACGAGGACCACGTCGAGCAGGGAAATTTTGATAAACTGAAACACTTCGACGTGGCCGACCTGCTCGCACCACCGGACGAGGCCGCTCCGACGCCGACCGACGAAACGCCCGTGTCGGAGGAGGATTCCACCGAGGAACCTCCGCCGCCTTCGCAAGACCTGGACGCTGGCGATGCGAACCTTGCGCCTGCCGACAACAACAAGGAGGAAAATCCTGACGGAGCGGATGATCCCTCTTCCTCGGTGACGGAACAGGAGTCGGATGCAACGACTAATGCGCAAGCAGAGATGGTAACCGATACCCAGGATGCTACTTCAGAAGAAAACTCCGGCGCGGAATCGAACGAGGATGTCGCGCCGGCGGAAGCTGAATCCGAAGCAGAGCCACCGGCTGATGACGCCGCCACTCAGGAAATCGAAGAAAGCAACTCCACCGGCGACGAGGAGAGTGCGCCGGTGGCAGATGAAGAATCCTCCTGTAATGTGGCTGACGAAAACATAGCAGAGACTGAAAGCAGGGAGGAAGGCTCCTCGTCAGAAGTAACCGAAGCTGAAGCTGACAGCAGCGCAGTGGAGGAGAATGAATCAACCTCTGGTGAAAACGACGACCCGACCCGCGCGGCTTGATCTCATTGAATAGTAACAGATGTTCCAGCTCTAAAGCTTAGAGATCAGATCAATCAGGCACCCGCGCTACAATGGCCTTTCCGTAGTGTCAGGACTGCGGCAGCGTGATTATAACCCTGTTGATAGAGCGCTTCGTTCGCCATGAGTTGCAACGAATGTTTTCTGTCCTCTGGGAACAAAGGGAGACCTTGGTGTTCAATTGCTGATCGGCATCCAGCTTGAAAACAAGCTTACCCGCGACGTCAAGCACATTCTAACACTCAAGAAAATTGCGCGTGAGATCGGCTTCGCTGTGCCGCTTTATAGCATGACAGGCTGGATGAGACCTTTCTTCAAATCTACAACACTGGCGGCATCGCCCGCGCCTGCATCGGCGACCAGCTCATCGACGACGATTTTTATTTCGGTCGTCCGTGGGAGATCGGCCTGCGCCGATTCGCGCCGGAGGTATTTGAAAAAGGCATCGCGCTCAAAATTCTGCCGCTGCGAAAGGATGCGCCGATCCACGTTCCGCAGGATCGTCTGCCGCGGTTCGGAGATAACGGCGAGTCCGTCGGCGTGAGCCAGATTGCCGTGGCGCGGGAATATGAAATCGCGTTGCGCCCGGCGAAGGCAGAATAAAGTGTCGCTACGTCCCAAAAATGGACGATGGCGAAATTCTTTGCCACGATTTTGGAAGCGTGCATAGTAAGCGCCGTTCTCGGATTCAACGGACGGACGGACAACGGCGGGATTGCCCGAAAAAAGGTTCCCGTTGCAGCCAGTCCGACGCCAGCATCTTGGGGGTATAGCTCAGTTGGTAGAGCGCTTCGTTCGCAATGAAGAGGCCAGGGGTTCGAATCCCCTTACCTCCACGGGCATCTTGGCAACTCCCCACCCCCGCTTACCGTGTGCGCTGTGACAACCGCGGCGACGCATTCTCCTCTCTCTGACGACGTCCCATGCTACGATGTCGCGGTGGTCGGTGCCGGGCCGGCGGGGGCGAGTTGCGCGGCGTTTCTCGCGCTCGCGGGGTTGCGCGTTCGCGTGATCGAGCGAGCGAGATTTCCGCGTGAAAAAGTCTGTGGAGATTGCCTCAATCCCGATTGCTGGCCGGTCTTTCGCCGGCTTGGGATAAACGACTCGCTGCGCGCGCTGCCGCACGTCCGGCTGCGTGAGGTCGAGTTCCTGAGCGCACGCGGCCGACGGGTGCGTTTTTCGCTCCCGGCAACGGATGCGGAACACGGGGAAATTACCGTGAAGCGGAGCCTGCTCGACGCGCACTTGCTCGCCCGCGCCGAAGCTCTCGGCGCCGACGTGACACAAGAGGCACCCGTTACGCGCGTCTGGAACGACGCGGCGGGCGGCGGTAATTTCAACCTGGCGCATCGCGGCGAAAACGGAAACGCCGCCACGACGCGCGCCCGGTTTCTCGTCGCCGCCGATGGGCGTAATTCCGCGGTGGCGCGCTGGGCCGGGATGCTGGCGAAAAACGGCACAAACGCGCCGAATCGCGTCGGCTTGCAGACCCACGCGCCGCACGAATGCTGCCCGCCCGAGTTCCTCGCCGCTGGCTTGGTGCAGATGCGCTGGTTCCCCGGCGGCGGCTCTGCCTACGGCGGGTTGGCGCCGGTGGGCAATGGCGAATTGAACCTGTCGCTCGTCGGCGCGCCGGCGCGGCTGGAGGAGTTGAAACGCTGGGCGCAGGCGGAGTTCGGGCTTCCCACCGACTGGGCCGCATGGCGCACCATCGCGCCGCTCGACCGCGCGCCCGCCCGGCCGCCCGCGCGGTCGAGCGGCGTGTTTCTCGTGGGCGACGCCGCGCGCGTGGTCGAGCCGTTCACCGGCGAGGGAATTTACTACGCGTTGATCTCCGGCGAGCTGGCCGCGGCGGCCATCGTGCGCGCGGCGCGCGGCGAGTGTGCGACGGCGCAGGCGGCGCACGATTACGCCCGCGCACACCGGCGGCTTTATCAGGCGCGCGGCCGGCTTTGGGTTAATCGACTGGCGCGCGCCGCAGTGCTCCATCCGCGACTGGCCGAGTGGGCGCTGGCACTGGCGCAACATCGACCGGGGATTTTGCGCATGTTGACGGCAAAGGTGGTGCGCTAAGCAGCGCGCTCACGCCGCCAGCCGGGCGAGGATGTTTTCAAAATTTTTCTCCAGCGTTTTTGCCCCGTCCGAGAGCGGTCCGTAGCGCGCCGTGTGCGTCTGGCAACGCGCGGCCAACTGCTGATAGCTGCCGGCAAGTTCTTGATAAAATTTCTCGATGGCTTGCAGCGCCATGTCGCCCATCACGTTGGCAAAGCGCGCACGCTTCCGGATCATCGCGTCGTGGTAGGCGGCGAGGAGCGGCTGGCGCGAGCCGAACGCGCCGGTTTCGCCAAGGTGCTCCTCCAGTCGCGCGCCAAAGTTCGCGCCGTCGCTCATTTGCGCGGCCACGGCGCGTTGCGCTTCCTCGACGAATTGTGCGCGGGGAAAAACGAAGCTGGCCGCAGCGGGATGCGCCGCCTTTCCCGCGTCGCCGCGGAGCTGTTCCTGAAACTCGTTCCACGCGAGGTGCAGCTCGTTTTCCAACAACTCGGCGACGTGCTCGGAGCGTTCGGCGAGCGTCGCTTGCAGCCGGGTTTCGATCTCTTTTTGAAAGCCGTCGAGCCAGCCTTTGCGCCGCGTGAAAGCCAGGGCGAGCGTGTGCCACGGCCGCAGCCGGGCGCGGAGCAATCCCCTGCCCTCGCGCTCAATGTTGTCGCACGCTTTTTCGACCTTGCGCAGGTAGCCTTGCACCCGGCTGATGCTGCTCTGGCGGAGCCGGGCAACGGTGTCGCGCAGGCTGGCCAGCCGGGTGCGGTCCGGGGCAATCGCCGCCTCGGCCTGGCGCACGGATTCGGTGAGGTCGCGTAGGATGCTCCGCGCGGTGTGGGCAATCTGCCGCAGCTTTTCACGGCGGTTTTCGCCGGCGCCGAGCGTGGTGGAAATTTGTTTTTCCAAGGACGCGAACCCGCTGTCCGTCCAGAGCCGTTCCTTGTCGATGCCGCTGGTCTTGGCCAGCCACGCTTTTTTTGCCGAGACCGCGAAAATGGGAAAGGCCACGCCGCAGCGCGCAATGGCGTTCTGGCGCAGGTGGCCGATGGTGGTCTGGATCTCCCGCGCGCTGCGCAGGTCGGTTTGCTGGAGGACAAAAAGGACGTTTTTCAGCCAGCGCGGCTGGAATTTCTCCAGCAGACTCCAAGGCGATTCGCCCCACGGATCGTCGCAGTTGAAGACAAAGAAAATGGCGTCGGCGCGCGGCGCGAAACGCTCGACGAGCGCCTGCTCCTGCTCCGCGCTGAGCGCGTTCGTCCCCGGCGGCTCGACGAGGTGAAAACTGCGCAGGAACGGGAGCGGCAGAAACCGTTCCTCGACCCCGGGCGAGACGGCCGCCACGCGCGAGGCTTCGCCGTATTGATAGACCTGGATTTTATCCGCCTCGGCCACGCAAAACTCGCGGGCGAAGAGCGCCTGGAGCAGCAGGCTTCGGCCCGCTTGCGCCTCGCCCACGGCGAGCAGGAGAAACGGCTCGTGCAACGGCCCCTGCAAGCTTTGCAGCGTGCGCAAAGTCGCGGCCGGCGCGTGGCCCGCCGAGGCCACCCATGTGCTCAGCGCAAAGAGCGCCGTGCCGAGTTGCGCGCGCAATTCCAGCGCTTCATCGCCGATGGAGGCGCGCGGATCGACCGGAACGGACATGGGAAAGAAAGTGGACCGAGGCTCCTGTCGCGGTCACCTGCCGGTCGTCTCGGGGTTCGTGACTCTAATTGCGTTTCGGCGTCGCGCTGGGGCTGGGCGCGGCAGCCGGCAGCGCGGGCGTTGGACCGGGCATCGGCTCGACCGAGCCGTTGATCGTAGCGGGCACGCCCGGCGCAAGCGACGGACGCGGCGGGCGGCTCGGGCTGCTGCTGCTGGCTTTCTTCGGGTCCGGCGGCAGTTCCATCGCGAGCAGTTCGCTGACGGTGACAAATTTGAAGCCTTTTGCCAGCAGTTCGTCGAGCACGGCGGGCATCGCCTCGATTGTGGTTTTGTGGATGTCATGCGCCAGCATGATGCTGCCCGGCCGCGCGCCATCGACGAGTCGCCGCGTGATCAAGCTGGGATTGTGATCCTTCCAATCGAGTGGATCGACCGACCAGAGGATGATCTTGTAGCCGAGCTGGTCATGGAACCAATGACGTTGCAAGGCCGTCATGCTGCCGTAGGGCGGACGGAGCAGGTCGCACGGTTTGCCGGTGGCGGCGGTGATGATGTCCTTGGTGCGATTCAATTGGGAGCTGACAGATTCGTCGGGCATTTTGCCGAGGTTCGGATGATCCCAGGAATGGTTGGCGATCTCGTGTCCCTCGGCCACGGCGCGGCGGAGGATTTCCGGATGATCCTTGGCCAGCGAACCGAGAACAAAGAAGGTGACGTGAACGCCTTTTTGTTTGAGCAAATCGAGCAGCCCCGGCGTGAGTGCCGCGCTGGGTCCGTCGTCAAACGTCATGGCAATGTAGGGTCCATTGACGCGCACCTCGCTCCAGACGGCTTTGCTCGGCGCTGGAGTGGTGCCGCCGTCAGCCGGAACGGACGGAGTCGGCGGCGGTGGCAGCGGGGCGGTGGTATTATTATTGGCCGCGCCGGGCGTGGGCGCCGAGGCGAGCGAGGACGAAGCAGATACGGGCGAGGGCACGGGAGCCTGCGCGCGGGCGGTGACGGCAGTGGCAGCGAGCGCGCAGATCGGGAGCAGCAGCGGCTTCAGGAAATTCTTCATGGATGAGCGACGTTCAGACGATTTTTCTGCACTTAGCAGATGCGGCCGAGGACGCAAGATGCTGGCAGGAAATCAGTGGGTGCGGAAGTTCATTTGAACCGCTCGAGGATTGGCCGCAGCCGCGCAACCGTCTCCGCTGGCCAGAGCGATTTGTCGGTCACAATTGCCGTGTCCAGCGCGGAGTGCTCGGGCCAGTCGGCGGTGGCGGGCAGCCGTGGGATGACGCGGGCGAGCAGCGCTTTCGCCGTGGCGGCGTTGGCGAGCAGATGGCCGAGGACGGTGGCGACGCTCACCGGTTCCTCCTCGATTTTCCAGCAATCGTAATCGGTGACAAACGCAATGCTCGCCGTGGCGATCTCGGCTTCGCGCGCCAGCTTGGCCTCGGGCAGATTCGTCATGCCGATCACGTCAAAACCGAGCCGGCGATTCGTCTCGCTTTCCGCGCGGGTCGAGAACGCCGGGCCATCCATGTTGACATAGGTGCCGCCGTTGTGAATCGGCAGGCCGAGCGCGGCGGCTTCCGCGGCGACGATGCGCCGCAGCGCCGCGCTCGTCGGTTCCGCAAAGCCGACGTGGGCGACGATGCCCGCGCCAAAAAACGTGTGCTCTCTGCGCCGGCTGGTGCGGTCAAAAAATTGGTCGGGCAACACGATGTGCCGCGGCGGCAGGTCTTCGCGCAAGCTGCCGACCGCGCCGATTTGCAAAAGAAAACGGACGCCCAGCGAGCGCAACGCCCAGAGGTTCGCGCGGTGCGGAATCTCGGTCGGCAGCAGCCGGTGGCCGCGACCGTGGCGAGGTAAAAAATACACGTCCCGCCCGGCCAGCCGACCGCCGAAGATCACGTCGCTCGGCGGCCCGAATGGCGTGTCGAGCCGCAGCTCGCGCGGATCGGTCAGCGCGTCCATTTGATAAAGACCGCTGCCGCCGATGACGCCGATGGCGGCGGGCGCGAAGGTGGAAGCAGCGGGTGTGTCGTGGGACATGCGGAGCAGGATGAAAGGGTCGCGCGGCGGACAGTTTGGGTTACAATTCTTGCGGTGCGAACAACGGGGCCGCCGAAAAGCTTGAGGCGCAGTGCGCGAGCTTCCTCCCGACGGCGGCGCTCAGCGTAATTGTTCCAACGGTTATGGGCTACTTCATTCAGACCGAATTTGTGCAAGCGGCTGGACCGGCACGGGCGCCGCAGCCTGCCAAAGTCTCTCCCACCCCCGACGTCGCCGCGAGCAGCAGCCACAGCAGCAGCCCCAGTGACAGTCCAGCGGTGGATGGCGCGTGCTTGTGCGACACCGCCGCGCCGGCTGCGGAACGCCGCGCGGCGCTCGGCCGTCTCATCGCCGCGCGGGCGGAGCAGGCGCTCACGGCCTGTCTGGCGGCGGATGACAATGAAGCGGTGCAGATGGCTGCAACGGGGTTATGGGAGCTTTGGTATGGCGAAGCTGGGCCGGAGGCGCGCCGGTCGCTGGAGTTGGGCATCGAAGCGATGAACGCCGGCGAACTCGACAGCGCCGCGGCGATCTTTTCCCGGCTGGCAGCCAAATATCCAGACTGGCCGGAAGCGGAAAACAAACTGGCGACGGTGCTCTATCTCCAAGGCAAGCCGCGCGGCAGCATCGCGCTGTGTCAGTCGGTCGTGGCAAAAAAGCCAGACCACTTCGGCGCGTGGAACGGCCTCGCCTTGTGCGCGATTCAGGTTGAGGACTGGCCGCTGGCGTTGCGCGCGGTGCGCGAGTCGTTGCGGCTGCAACCGCGCGCGGAGATGAATCTGCGGCTGTTGAAACTGGTCGAATCCCGGATGCCGGAGGCGTGAGCGAAAATGGAGGTGAGTGATGAATCTCGCAGGCGAATGGATCGGCCATTACACCGGGCATTTTGACGAGGTCATTGTCATCGAACCGCACGGCGATATGGTCGTCGCGCGCAAGGTGACGGGCGACGACTTCGTGCCGGCGGGCGAGATCACCTGGCGGGCCGATCTGCGCACGGGGCGCGGCGAGGGTCAGATCGCGGACCGGGAATTTCGCAACCCGCGCTTTGTGCCCGGACGGCTGGAAATCCTCGGGCCGGAGCGCGTCGTGTTTCATTGGGAAGGCGTCGGGGCGGTCGAGTTCCGGCGGGATGATTAACAAAAAGCCGGGCGCGGGCAGCCGCGCGATTCCCAGTGGCACGTCCGGCGCGCATTGCTTCGCCACCGCGCCGTGCTAGGTTTCTTCCCAACCCGAATGCCGAAAATCAGCCGGGTTCACACCAAAACTCTGTCAGCATGGAAAATCGACCCACGAAAGAAGGTAAATCGCCGGGCGGCGGCCGTTCGCCGAACGGCAATGGCGGTCCCAGCGCCGGCACCGGCGAGCCGAGCTTCAACTGGCGTGGACTGGCGTTGATGGCGTCGCTGTTCACCGTGCTGGCGATCTTTTTTTACGCGCAAAAGAGCATGCTCGGCTCGGCGGAGGAATTGAAGTATCCCGAGTTCCTCGAAAAGCTCAACGCGCACCAGATCGTGCAGGACTCGAAGAAGCCGCTGGAACTCATCATCGAGGATGCCAGCGCGACGCAGCTCCTGCGCGGCTACTACGTGCCGACGCTGCCGGCGGCTGGCACGGCGACATCGACCGAGGGTGCGAAGCCGTTTCGCACGACGGTGTCGCTCGATTTTAACAAGGACCTGGAGGCGCGTCTGGCGCAAGCCAACCTGACGCCGAACGTGCGCAAGGAATCGAACATCATCTCGTCGCTGATTTTTTCCTTCGTGCCGATCACAGTCTTCCTGCTGGCGGTGTATTTCTTCTTCCGTCAGCAGATCAAGATGGCGGGCAAAGGCGCGCTGAGTTTCGGCAAGTCGAAGGCGCGGATGATGTCGCGCGAGAAAAACAAGATCACCTTCAAAGACGTGGCCGGCGTCGAGGAAGCGAAGGATGAAGTGCAGGAACTGGTCGAGTTTTTGAAAGACCCGAAGAAGTTCCAGAAACTCGGCGGTCGCATTCCAAAAGGCGTGCTCATGATTGGCTCGCCGGGCACGGGCAAGACGCTGCTCGCGCGCGCCATCGCGGGCGAGGCGGACGTGCCGTTTTTCTCGATCAGCGGCTCGGATTTTGTGGAAATGTTCGTCGGCGTCGGCGCGAGCCGCGTGCGCGACATGTTTGAGCAAGGCCGCAAGAGCGCGCCGTGCTTGATTTTCATCGACGAGATCGACGCCGTCGGGCGTCACCGCGGCCACGGCGTCGGCGGCGGGCACGACGAGCGCGAGCAGACGCTCAATGCGTTGCTCGTCGAGATGGACGGCTTTGACACGCAGGAAGGCATCATCATTATCGCGGCGACGAACCGCCCCGACGTGCTCGATCCGGCGCTGCTGCGGCCGGGGCGTTTTGACCGGCAAGTGACCGTGCCGCTGCCCGACGTGAAGGGGCGCGAGCAGATTTTGAAAGTCCACTCGAAGCGGGTGAAAATCGCCGAGGACGTGTCGATGGACACCATCGCGCGCGGCACGCCCGGCTACTCGGGCGCGGAGCTGGCGAATGTCATCAACGAAGCCGCCTTGCTCGCCGCCCGCCGGGGCTTGAAAGCGATCACGCTGGCTGAGTTGGAGGAAGCGCGCGACAAGGTGCGCTGGGGTCGCGAGCGCCGCTCGCTGGCGCTCAGCGAGAAGGAAAAAGAAAACACGGCGTATCACGAAGCCGGGCACGCCATTCTCACCGTGCTGCTGCCGCACACGGACCCGCTGCACAAGGTCTCGATCATCCCGCGCGGACCAGCCTTGGGTGTGACGATGTATTTGCCGACGGAGGACAAATACAGCGCGCGCAAAAACGAATTGCTCGACCGGCTGGCGGTCATCATGGGCGGCCGGGTGGCCGAGGAACTGGTCTTCGGCGACGTGACCACCGGCGCGAGCAACGACATCCGGCAGGCGACCAACACGGCCCGCCGCATGGTGTGCGAATGGGGTATGAGCGACAAACTTGGCATGGTCGGCTACGGCGAGCACGAAGATTACGTGTTCCTCGGGCGCGACATTTCGCGCTCGCGTGATTATTCCGAAGCGACGGCGCTGGAGATCGACCGCGAGGTGAAGCGGCTCTGCGACGAGGCGTATGAAAAAGCGCGCCAGCTCATCTCGGCCAATCGCGACAAGCTCGAAGCCATCGCCAAGGCGCTGCTGGAATTTGAAACGCTCGACGGCACGCAGATTCGCGATCTCATCGACCACGGCCAGATGTCGAACCCGCCGAAGAGCGGCGCGAATCCGCCGACGATTCGCACCGTCAAGGACGCGGACAAGGAAAAAGGCGTGGTGTTGACGCCGGATTATCCCGCCGGCCTGACGGAAGCTCCAGCGTAGCGAGCGCGCCTGCGTCGGCGAGTATTGCAAAGGGGCGGCCCGATGGATTTTGCGCCGCCCTTTTCGTTTCGCGGGACAAGCGCGTTGACTCGCCCGCCGGCATTGCTTAGTTAGCAGTTCCGCGGGAACCAAACTTCGTTTGGTCCTTTCACTAAATCCATCGTTCAAGTCATCCATCAAGCCCTGTCTTATGCCAAAATTTGGAATCAACGGCTTCGGCCGCATCGGTCGCAACGTCCTGCGCGCCATGACGCAGGCGCAGGTCGCCAACGTCGTCGCCGTCAACGACCTCACCGACACCAAGACCCTGGCGCATTTGCTGAAATGGGACAGCGTGCACGGCAAGTTTGACGGCGAGATCGGGCACGATGCCGAGAACATCATCGTGCGCGGCCACGCCATCAAAGTGCTCAAGGAACGCGATCCCGGCGCGTTGCCGTGGTCGAAGCTCGGCGTGGACGTGGTCTGCGAATCGACCGGCTTTTTCACCAGCCGCGACAAGGCGGAACTGCACATCACCAAAGGCGGCGCGAAAAAAGTGCTCATTTCCGCGCCGGCGAAAAATCCCGATGCCACCATCGTGCTCGGGGTGAATGACGATGTTTATGACGCGTCGAAACACTCGGTCATTTCCAACGCGAGCTGCACGACGAACTGCCTGGCGCCGATGGTGAAAGTGCTCAACGACACATTCGGCATTGAAGCCGGCTTCATGAGCACGATCCACTCCTACACGAACGACCAGCGCATCCTCGATCTGCCGCACGAAGACCTGCGTCGCGCGCGCGCCGCGGCGGTGAGCATCATCCCGAGTTCGACCGGCGCCGCGAAGGCCATCGGCGACGTCATTCCCGACCTCAAGGGCAAGCTCAACGGCGGCGCGTTCCGCGTGCCGACGCCATGCGGCTCGGTGACGGATTTCACCGCGACGTTGAAGAAATCAGCGACCGCGGATTCGATCAACGCCGCCTTCCAGGAAGCCGCCGGCGTCGGCTCGCTCAAGGGCATTTTGGAATATTCCGACGAGCCGCTCGTGCTCGTGGACATTCTCGACAATCCGCATTCATGCATCTTCGACAGCCAGCTCACGATGGTGCTCGGCGACAAGTTTGCAAAGGTCGTCGGCTGGTATGACAACGAGTGGGGCTACAGCAACCGCTGCGTGCAGTTGCTCGAACTGCTCGCGAAATAAAATTCAGCCGCGGATGGAACGCGGATAAAACACGGATTTTTTCCAGACGGAAAACAGAATTACAGAATTAAACAGAATTACCAGAAAGGAAAGACGGGTTATTTCCCAGCTCTCCAATTCTGTAAAATTTTGTGAATTGCCTTCGGCTGTCTCGCAGACTCGGCTCTGTCTGAAAAAATCTGCGTTCCATTCGCATCGATCCGTGCCTCATTTCATTCTTTCCATTTTATGCAAAAGCTGACTCTGCACGATGTGGACGTGAGCAATCGCCGCGTGCTCATGCGCGTCGATTTCAACGTGCCCACCGAAGAAAAGGACGGCAAGATCGTCATCACCGACGACACGCGCATCCGCGAGACCTTGCCGACCTTGCGCTTTTTGTGCGAGCACGATGCCAAGGTGATTCTTATGGCGCACTTCGGCCGGCCAAAGGGCAAGCCGGTGGCGAAATACTCGCTCGCGCCGGTGGCTGAGCGGCTGGCGGAATTGCTGGAACGGCCTGTGGAATTTTCACCGGAAACAGCCGGCGAATCGGTCGAGCACCGCGTCGCCCATTTGCAGCCGCGCGACGTGTTGTTGTTGGAGAACGTGCGCTTCCACGCGGAAGAGGAAAAGAACGATCCGGCTTTCTCGCAGGCGCTCGCGCGGCTGGGCGACGTGTATGTGAACGATGCCTTCGGCGCGGCGCATCGCGCGCACGCCTCGACGGCGGGTGTGGCCGGTTACATCGGCGAGTCGGCGATGGGCCTGCTGATGGAGAAAGAGCTGAAGTATTTGCAGGAAGAACTGGCGGACCCGCCGAAACCGTTCGTCGTCATCCTCGGCGGCTCGAAGGTTTCGGACAAGATCGGCGTCATCAAGGCGCTGATGCAAAAAGCCGACACGTTTCTCATCGGCGGCGCGATGGCGTTCACGTTTTTCAAGGCGCAAGGCATTCCGATCGGCGAGAGCCGCGTCGAGGCCGACAAGCTCGATCTGGCGCGCGAAATTCTGGCGCTGGCGAAGGAGAAAAACGTGAAGTTCCTGCTGCCCGTCGATAGCTTCGAGACGCAGGAAATCAAGCCCGGCGCCGGTGGACGGAATACGCCGCGGCTGACCAGGGAAAAAGGGATCAGCGACGGCTGGGAGGGCGTCGATATCGGCAAGGAAACCACCGAGATTTACAAAAAAGAAATCGCTGGCGCGCGCACCGTCCTTTGGAACGGGCCGGTCGGCATTTTTGAAATTCCCGATTTTGCCAACGGCACGTTTTCGCTGGCCAAGGCGCTGGCGGAAAACCGCGCGGCGATCACGATCATCGGCGGCGGCGACAGCGTGACCGCGGTCAAGCAAGCCGGGCTGGCGGAAAAAATGACGTTCATCTCCACCGGCGGCGGCGCCTCGCTCGAATTGCTCGAAGGCAAGGAACTGCCCGGCGTGGCGGCGTTGAGCGACAAATAAAGCCCGGCGGAGCCGGGAAGCTCCAAGCTCAAAGTTCTAAGCACTAAACAAGTTCAATGCTCAAAGCCCGTAGGCACGGCTGGCTCTCGGAAACTTACACGAAATAAATCTCCCTTTTGAGCTTGGATTTTGAGCTTGCCTAGAGCTTAGAACTTCGAGCTTGGAGCTTCCCGCCGCAGGCGGGCCTTATGCGCAAACCGATCATCGCCGCGAACTGGAAGATGAACCTGACTTCGTCCGAGACGGAGTCTTACCTGAAGACGTTTCTGCTCGAAATCGGCGACGAGATTGACACGGAAATCGTCATCATCCCGCCCTTCACCGCGCTGTTCAAGGCGAGCGAGCATCTCAGCGCCAGCGCCTCGACCAAGCTCGGCGCGCAGAACATGAGCCAGCACCGGAGCGGCGCGTTCACCGGCGAAATCAGCGCGGCGATGTTGCGCGAATTGTTCGTGCGCTACGTCGTGCTCGGCCACAGCGAACGCCGCCAGCTTTTTGGCGAGACCGACGAGATCATCAACCAAAAATTGCACGCCGCGCACGACGCCACGCTGAAGCCGATCTTCTGCGTCGGCGAGACGCTGGCCGAGCGTGATGCCGGGCAGGTGGAAGCCGTGCTCAGCCGTCAGTTGCACGCCGGCCTGGCGGGCATGGGCGAAAAGGAAATTCACGAAATCGTCGTCGCCTACGAGCCTGTCTGGGCCATCGGCACCGGCCGCAACGCGACGCCGGCGCAGGCGCAGGAAGCGCACGCTTTCATCCGCAAACAACTGGCGGAAATCGCCGGGCAAAATGTCGCCGATCGCGTGCGCATCCAATACGGCGGCAGTGTGAAAACCTCCAACGCCGCCGAGCTACTCGCGCAACCCGACATCGACGGCGCGCTGGTCGGCGGCGCGAGTCTCGACCCGCGCGATTTTGCCGAGATCGTGAAGTCCGCGCGCGCGGCCAAGGCGGGCTGATTCACCGCCCGCTTGCTGTGCTGGCGAAACTGCCAGGATTACCCACTCACTGGCAATCCGCCGCTCCGTGGCTCGCTTCCGCCTTGCTGATGACGAGGGAAAAGCTCCGCTTCCGCTGACGGCGGCGCGCCTTCCTCATCGACCCCATTGCGATTGGCGGACGCCGCTTCTTCCAGCGCCGCCTCCACGAGCGCGCCGAGCGGCGCGACGAGATATTGCGTGAGCGGACGCACCCGGTCGTGGATGTTCGGCGCGACGAGCGGCGCGGTGGCGTAGCCGCCAAAGACCATCTCC
>JAFAXH010000116.1 GCA_019241085.1 Verrucomicrobiota bacterium | reverse complement strand
ATTCACCGCGGCTCAGCGCCGGCTTGATGATGTTGCTCGCATCCATCGCGCCTTCGGCCGAACCAGCGCCGACGATGGTGTGCAACTCGTCGATGAAAAGGATGACGTTCTTCGAGCGGCGAATCTCATCCATGACGGCTTTGATTCGCTCTTCGAACTGGCCGCGATATTTCGTGCCCGCGACCATTAACGCGAGGTCGAGCGTGATGACTTTCTTGTCGCGCAACAGCTCCGGCACGTTGCCGCTCGCGATCTCCTGCGCGAGTCCCTCGACGATGGCCGTCTTGCCGACGCCCGCTTCGCCGAGCAGCACCGGGTTGTTTTTCGTCCGTCGGCAGAGCACTTGGATCACGCGCTCGATTTCGTTCACCCGGCCAATCACCGGGTCCAACTCACCTTTCTTCGCCAGCTCCGTCAAGTCGCGGCCAAAGGCGCGCAACGCCGGCGTCTTCACGTCCTTCTTGTTTCCGTTTTCGGTTGGCATGGAGTTCTCCTGCTCCGCGTCGGGCGGAGTAAAATTCGGGTCCAGTTCTTTCAAAATTTCATTGCGCGTGCGCTCGATATCGACTTCGAGGCTCTTCAACACGCGCGCCGCGACGCCTTCGCCTTCGCGCAACAGCCCGAGCAAAATGTGCTCGGTGCCGACGTAGGAATGGTTGAGCGACTTCGCTTCCTTGCCCGCGAGGGCGAGCACTTTTTTCACCCGCGGCGTGTAGGGAATGTTGCCGACCATCTTGGTCTCCGGGCCGCTGCCGACCTGTTTTTCGACCTCCATGCGGACGGTCTCCAGGTCGAGGCCCATCTTTTGCAACACGTTGACCGCGACGCCTTGGCCCAGCTTGATTAGCCCGAGCAGCAAATGCTCGGTGCCGACGTAGTTGTGGTTAAAACGATCCGCCTCCTTGCGGGCCAGGGCTAAAACTTGTTGCGCTCTGGGAGTGAAATTGTTCATCATCGAAGGTTCCGGTAGCAGGTGGTCTGCCCGACCACGCTTTGCATGAGGAAAACGATAGCGGGTTTCTTCGGGCAAGCAAACAAAGCGGGCTTGGCGGCGCAGTTTCGTGCAGCTTCTTTTTAAGAAGCGCTCGAAAGGTGCCGGCGCAGCCAACCGGCCGGCTCACTTTCCCGCGTCATCCGCCGCCGACTCGCCGCTGCCGTTCTCGTTCGCGGCGCGGCGCGCTTTCACCTTCGCCAGGTCTGGACTCGGGCAGCGCTTGAGCTTCTCGCGCACCACGTCCGCACGCAGAAGATCGCGCTCCTCGGCGCCGAGTTTTTGCGCGCCGGCTTTTTGCAAGTGCGCTTGCTGCACCTCGGTGCAAAGCTCGTCCACGGCTTGCAAACATTCCGTCGGGAAAAATCCGAGATCGACGCCGAGTCGGATGAGCGACAACAAGTTCAGCGCCTCTTTTCCCGTCATCGAGTGCGCGTTCGTCAAAATGCCATACGCGCGCCCGATTTGGTCGAACAACGTCGCCGGCTTTTGCTCCAGCAACACCTCGCGCGCGTTGCGCTCGTGGCTGATGATCTTCTCGACCACCTTGCTCAGGTTGCCGATGATGTCTTCCTCCTTTTGCCCCAGCGTCGTCTGGTTGGAAATCTGGAAAAGGTTCCCCATCGCCTCGGTGCCTTCGCCGTAAAGTCCGCGCACAGCGAGGCCGATCTTGTTCACCGCCTGGATCACCTTGTTGATCTCTTCTTTTAACACCAGCGCTGGCAGGTGCAGCATCGCCGACGCGCGCATGCCCGTGCCGACGTTCGTCGGACATGCCGTCAGGTAGCCAAGCCGCGGGTCGTAGGCAAAATCGAGCGCCTTCTCCAAGGCGCTGTCCGCCTTGTCGAGCAGCGCGAACGCATCGCGCAGCCGGAAGCCCGAGCGGATCGCCTGCATCCGCAAGTGATCCTCTTCGTTGAGCATGATCGAGAGCGTCTGCTGGCGGTTCATCACCACCGCGCTGCCGACGCCCTTGGCCGCGTGCTCGCGCGAGATCAGGTGCCGCTCCACGAGCACCTGTTTTTCCAGCACGTTGAGGTCTTGCAGATTTTCGGAGAAGGCGTCGTCCATCTCCGGCAACGCTTCGACCGCCGGCTTGGTTTTTTCCAAGGTCGCCACCCGGTCCGCTTTCTTCGCCCAGCCGGGAAACGGGAATTTCTGGATGTTCCGCGCCAGCCGGACGCGACTGGAGATCACGATGTCGTGCTGCGGCCCGTCATTTTGCGACCAGCCGCTGGCGCCGCCATTGATGATGCCGGAAAATTTCATCGTCCTTCCTTAATTGTCGAACTGTCCTTCGAGCAGCCGGATTTGGTCGCGCAGGCTCGCGGCGTCTTCATAATTTTCCGCCCGCACCGCCTTCACCAAATCCTGCCGCAGCAAATTCATGCGCCCGGTCATCTCCTGCTGCCGCCGCTGGCGGGCGGGCACCTTGCCGCTGTGCGAGGTGCCCTTGTGCATCTGCTTGAGCAGCGGCGCCAGGTTCTCCGCGAACGTCGTGTAACACTCGCTGCACCCGAGCCGGCCGGTCTTCTTGAAATCACTCTGCGCGAAGCCGCACACCGGACACTTCAGCGACGTTGTCTCCTCGCGCTCGCCGCCGCCACTGCTCCCGCCGCCGACCCCGGCCGCTTTGCCCGCGCCGGTCACGGGCGAGACTTCCACGTTCTCGCCCATCCCTTGCAGCAGCTCCGCCAAGGCGAAACCGGTCGGGTCTTCCACGCCCTTTTCCTTCGAGCACTCCTTGCAGAGATTGACCTTCAGCAGCTTGCCCTCTGCGATCTGTGAGTAGAAAACCTCCGCCGGCTTCTGCTTGCAGTTGTCACAGACGATCTTGAGATTTTCACTCATCGAAATGGGAGAAAAAGGAAGCGCGCGGCGCCCTCAACGCGCGCCCGCCGTCGCCGGCTCGGCCGCCTGCCCAATATGCACCGGCAGCGGCGTTTTATCAATGGGCGTGCCCGTCTTTCCCACCAGTTCGCGGAACATTTTCACGAGCCGCTGCGTCACCGGCCCCGGCCTGCCGTCGCCGATCACGCGCGTGTCGCACTGCACCACGGGCACAACTTCCGCCGCCGTGCCGGTGAGGAAGCATTCGTCGGCGGTGAACACGTCGTAGCGCGTCAAGTCCGGCTCCGAGATCGGGATGTCGGCCTCGGCGCACAAGTCAAAGATCACCCCGCGCGTGATCCCGCGCAGGCTGCCCGCCGTCACCGGCGGCGTGAAAATTTGCCCGCGCTTGACGACGAACACATTGTCCGCCGTGCACTCGGCGATGTTGCCCTGGTCGTTGAGCATCAACGCCTCCGCCGCGCCCGCCTGCATCGCCTCGATCTTCGCCAGCACGTTGTTGAGATAATTCAACGACTTCACCGCCGGCGGCAGCGCCGCGCTCGAGATGCGTCGCGTCGCGCAGGTCACGATGTCCAGCCCGCGCTGATACAGCTCGTCGGTGTAAAGGCTGATCTTGGCGGCGATGATGATGATCGACGCCGTCTTGCAAAGCTTAGGATTCAATCCGAGATCGCCTACGCCGCGCGTCACCACCAGCCGGATGTAGCCGTCGTCAAGCTCGTTGCGCCGGATGCACTCGAGCAGATCGGCCTCCAGTTGCTCGCGTGGGATTGGGATCGTCAGGCAGATCGCCTTCGCCGAATCGTAGAGCCGGTCGATGTGCTCTTCGAGCTTGAACACCCGGCGGTTGTAAAAGCGGATGCCCTCGAACACGCCGTCGCCATAGAGCAAGCCGTGATCGAACACGCTCACCTTGGCCGTCGTCTGGTCGTGATATTCGCCGTCGATGTAGATGTGCATTCTGGGGAAGTCGATGGTTGAGGGTTGATGGTTGATGGAAAGAACTCATCCGCGACCCGCAACCGCACGGAGCGCCTCTGGTCTATCAACCATCAACCATGAACCATCAACTCTCCGCCATCAACCCATCGCGCATCTCCAGCCGGCGGTCCCCGCGCTCGGCCAGCCGCAGATCGTGCGTCACGACGACGAGCGTCTTGCGCTTTTCGCGCACCAGCGCCAGCAGCAAATCCATCACCGCCCCGCCCGCCTTGGAAT
>JAFAXH010000034.1 GCA_019241085.1 Verrucomicrobiota bacterium | reverse complement strand
CAGCGCCGTCAGTTGGTTGCGGGAGAGGTTAAGCTCTTGCAGTTGGCCAAGCTGCCAGAGCGCTTCGGGTAGTGCCGACAGCCGGTTGGCGCCGAGGTCAAGCACTCGCAGTTGGCCAAGCTGCCCGAGCGCTTCGGGCAGCGTCGTCAACTGGTTCTCCCAGAGGCTAAGCTCTTGCAATTGGCCAAGCTGCCAGAGCGCCTCAGGCAGCGTCGTCAGTTGGTTGCTCCAGAGGAAAAGCTCTTGCAGTTGGCCAAGCTGCCCGAGCGCATCGGGCAGCGCCGTCAGTTGGTTGCGGGAGAGGCTAAGCACTTGCAGTTGGTCAAGCTGCCAGAGTGCCTCGGGCAGCGCCGTGAGACCTAAGTCGCCAAGGTCCAGCCCACGACTCCCACTCCGCCGCGCTTCCTCGATGCGCTGCAACGCCTCGACCCAATTTTTCCACTCTGGCGATCCGAGCCTGGGATTTAGTTTTTCCTTAGCCATCTTTAATGATTCACGCGCCGCTCGTTCTCAGCCCAGCTTCCCGCAGCCAGCGCCCTTCACAAGCTCATGTGGCTGACCGGGTCGCTCCAGTCGCTGGCTCCGGTGCTGCCGCCGATGGCTTGCACCTGGAAATTATACAACTGGCCGGCCACCAGGCCGCTCACCGTCATGCCGCGCGTGGAGTTGAACATGCCGGCGCTCGTCCACGGGCCGGGCGGCTGGCTGGCCAGGGCGGGGATGGCCGGATTGGGCAGCGTCTGGTATTGCACGGCGTAATTGCGCGCGTTGGCAATGGCGCCGACGCGCAAGGTGAGCTGGCCGGCACCGGTGTTGTCGATGCGCGTGATGCTCGGGGTGTCCAGAGGAGACTGCGCGCGGTTGGTCGAGACGGCGTCGAAGCCGCTGAGCAGCAATTCCGCCAAGCCAAAGGCGGCGTTGGATTGGATGACGCTCTGGATGTAGAGCGCCAGTTGCCGCAGGGGCAGGATGAGGGCGTCGCGCGCCTGATCGCGCGCGGCGGTGGCCTGCGTGCCGCCCTGGCTGGCGGCGGCGATCGAGTCGGTGAAGGCCGTCAGCGCCTGCTGGAGCGCCGCGCTCGTGACGGGCGGGTGGGGATAGATGGTGGCGTTGGCATAAAGCCCGCCGAGCACGGCGCCGGCGGTTTCTTCGAGGACGTGATCGGCGGCGGAGGCAAAACCAAGGGAGACGCGGAGAAGAGCCATAGGAAGGTGGGATGAGGTGAAAGCAGGAAGGTGAAAACTGACGCAGCCGAGAATGGGGAAGAAGCCGGGGTGACAGCAAGCAAAATCTCCACACTCCGAAGGGTTTTCACCGTGGATTGACCTTGGGCAAGGCCGGAGAGAGGTGGTGCCGACGCGGAGAGCGTCAGCGCGGGCGCGGCGGGGAGTCGATGTGCCGGCGAAACGGGTTAAACGGCTGCGGATGGAACTTGATCCGACGCGGAACCCGGTTGTTTTGGCGGGTTTCAACTCGTTCCGCGGCGGAACAAGTTAAGGCCCGCCCGGCGGCAGTTGCGTGTGCGTCAGCGTTGGCTGCCGGCGGCGCGGCGGGAGTTGAATCAGAGTCGAAATAACTCGATCCACGCCGGATTGAGTTAAGTCTGCGCCGGATTGGGTCTCATCCGCGCTGCTGCGAGTTGCTTCTGCGTTGGAAGAAACTGCATTGACGGCCGTTCAACCGGTTTCGCCGTCTCTCGCTTTCCGCCAGCTTAATCCTAATCGTAATCCTAATCTTAGTCTCTGCCGCCGGAGGCAGGAGCGCGGCGTCGCGAGCGCAGAGGATTAGGATCAAGATTACGATTAAGATTAAGCCGGCGGAAAAAAATCAGGGGAAGCGCGGAAAGCTTTCCATCACCGGCTTCACCAAGGTCGAAGGCGGGTGCGAAATGTCGCGTTTGATAAGGAACCAAACGACGGTGGCGACCAGCAACGAGCCGACTTTTGCCCGCCAGTTGTGGAACAGGACGCGGCGACAAGAATGGAGGAATGAGCGCATGGCGAAGGCGTTTGTTGATTAAAAATCAAAACCTCAGGCTGCGTCGCGTTCGCCCGTCGGCGTCGCAGGCAACTCCGTCACGCGACGGGCAGCCGCCGCGCGGGGCGGGGGTTCTTCCGACGCGGCAGCAACCACGCGGTCGTCTCCCGCCTCGCTCGCTCCGAGCAGGCGCGCCAGATTCCGCCGGAATTCCGCCGGCGCCAGGCCGCGTTCGATCTTGTCGCCGTGGCAGAGCGAGACGCTGCCGGTCTCCTCGCTGACCACGATGGCCACGGCGTCGGTTTCCTCGCAAATGCCCAGGCCCGCGCGGTGACGCAAACCAAACGAGCGATCCAGCGTCTCGCGCTGGCTGACGGGGAAAATGCAGCCTGCCGCCACGATGCGGCCATCCTCGCGCAAGATCATCGCGCCATCGTGCAACGGCGTTTTTGGAAAAAAAATCGTGCACACCAATTCCGGCGAAAAAGCGCAGTCGATATCCACGCCCGTTTCGGCGTAATTGCGGATGCCGATGTCGCGCTCGATGGCGAGCAGCGCGCCGCACTGGCGGCTGGCCAGGTCGAAGACGCACTCGCTGAGCCGATCCACCAGTTCCGCGTCGCCTTTGGTCGAAAAAAAGAAGAGTGGCCGGCTGCCCAGATCGGCCAGGGCGCGGCGCAATTCGGGCTGAAAAATCACGACCAGGCCGATGGCGAAGAACACGCTGAACCGGCTCAACAGCCAGCCGATGACCTCCAGGTGCAGCCACTCGGAGAGCAGCGTGAGGCTGACCATGAAAACGATCAGCCCGGTGAGCACCTTGGCCCCGCGCGTGCCGCGAAAGTATTTCCAGATGTAGTAAATGCAGACGCCGAGGATCAGAATCTCGATGGCCGAGTTCCAATGCGTGCGGGCCAAGCGGCTGAGTTGCTCCGGCATGGGACGGTTAGACGTTGCGACGGGGAAAATGGTTCGAGGGAAAAATGAGTAAACGATTGCCCATAGCCGGGATTGCAAACCAAATGCAAAATCATTCGCACCAGCACGGGATCGCCCGGTGGGAGCGGATGATCGGACGAGACTCAGCTTCGGCCCGGTGCCGAGCCGGCCTGCCCATGGAGCAGCGCCTCGACTGCGCGCAACGCTTCCACATTGGGGCGAACAGCGTGCACGCGCAAGACGCGAACGCCTTTTTCGCGCGCAAAAATACTCAGCGCCAGCGTCGCCCCGTCGCGCTCCGCCGGCGCGCCCGCCGGGTCGAGTCCCGCCGCCACGGCCAGGAAACGTTTGCGCGAAGCGCCCAGCACGAGCGGCCGGCTGGGCACGGAGGCGCCCAGCACCGGCAGCGCCCGGCAAAGGGCGAGATTGTGCGCCGCGGTCTTGCCGAAGCCCAGTCCAGGATCGAAGGCGAGTTGTTCCGGCGCAATGCCGCTGGCGAGGGCAAAAGCCAAGCGTTCTTGAAAAAACCGGCGCACCGCGGTGACCACATCATCCGCGGGATAAGATGGCGCCCGCTGCATCGTGGCCGGCTCCCCTTGCATGTGCATCAGCACCACGCCGGCGCCGCGTGCGCGCACGAGTGCAGCCATCGCGGGATCGCCACGCAACGCGGTCACGTCGTTGACGATGGACGCTCCGGCTGCCAGTGCCGCGGCGGCGACGGCGGCCTTGGACGTGTCGATGGAAAGCAACGCTTGCGGCGCTTGGGCGCGGAGCCGTTCGATCACGGGCAGGACACGCGCGAGTTCCTCCTCAACCGCGACAGGCACAGCGCCAGGGCGGGTCGATTCACCACCGATGTCCAGGAGGTCGGCGCCCTCCGCCAGCATGGCCCTGCCGCGTTCAGCGGCGTGGGTTGGATCGAAAAATTTGCCGCCGTCGGAAAACGAATCAGGCGTCACGTTGAGCACGCCCATGACGACCGCGCGCCGACCGAGGTCGAGTTGACGGTGGGCAGTTTGCCAGATCATGCGGTGAATCCCTCAACCAGCGCGGAGACGCATTGCTTTTCAGCGCGTTTTAGTTTCACATGAAGTCGGACGGCGAGCCTGAGTTTTACCTTGTCCGCACGATGTCAAAAATCCAGCGCCAGGTTTATTACAGCGGCCGGGTGCAGGGCGTGGGCTTTCGCTACACCGTCCGGCAAATCGCTTCTGGCTACGAGGTGACCGGCTGGGTGCGAAATCTCTTCGACGGTCGCGTCGAACTCCTGGCTCGCGGTGAGCCGCCAGAGGTCAAAGCCTTCCTCGCCGCGATCATGGACAGCGAGTTGGGCGCCTACGTGCGGAACGTCGAAACGCACGACCTCGCGGCGCCTGCGGAAACTGATGTCTCCGCTGGCGAACGCGGCGGCAAGTCAGCAAGCGGCGGATTTTTCATCCGGCATTGAGGATCACCCAGCGCGTCAGGGTGTCGTCGTCGCGGGAGCCGTGCGGTATTTAGGGTCTTTCGCGGTTTTGCGCACGGCTTCAAACAAGTCGGGCACACTGCGCTTGTTGGCGGCATTGATGACCCAGGCCGGCAGCCCGCCTCCGCCGTCGGTCAGCACGGTGTAAGTGGCTCGCGTCGCCGCGCCGCCGTCGGTTGGCTCCAGCAGCCAGGAGCCATGGTTGACCTTCACCCGCGCCACCCCTTTGATTTCCGCCGGGCCAAGCTCGTTTGCCGGTTCCCAACGCATTTGAAAGATCGTGCCGCCGTCGGCGCTGTGCCGGCTTTCTTCCGTCACCCGGATCGTATAATCACGCTGTCCGACGACCGGTGGACTCAGCCGCGCGTAGGCTACCAAGGTGTGATGGCTGGGATCGCGCGACAAGACCCGCGACTCCTTGGTATAAGGCATGAACTGCGGATAATCCTCGGCATCAGCCAGCACATTGCGCACGACGGCGGTCGGCGCGTCGATGCGACCGACGGCGCGCACTTCCTTGACGGTAAAACCCGCCTTCTCGCGCGTGGCAATCCGCAGGTCCGGGCGATTGAGAACCTCCGTCCAGCCCGCGCCCGCATCATCCGACGGCGGTGGTTCCGCTGCCATCGACGGCCAGGGGACCGCGGCGCAAATCAGCACCAGGAAAAATAATTTCATCACCACTCATTCGCGCGCCGCACCTTGCGAACGTGCGTCACCCGCCAAGGATGCCGGTCGGCCTTTCACCCTTTGGGCACGGTCGAATCCTTTTCCTGCGCCTGCGCGCGCACGAACTTTAACCCGCTGAAAATCGAGTCGCCCGCCGTGGTTACGATTCCGCCGGACAAGCCCACGGCGTGCATCGCGGCGAGGGCGCGCTGATGCACCGCGGGCGCGTTGAGCTTCGCTTCCAGACAGTATTGACCGAGCGGCAGGTGGAAGACGGCTTTGTTGTCCGCGGCAATAAAGCGGCCGAAGCCCGCCTCGATCATCGCGGCATCCAGCCGCGCGTAGTCAGCCTCACGCGTGTCACCGGCGGATAAGTCAATGTGGACCATGAAAGAGGTCATGCGGAAAGCATTACTCTAACCATCCTGCCGCCGGCTTGTGAACTCCGCATTTCGCAAACGCGAGCGACCTCACAGCACCCGCTCCGCAAACGTCTGCCGGTCGAACGGCGCGAAGTCTTCCAGCTTTTCGCCCGTGCCGATGAAGCGCGTCGGGATGCCGAGTTCGTTTTGAATCGCCACGAGCACGCCGCCTTTACCGCTGCCGTCGAGCTTGGTCACGATCAGTCCGGTGAGGCCGATGGCGGCGTGGAATTCCCTGGCTTGCGCGACGGCGTTCGAGCCGGTCGTGGCGTCCACGACGAGTAATTTTTCGTGCGGCGCTTTCTCGTCGTGCCGGGCGAGGATGCGCATGATCTTGCCCAGCTCAGCCATGAGATTGGCGCGGTTGTGCAGGCGTCCGGCGGTGTCGCAAAGGAGAAACTCGGTGTTCGTTTTCGCCGCCGCCGTGTAAGCGTCGTAGCAGAGCGCCGCGGGGTCGGCGTTGTATTGACCGCGGATCATTTCCACGCCCAACCGCTCAGCCCAGACGCCGAGTTGCTCGATGGCCGCCGCGCGAAACGTGTCGGCCGCGGCGAGCAGCACGCTGTGACGGTTCCTTTTGAAAAAGCCAGCCAGCTTCGCCGTCGAAGTCGTCTTGCCCGTGCCGTTGACGCCGACGATGAGGATGACCCGCGGCCGGTCCGGCAACGGTCGGATCGGCAGGCTCGCCGGCGGCAGGAGCGCCATGATCTCGTTGCGCGTGACTTCCGCGATGTCGCGCTCGGTGACGCGCTGCCCCGCGCGCTCGCGGGTTTGCAAAATATCGACGATCTTGAGCACCAGCGGCACGCCGAGATCGGCGCGGATGAGAGCTTCCTCCAATTCATCCCAGTTCACCGGCCGGCCGGTGAATTTTTCGACGATGGATTTGAGAAAACCGAAGGCCACGGGTGGAATTGGACTGCGACAACCGCCGCCTCAAATCGCCGGCGAAGGCGTTGGCGCGGAGGGCGCGATCTTCTCTGCCGCCGGCCGGGCGGTGCGCAACGGGCGGTCGAGGTCGAGCTTGGCGCGGTCGAGGATGCCGTTGACGAAACGCCCGCTTTCCTCGGTGCCGTATTTCTTCGCGATCTCGATGGCTTCGTTGATCGAAACAACCGGCGGGATGTCGTCGCGATAAAACATTTCGTAAAGCGCCAGGCGCAGGATGTTGCGGTCCACGGCCGCCAGGCGGTGGAGTTCGTAATTCTGCGCGTAGCCGCTGATGCGTTTATCCGTTTCGACCCGGCAGTGGAGCGCGCCGCGGGCGAGTTCCAGCGCGAAGTCGCGGACTTTTTTCGGCGCCGCGGGTCGCAAGGCCCAAAAGGCGGCCTCGTCGGTCGCGTTGGCCCCGCTCACGGCAGCGCCTTGGTTCAAATCGCAATACACTAGAAATTGGATGGCGGCCTCGCGGCCTTCGTGACGTCTGCCCATGAGCGCGGATGTGGGGTAAAAGGGATCGGAAGATAGCACGGTTTTGCCGCGCCGCGCGCCGGCCTCCGTCCGAGCGCGTGGCGCCCCTGGCTCACACCGCCGCGGCGGCTTTCAATTCAGCCAAAAGCTGCGAGACCGTGATCGCCGCCCGCGCCGCCTCGGTGCCACGATTGAATTTATCCTCCAGGCAACGCACGCGCGCCTGGGCTTCGTCCTTCACGCTGAGCACTTGATGAATGATCGGCACGCGGGTGCGCAGCGAGATGCGCATCAACGCATCGGTCACCGTGCGGCCAATGTGCTCGGCGTGATCCGTGTCGCCGGCGATGATGACGCCGAGCGCGATGATGACTTCCGCGGTGCGGCCTTCTTTGCGGGTGGCGATTTCTTGCGCCACGATGGGGATTTCAAACGCGCCAGGCACCTGGTGCAGCACGAGGTTGGCGGCGGGCATCAAGGTCAAAATCTCGGTCGCCGTGTGGTCCACGAGGCCCTGCACGTAGAGCGCGTTGTATTGGCTGACGACGAGCGCAAAAGTCCGTTTGCCGCCAATGACGCGCGGGCGGTTGGGCAGGACTTTGAGCATGGCGCGTGATGATTAGACGGAATCCGTCCAAGCGGCAAGGCTGATGTCCGGCGCGAGAGCGTGAAAGCGCGGTGGAAAACGCCGCGCTACTCCAAGTCCAGCAGGTGCCCGAGCTTCTGCATCTTGGTGCGCAGATAACGTTCGTTGTGCGGATTCGACGGCGAGCGGATCGGCACTTGTTCAACCATCTTCAAGCCGTAACCTTCCAAGCCCACGACTTTGCGTGGGTTATTGGTCATAAAGCGGAATTTCCGCACGCCGAGGTCAAGCAGGATTTGCGCGCCCAGACCGTAGTCGCGCAGGTCCGCCGCGAAGCCGAGCTTGGCGTTGGCTTCCACCGTATCGAGACCGTCCTCCTGGAGTTTGTAGGCGTGAATCTTCGCCGCCAACCCGATGCCGCGGCCTTCCTGACGCAGATAAAGCAGCACGCCGGAGCCGGCGGCTTCGATCTGCTCCAGAGCGGAGTGCAATTGATTGCCGCAATCGCAGCGGCGCGAGCCAAACACGTCGCCCGTCAGGCACTCGCTGTGCACCCGCACGAGCGCGGGAGTCTCTGCGTCGATGGCGCCTTTGACGAGCGCCAGATGGTGTTTCTCGTCGATCTTGTTGAGATAAAGGTGGAGCTGGAAATCGCCGAAGTCGGTCGGCAAATGGATCGTCTCCACGCGCTCAACGAGTTTTTCCCGCTTCTGTCGATACGCGATGAGATCGCGGATCGTGCAGAGCTTCAATCCGTGCTGGCGCTTGAACGCCTGCAGTTCTGGCATCCGCGCCATCGTGCCGTCATCGTTGACGATTTCCGCCAGCACGCCTGCCGGCCGCAGCCCGGCGAGCCGCGCCAGGTCCACCGCCGCCTCGGTGTGCCCCGCCCGGCGCAGCACACCGCCGTCGCGGTAACGCAACGGAAACACATGCCCTGGCCGCGTCAGGTCCGTGGCCCGCGTCGCGGGATCGGCGAGCACGCGGATCGTCCGCGCGCGGTCGGCGGCGGAGATGCCAGTGCTCACGCCTGCGGCGGCATCGACCGTGACGGTGAACGCCGTGCGCATCCGGTCCGAGTTCGCCTGCGTCGGCAGCATGAGAGGCAACTCCAGCCGGTCGAGATCGGCGCCGACCATCGGCACGCAAATGACCGCCGACGTGTAGCGAATCATGAACGCGAGCAGCTCCGGCGTCGCCAGTTCGGCGGCGCAGATGAGGTCGCCTTCGTTCTCGCGATCCGCGTCGTCGGTGACGATGACCGCCTTGCCGGCACGCAGGTCGGCGAGCACGCTCTCGATGGAATCAAACGGCTGCTCGGCGGTCTCGGTGGTCATCAAACAGGTCGTAGATGGAGGAACTAAAAAAATGGACGCATTCACCGGTCGCATCAACGGCGGTCATTCTTTCGTTGCCGCCGGAGTTGCGGCTGCCGCGGGCGTGGCTGCGGCAGGTTTGGCATTCGGATCGAACGAGCGTTCGGCCACGATGGCGCCGGGCTGGTAGAGATCGTGATTGCTGGCGGAAAATTCCGCTTTCAACCGCACTTTCAACCCGCTGCAATCGACGATTTCCCAACCGAGAAAACGCACTTCGTCGCCGGGATCGCCGTTGTGCGCGATGCCGACCACGAGGTGCCGCGCGTCGGCCAGCACCTTGTTGGTTTCCACCCGGGGTTCAAAATAAAACGTGCGAAACGAACTGTGCTTGCTGTGCGCTTCCAGCAGCTTGGGATCACAATAGTAAACGCGGCCGCTGGCGGTTTCCGTCACGCGCAAATCCGGGTAGCCGGAGCGCTGCACCTTGCCCTGCGGATTGGGCGAAAACTCACAGTGCAAGCCGGGCAGCGCATCGAAGACTTCCTGCATGGCGTTCTCAAAAAAATGACTCGCTTCATTGATACGCTTCACGCGCCGCGCCGGACTGTCGGGCGCGTTCATCCGGCGCAACACTTCATCCATGCCGTCGCTGACTTTTGCCAGCACGGCCGCGTCGGTGGCGTCCGTTTTGTCCAATGGCAAAACCGCGTGCCCGGTGGTCGCGCGGATGACTGCGGCAAACGGCAGCTCGATCAATTCGTGCTCGCGTTCGCCCGCGAGCAGCCAGCGGATCAAGCCAGCGAGGTCCGCTTCCGCCTGCGCCTCGGCGGCGGCATCGCGCGGCGGGCGCGGCGGCTTGCTCCAAAGCGTAATTGGAGAAAAGAGCAGCCACGCGGCGAAGAAAAAAAACACGCGAAAAGCAAAGCACGCTGCCGGTTTCATCCTTGGGAATGTTCCTTGACCACGACGCCGTTTTCAACCCGCGCGGGCACGAGTTCAAAATCTCCCGCTCTTGTGGATTGGCCTGACTTCAACCAATCCGCGAAGGGCGAACGTTCTTGTTTCAGAAAATGCACTAGCCAGATTTCTTGCGCCCCGTTAAGACGCAGCGGATCGTTTGCCGGCAACTCGCGCCACGCATCGTCGTGTGGATTTAGAAAAAGCTCAGGCGGAATGCCGAGATCGCTTTTGCGCTCGCGCAGCCGTTCGTCGGCCGCGACGTAACGCACGCGTTCCGGGCCGAGATACACTTCCAGGCCCTGCCAATAACGATCCGCAAAAACGACGCGCGGTCCGTTGGATTGCGTCTCTCGTGCGACTTCGCGCAAACTGGAATTGACCTTCAAAGACGACTCGAATCGCGGCAGCAGCATCACACCAATGGCCGCAAAAATTGCAAAGCCAATCGCAACGCCATGCTGAGCGCGCGGCCACGGTCGCGCATCCGTCACCCACGTCGCACAGATGGCCCGCGCCAGCAGCAGCGCGGCCCAGGGCGCGAGCGTGACCGTGTAGGTCGGCAGCTTGGAAGAAGCCAAGCTGAAGATCACCAATCCCACGAGCACGATGCAGCCTTCGACGCCGAGTTTGCGCAGGATCGGCCGCGCCGTGCGCTCCGCGCGCGCGACGCCGATTTTCCACGCCGACCACGCCGCCAGCGGCCACCACGGCAGCCACGCCACGAGGCTGACGCCGAGATAATAAAACGGCGACCCGCGCCGGCCATCGACATGACCCGTCATGCGTCCGGCCAGCTCGCGTCCGAAGAAAAATCCGCGCAACTCGGGATACGTGTGCAGCATCGACAAATACCACGGCGAACCGAGCACCAAAATCGCCGGGAACAACAACGGCCAGCGCAACGCATGGCGTCCCGCGCCGTCGCCCGTCAGCCACAAACCGACCACGAGACCCGCCAGCGGCACCAATGCCGGCGTGGCTTTCGTCCACCAAGCTAGCGTCCAAAAAAGCAGCGACACCGCCCACCAATTCCACGCGCCGCCGCGGTGCCGCGCCTCCGCCCACGCGCCGATGCCGAGCGCGCACCAACCCGCGAGGAGCATGTCGGGCGTGAGAATCCGGGCGAGGATGAAAAATTGCACCGACGTGCCGCAAACGAGCACTGCCCACCAAGCCACGCGCGGTCCGTAAAGTCGCCACGCCGCCCAGCCGAGACCGGTCAGAGCCAGCAGCGCGCCGAGCAACGACGGCGCGCGGGCGGACCATTCGTTAATTCCAAACAAACGAAATGCCGCCGCCGTGGTCCAGTAAATCAGCGGCGGCTTGTCGTAATGCCCGTAGCCCGACATGCGCGGTTCCCACCAATCGCCCGAGACGACCATCGTGCGGGCGATGTTCGCGTAGCGGCCTTCGTCGGGTTCATTCAACCCGCGGCTGCCCAACGCAAACATCAGCAGCAAAAAAAGCCCGGCGCAGAGCAGCCACCACGCGCGCCAGCTCGGCGTGTGCGGGGCGTTGTTCATGCGGCAAGAAAAGCCTTCGCCGTTTGTTCGCCGCTGGTCATCGCCGTTTGAATCGAATTGGCCGTCGTGCCATCGCCGAGCCGCCAGACATTCGCAAGGTGCGTCGGAGCCGGGGCCGCCGTCAAATCGCGCGCGAAACCGGCGGGTTGCGGACGCTGGCCGTAGCGGATGCGCACGACGGCGAGCGGTTCGAGCAACCGGTCGGCGGTGGGAAACACGGCGGCAATCTCGCGTTGCGCGGCGGCAAACAGCGCGTCGTCATCGCGCAGATCGAAAGCGTGCTTCGCGCCGGGCCGGTCGAGCACCGTGGCGCTGAGCAGATGCCGGCCGGGCGGCGCGTATTCCGGCGCGACGTTGGTCACTTGCGCGAAGTCGCGCACGAGCCGGCCGCGGCCCGCCGGCAGCACGAGCATGGGCTGCGGATAAAGCGGCGCGGCGGATGAAAAATAAACCGTGAGATCGCCCAATGCCTCGCGCTCGGCGCGTTCGCTTGCTTCGAGCTTGCCGAGCAAGCGCGCGGCTGCCGGCGGATCGGTCGCGAGCAGCAGGCGGTCGCACGGAATGCGTTCGCCGCTTTCGGTCACGACCGCCGTGGCGCGCTGGCTTGCAGCGGTCTCGATGCGCGCAACTCGACAATTCAGCCGCAGGACGCCGGGCGGCAAATCCCGCGCGAGTTGGCGCGGGATTTCGCCCATGCCGAGCGCCGGCAGCAACGCGCGGCCGGTAGAAAATTTTTTCAAATAATAACGAAACAAACCGGCGCTCGTCGCCAGCCGGTCATCCAGAAAAACGCCACCGAAAAACGGCCGCAAAAAACGCTCGATCACCGCCGGCGAAAATCCGCGCGCCCACAAAAAATGCGCCGTGCTCACGTCGCGCGCCGAGCGCGTCTCCGCCAGCAAGGCGTCATCCGGCGTGGCGAGCACTTGCGCCACGAGCGCGAGCAGCCGCGCCTTGTCGGCGAGCGGAAATGCGCCGGTCAACGCGATCTGCCACGCGTCGCCCGGATGCCGGCGCGGATCGGAGACCAGCCAGCGTTTTGCCGTTCCGGGCTCGGCCAAAATAGCGCCGCTGCCAAAATAGCGCGGCGCCAGCGCCGCGAGGTCGAGATGCCGCCGCACGGCGGGATACGAGTCGAGCAACACCTGAAACCCGCGGTCGAGCGTGTAGCCCTCCGCCGTGCGCTGCGAGCGCACGCGCCCGCCGGGTTCGGCCTCGGCTTCCAGCAACAGGAACTCGCGCGCGCCGCCGCGTTCGGCGAGCAACCTGGCGCAGACCAACCCCGCGAGGCCCGCGCCAACGATGACGGTCATAGGAACGCAATCGCGGCGCGGGCTTTTTCGTCTGTTCCGTTTACGCCCACGTGATGAGGCGCAGCTCGTGATCCTGCGTCAGGCTCGGATGCGTCGGCACCACGCGCACGCTGAAGCCGTAGGCGCCGCTTTCCCGGCTCGGGACGTTCCCGCGATACAGGTAGCTGCCGCCGGATGTCTCCGGTTTTTCCACGACGCTCAAAGGCAGCACGTTTGGCTGGCTGATCGTATTTTCCGCTTCTTCGCCGTAATAAACCTGCACGGAAACCTCGCTCGGATCGAACGGCCCGAGATGCACCCGCGCGCTGACGGCGAGCGCGTCGCCGACGTGGATTTGCAAACGATTGGCAGCTTCCAACTGCACGTCGGAAATCCGAATCTGGTGCCAGTCGCGCCGCATCCGGTTTTTCCATTCGGAGAGTTTCACCGCCTGCGCGCCGTGTTCGGCGGAAAGCTCGCGGTAGCGGCGCGCGGCGCTTTCGTAGAGCCGCTCGGAGTATTCCTTCACCATCCGGTGCGTGTTATAAACGGGCAGCACGCTGCGGATCGACTCGCGCATGAGCTGGAGCCATGCGAGCGGCAGCCGTCCGTCGGGCTTCGCGTAATAGAGCGGCACGACCTGCGTTTCGAGCACGTGGAACAGGCTCGCGGTATCGACTTCGTTTTGCAGTTCGGTCGAACCGGTGACGATCTCCTGGCCGATGGGCCAGCCGTTTTTGCCGTTGTAACCTTCGCACCACCAGCCGTCGAGCACGCTCAGGTTCAAGCCGCCGTTTGGCGGCAGCTTCATGCCGCTCGTGCCGCTGGCTTCGAGCGGACGCAACGGATTGTTCAACCATAGATCGACGCCTTGATACAAGCGCCGACCGATGTAGGCGTCGTAATCTTCGATGAACACGATGCGCCGCGCGAACTGCGGATCGCGCGTGTATTTATAGACTTCGGCGATCACCTTTTTGCCGCCGTCGTCCTTCGGGTGCGCCTTGCCGGCAAAGACAAATTGCACCGGGCGCTCGGGGTGGTTGATGAGTTTCAACAGCCGCTCCGGATCGGAGAAGAGCAGGCTGCCGCGTTTGTAAGTCGCAAACCGCCGCGCGAAGCCGACGGTGAGAATTTCCGGGTTCAACAAATCGTTGACCTGCCGCAATTTTTCCGGCGTCTCGCCGAGCCGGTCGCGCTGCCGCAGCACCCGGCGCCGCGCGAAGTCGATGAGCCGGCGCTTGAGTTGCTGGTGCGTGTTCCAAAGCGCTTCGTCGGGAATCTCGATCACGCCGCGCCAGAATTCCTTGTCCGTCAGCCGGTCGTCCCAATCCGCGCCGAGATGTTTTTCATACAACGCCATGAACTCCGGCGCGGTCCACGTCTTCGTGTGAATGCCGTTGGTGATGCTCGTGATCGGCACCTCGTCCTGCGGGATGCCCGCCCACACGTCTTTCCACAGTCCCTTGCTGACCTCGCCGTGCAGAGCGGAGACGCCGTTCGCGTGCCGGCTCGTGCGCAGCGCGAGGATCGTCATCGAAAAATCATTCGTCGTGTTGACCGTCGTCTGGCCGAGCGAAAAGAAATAATCGAAATCAATGCCAACCTGCGCCGGATAGCTGCCGAAATAGCGCTGGATCAGCTCGCGCGAAAACGCGTCGTTGCCCGCCGGCACCGGCGTGTGCGTGGTGAAAATCCCCGCCGCCGCCACGATCTGCAACGCGCTGCGGAAATCGAGATTGTGCGCGCGATGAAAATGCCGGATGCGCTCCAACCCGAGAAACGCCGCGTGGCCTTCGTTCATGTGATACACCGCCGGCTTTAACCCGAGCGCCGCGAGCGCGCGCGGGCCGCCCATGCCGAGGACGATTTCCTGGCGGATGCGCATCTCCAGATCGCCGCCGTAAAGCTGCGCGGTGATCGCGCGATCCTCGGCGTTGTTTTCCGGAATGTCCGTGTCGAGCAGGTAAAGATTGATGCGCCCGATGGCGAGCTTCCACACTTTCGCGACGACGTGGCGGCCGGGCAGCTCGACCTGCACGGTCAACGGCGCGTCGCCCGATTCCGGCGTGCGGATTTCCTGCACCGGCAGGTTGTGAAAATTCTGGTTGAGCTGAATGGCTTCCTGCCAGCCTTCCTTGTTGATCTGCTGTTTGAAATAGCCGTGCCGATAGAGCAGGCCGACCGCGCAGAAATTCAGGTCAAGATCGCTCGCGCTCTTGCAATGGTCGCCCGAGAGAATGCCGAGGCCGCCGGAATAATTCGGCACCGACTCGTGGAAGCCGAACTCCGCCGAAAAATACGCCACGAGATCGCCGCGCGATTCCGCCAACGCCGCGGCCGTGGTCGTCGCTTTCGCCGCCGATTTACCCTTGCCCGTAGAAGCTGCGGCTGCTGTCGTCGTCGCGCGCTGTTGCGCCCGCTGCCGGCCGTAGGTGTCCTGCCGGCCGAGGTAGGCATGAAACTTCGCGTGAATCTCGCCCAGCTCGCGCAGGAACACTTCGTCCTTCGCCAGCGTTTCGAGCCGCGCCTGCCGCGCGAGCTGGAGCATCCGCAGCGGATTGTGATTCGTGCGGTGCCAGAGTTCCTCGTCCAGCTCGCGGAACAGCCGGCGGGCCGCCGGTTCCCAGCTCCACCAGAGATTGTAAACAATTTCGCGCAACGGCTCCAACGCCTGCGGCAATTTTGGGATGATGTTGAACGTGTGGATCGGCGGCTGATACGTCGTCATAATTTGATGTGGCTCCTTCCCTCAGAGATTCCCTCGGAGCGGTTGAAAGTGCGCGAGTTTAGCGAGCCGCGCCGCCGGTGCAAGCCTTGCGTCGGCTGGTCAATTCCGCCGCAGGATGTCCTGTTTTTCCGCGATGATGCGCATCTCGCCGTTTGGCGCGACGGCAATCGCCCAATGATCCTCCGCCAAGCCGGCGCTCGTTTTCGCATGGCTGCCGCCGCGTTGGTAACGGTAGGACCAGCGAAAGGCGACCTGCGCGA
>JAFAXH010000159.1 GCA_019241085.1 Verrucomicrobiota bacterium | reverse complement strand
GTCGATTTGCCGGAGCCAGTCGGGCCGGTCACCAGGACGAGACCTTTTTTCAGCATCGACAGGCGTTTCAACACCGGCGGCAGATTGAGTTCGTCGCAGGTCAGCACCTTGCTCGGGATCAGGCGGAACACGGCGGCGATGCCGTATTTCTGATTCAAAAAATTCGCGCGATACCGCGCCACGCCCGGAATTTCGTAGCCGAAATCGACATCGCCGGTCTCCTCGAAGACCTTGATTTTCATCTCCGGCGCGATCTCATAAACCATCGACTGCAACTCATTGTTGGTGAGCGGCGGATAATCGACGCGGATGAGGTCGCCGTTGATGCGCAGCATCGGCGGGTTGCTCGTGGAAAGGTGCAAGTCCGAGGCTTTCTGCTCGGCCATGAGTTTGAAAAAAGCGTCGATGCGAGCCATGCGAAAAGTGTGTTGCCAGACCGAAGCTTCTGAGAGCTAGAACGGTGCCAGCCGCGCGCGGCAGCGATCTCTGTTTGCCCCGAGTTTCAACTGCGGCTAATGCTTCCGCCACTTTTTCTCTCGCTCTATGGATTCCAGCCCTGCCGGCCAATTGCTGCTCGTCGGAGTGCCCGGACCGGAGCTGGACGCTGCGACGGCGGCGATCCTGCGCCGCGTGCAGCCGGGCGGCTTCATCCTGTTCACCCGCAACCTCGTCTCGCCTGCGCAGACGCGGCGGCTGCTCGACGACTTGCGCGACCTGTCCCGCGTCGAGCCGATCCTCACCATCGACCAGGAAGGCGGGCGTGTTTCCCGGCTTAAAGCCATTGGCACCGAGCCGCCCGGCGCGACGCAATTGCGCGAGCGCAACGATCCCGACCTCGTGCGACGCCACGGCGAACTCACCGCCCGGCTCCTGCGGCTCTTTGGGTTTAATCTCGACCTCGCGCCCGTGCTCGACCTTTGCCTCGACGGCAACGAGGAAGCGGATAATTCGCTGCGCGGCCGTTGCTACGGCACCGACGTGCCGCAGGTGCTCCGGCTCGCCGGCGCGTTCAGCGACGCGTTGCGCGCGGGCGGCATTCTCAATTGCGGCAAACATTTCCCCGGCTACACCGCCGCCGGCAGCGACGCGCACCACGAACTGCCCGTCATCGACCGCAGCCGCGCCGAACTCGACGCCACGGAGCTGGCGCCGTTCCGCGATTTCATCGCGCGCGGCGCGCTCGACAGCACGATGGTCTGTCATGCGCATTATCCGCAGTTGGACACCGAACATCAGCCCGCGTCGCTTTCGGCCAACGTCATCCGCGGCCTCCTGCGCGAGGAACTGGGCTTTCGCGGCCTCGTGATGACCGATGACCTCGACATGGGCGCGATCTATCATCGCTACGGCTTGGAAGACGCGCTCCGCCGCGCGCTGCTCGCCGGCAACGACCTGGCGATGATCTGCCACCGCGTCGAAGCGCTGGGTTCCGCGCGCGATTTTCTCGCCGCGCAACCTGCCGCGCTGCTCGACCGCGCGCTTGCCGCCGTCGCGGATTTCAAGCAAAAGCTCGCTCCGCCGGCGCCGGTTTTCAGCGAAGCGGCCTTTCGCGCGATTGACGCGGAAATCTGGGATCTGCGCGTCGCCACGCTCGGCGCCGAAGCTGCCGCGCAACGCAGCCCCGAGGACGGCAAACGCTCGCCGGTGGAGATTTACTGAGCGCTCGCTCAGTCCTCCACCTTCACGCTCGTGCCGACTTTCACTTTTTCGTAAATGCGCGGCGCGATGTCGGCGGGCAGGCGGATGCAGCCGTGGCTGGCAGGATAGCCAGGCAGGATGCCGATGTGAAAACCGACGCCCTCGTCGGTCAATCGACAAAAATATTTCATCGGCGCGCCTTCAAAGTGCGTGCCGGCCGGCGCGGAATCGATGCGCGAGCTGACGCCAGCCCGCACCGTGCGACCGCCGCGATCCACGTAGTTGCCGTAAATGTTCGAATGATGGTTCAGCTCTTTTTCCTTGATGCGAAAACTCCCCGTCGGCGTCGTGTGCCCGCGCCGGCCGCTGGAAATCGGCGAGTCGATGGCGACCTCGTCTCCCACCATCAGGTAAATGCGCTGGCGGGAGAGCGAGACGACGACGTGCGAGTTTTCCGGCGTCACCCGATCCAGCACCCGCGCGGAGATGACCGCCGGAGCCTGCCGCGACGAGAGTTCGCTCACATCCCGCTGCGGCTGCCGGCGGAGGAAAAATCCGCCGCCCTCCGCGCTCTGTGCCGCCGGAGTGGGCGACCACAGCACGCCCGGCGGGCAGAGCAGGGAAACGCCGCCGACCAGGGCGAGGACGCGCGGAGCCAGCCGCGACCACCGCGAAACAGACGAGGAGGAAAAAGAAAATAACTGCCAGTCACGAGAAAGACTTGAGAGACGATGGCTGTGCGAAGAGGTTTTCATGCAGAAGCAGCGAGCGGGCAACGCGGATCAAGCGGGACTGGGCTTGGCTTACCGACTTGGAGACGGGATGATAGCCGCTGCAATTCTGGAAGCCAACACCTATGTTCCGCCCCCACGCGCTTGATTTTTTTGGACGCTTAAAGCCCGTTTTCAGGATCATCGCCTTCGCCGGCGCGCTGGCAGCGGTGCCGGCGGCGCGCGCCGATATCCGCCTGCCCGCCACGCGGCAGCCGAGCGCGCAGGATCAGACGGTGCGGCTGACGCTGGGCGACCAAGTGGACATCGTGCTCTCCGGCTACTCGGGCGCACACGGCGGCCTGGATTTTCTGCTGCGCAGCAACCCGGCCCACGGCACGCTGAGCACCCCGCGGCCGACCGGGCGCGACACCGCCGTGGTCACCTACTCGCACCGCGCGGCGGACGGTCCGGGCGTTGATGCGTTCACCTTCGCGGTCCGCGCGCAAGGCTCGGCCGTTTCTGCGGCGGCCACGGTGCGTTTGCAAATCGTCGATCCACCGCCGCGGGTGATCGTGCTCACTGACCCGTCGGAAATGCGCTCCGCCGCAGGCGCGAACCGGCCGCCCGTGGAATTCGGCGCGGTCAAAGTCGGCGAGGAAGGGCATCGCGAGGTGACGCTGGAAAATGCCGGCGGCGGCGTGGCCTTCGGCGCGGTGGAACCGACGGCGCCGTGGAGCGCGGTGGCGGCCGACGATGCCGATTTGACGAACAATGCCGCACCGGTCTATCGGCTCGGGCGCGGCGAGCGGCAGAAATTCGTCCTCATCTTCCGCCCCGGCGTGGCGCGGCGCTTCGAGGGAGAACTGCCACTCGGCGCTGGCAGCGGCACGTTGCGCCTCGTCGGCACCGGCCTGCCCTCGGCCAACGTCGCGACGTCACCTGCACCCACGCCGCCGGCGGAGATCATCATCGCGCCCACGCCCACGCCCGCGCTCGCTGTCCGCACGCCGTCGCCAACGTCTTCGCCGCAGCCATCACCCTCGCGAGCCGGCCAGACACCGTCGCCAGCGGTGTCTTCATCAGCCACTCCGACGCCGACGCCGGCGCTGGCAGTCTCCACCGCCGAGAGCGATGTCGGCGAGGACACCGTGGGCGATTCGCCCATCGTTGGCCTGTGGCTGGCCGGCGCGGATCGCCACACCTTGACCCTGAGCTGGAATTACCCCGCGACGCCACCAACTGTCGCGGGACCGTGGCCGACGCACTACCGGGCCGAGTTGCAAAAGGTCCGGCCCGGCGCGGATGAAATGATCGTCGAATGGCAGCGGCACACGGAGGTGCTCTGGTCCAGCCAGGGCGGCAACGGCGGCCCGCAAATCTGGCGCGCGTCGTTGCGCGGGCTGCCGGCTGGCGTCACGCACATCGTGCGCATCGTCGCGCTCGATGCCAACGGCAACCCGTTCTCGCCGTCGCCGTTTCTCATTGCCCACACCCTGCCGCCGCTGCATCCGCTGGGCGTGTTCACCTTGCGCCGCATCCTGCTCGTGGCGCTGGCCGGCTGCGGATTTCTCGCCTGGCGGCAATGGCGTCAGCGGCGTGAGGAAGCCTGAGGAAGCTGCCGGTTCACGTAACGGCGCACCTCGAAGTCGGCGGTGGTGAAGACGATCTCCGCGCAGTCGAACAGGTGCTCGAACGGCGGGAAAAATGTGTCGCCGTCCGCGATGTCGCGCGGCACCAGCGTGAGCAGCAGTTCCGAACAGCGCGGCAACGTCTGGCGATAAATCTCCGCGCCGCCGGCGACGAAAATTTCCGGCACGGGATAATCCTCGGGCCGGAACGCCGCGAGGTCGGGCACGACGACGACGTTATCGCTCGCGGGCAAATCGTCGCCGCGCCGGGTGACGACCAGATTCAACCGGCCGGGCAGCGGCTTGCCGCCGAGCGAATCAAACGTCTTGCGGCCCATGAGCACGCCTTGACCCAGCGTGGTTCGCTTGAACCAGCGAAAATCCTCCGGCAAATGCCAGGGCAGGGCATTGCCGCGGCCGATGACGCGGTTGCGGGACATCGCGGCGATGGCTTTCATCGTGGGCTTATTTTCCGATGCAAAATTTGGCGAAAATCTCGCCGAGAATTTCTTCCGTGTCCGCGCCGCCGATGACCTCGCCGATGGCGTCGAGCGCGGCGCGCAGTTCGAGCGCCACGATTTCCGGCGGCTCCGCGCGCGTGAGCGCCTCGCGCGCGGTGACGAGCGCGGCGCGGGCGCGGCGCAGGCAATCCTGATGCCGCGCGTTGATGGCCGCCGCGCCGGGATTCCACGCGACCTGGCCGCCGGTGACCGTCGCGTAAATCGCGTCGGCCAGCGCGTCGAGACCTGCGCCCGTCCGGCAGGAAACGCGGATCGCGCCGGCGAATTTCGGAGCGTTCCAGCACGGATCGAGTCCGAGGTCGATCTTGTTAAAAATCAGCAGGCTGGCCGGCGCATCGGGCAGCGGCTCGGCATTGATTTCTTTCACCGTCGGTGAGGACTGGCTCGCATCGACGACGTGCTGCGCCAGGTCCGCTTGCGCCAGCGATTGCCGTGTGCGCGCGATGCCGGCGCGCTCGACGGCGTCGGCGCTTTCGCGCAAGCCGGCGGTGTCGATCAAGCGCAGCGGCAGGCCGCGCACGTTGATGAATTCTTCAATCGTATCGCGCGTCGTGCCGGGCGTCGGGCTGACGATGGCGCGGTCGTGGCCGACGAGCGCGTTGAGCAGGCTCGATTTGCCGACGTTGGGTTCGCCGAAGATGACCGTGCGCACGCCTTCGCGCAGGATGCGGCCCTGGTCCGCCGTGGCCAGCAGCGCGTCGAGCGTGGCGAGCGCGGCGTCGAGCCGGGCGAGAAATTTCGCGCCGGTGTCGGGATCAATGTCTTCGTCGGGAAAATCAATGTAAGCCTCCAGGTGCGCGACGAGGCCGAGCAGGTCGGCGCGCAGGTCGCCGACGCGCGCGCCGAGCCGGCCGGCGAGTTGCTCGCGCGCGGCGCGCAACGCGAGGTCGGTGCCGGCGGAGATTACGTCCATCACGGCTTCGGCCTGGGTCAAGTCGAGCTTGCCGTGCAAAAACGCGCGCTCGGTGAATTCGCCGGGCCGCGCGGGCTGGGCGCCGGCGGCGAGCAACGTTTCCAGAACCCGTTGCGTGAGCAGGATGCCGCCGTGGCAGGTGAGTTCGACCAAGTCTTCGCCGGTGTAGGAGCGCGGCGCGCGATGGAGCGCGACGAGCACGTCGTCGAGCGGCGCGGCGTCGTTCGTTGAAAAAATCTGCGCGCGATGTTGCCGGCGCGAAGCGAGCGCGGCGAGCGGCCGGCCGTTCGCCGGCTGGCAGACGCGTCCGACGATCTCGATGGCTTGCGGTCCGCTCACGCGCAAGAGCGCAATGGCGCCTTCGCCAAACGGCGTGGCCACGGCGGCAATCGTGGAACTGGAATCGAGCGGGTGCGTCACGACCGGCGAACGATAGCGGAAAATTCCGTCGGAATTGAAAAAATCAAAACCCCCCGGCAACTATCCAAAGTGAGGCCGCGAGTTTGGGAAAAAAGCGGCTTCGGCTGCGAACCGCCGTGTTCACCGCCCGGTGGGTGCGCCTGGTTGATCGTCAAACCTGTTGAATTCCGGATACAATCGCTCCGCGCAACGCGGGCAGATGCCATGGGTGAATTCGACCTCGGAATGCTCGCGCAGGTAGCTCTCGATTTGCTGCCAGTAGCCGGCGTCGTCGCGGATGTTTTTGCAACTCGCGCAGATGGGCAAAAACCCCTTGAGCGTTTTGACGTGCCCGAGCGCGTCGCGCAACTCGGTGACGAGCCGTTCGCGTTCCTTCTGCGTCGCGCGCAACTCCGCTTCCATCAACTGATGCTCGACCACCGCGCGCTCCAGCTCCGCCACGATCCGGCGCGTGGCGAGATGCGCGGCGAGCTGTCGGCTGAGCTGCCGCAGGGCCAGCAACTGCTCGGTTGAAAGCTGCCGCGGCCGGCGATCCATGACGCAGAGCGTCCCGAGCGCGTGCCCGGCGGAGGAGCGCACGACGATGCCGGCATAAAAGCGCAGGCGCGGCTCCTGCCGCACAAACGGATTGTCGGCAAAGCGCGGGTCCGCGTGCGTGTCCGGGACGATCAGCAGGCCGTCGGGCGCGGCGACCGCGTGGGTGCAAAACGAAATCTCGCGCGGCGATTCGTAACGCTGGCCGAAACCGAACTCGGCTTTGATCCATTGACGGTCGCGGTCAATGAAGGAAATCAGCGCCAGCGGCGTCTGGCACAGCGTCGCCGCCAGTTGCACCAGGTCGTCGTAAATGCCTTCCAGCGGAGTATCCAGGATGTGGCAGCACTGGAGCGCGTCGAGACGCGGCGCTTCCTGGGATTGAGCGGAGGAGACGTTCATCAGGACGAGGTGCGATGGTGAGCTGGACTCTGCGGCTGGATGGACAACGGCTGGGTTCCATTCGTTCAATCCACACAGACCCAGGGGCAGCTTGGCCGCCTTTACCTTGACTCGATGTCAGGGGCAGCGCCGAGCACCTTGCGCAAGGCTTCCACGCAGCGGCGGTTCTGCTCCATCGTGCCGACGGAGACGCGCACCCACTCCGGCAGCCCGTAGCTGTCCATCGCGCGGATGATGATGCCGCGCCGCAGGAGCGCCTCGAAAACCGCGCGGCCACTGCCGACGTGGACGAGCACGAAGTTCGCGTGGCTCGGCACGAACTCGCGCCCGAGCGCGGCGAAGTTTTTTTGCAAAAACGCGCGGCCTTCATCCGTCACGGCTTTCGTGCGCGCTTGATGTTCCGTGTCGCCGAGACTCGCGAGCGCGCCAGCCTGGGCGATGCCGTTGGCGTTGAACGGCTGGCGGGTTTTGCCGAGGATGTCGATCAACTCCGCCGGGCCGAGTCCGTAGCCGATGCGCAGATTTGCCAGGCCTTGGATTTTTGAAAACGTCCGCATGACGATCACGTTCCGGCCTTCGAGCACGTAACGCACCGTGTCCGGCGCGTCGGCGGGATCGAGAAATTCGTAATACGCTTCGTCAAACGCCACGACGACGTGCGCCGGCACCCGCGCCATGAATTGCTCAATGGCGGCGGGCGAGACAATCGTGCCGGTCGGATTGTTCGGACTCGCGATGAACACCTGCCGCGTGCGCGGCGTGATCGCCGCCAGCGTGGCGTCGAGGTCTTGCACGAAGCCCGGCCGCTCCGGCACGAGCACCGTTTTGGCCCCGAAAAGCTGCGCCATCAGCGGATACACGGCGAAGGCGTGCGCGCTCGTGACGACCTCATCGCCTGGCCGCAAAAATGCGTGGCCGAGGAATTCGATGATCTCATTCGAGCCGTTGCCGAGGATCACGTTTTCGCGCGCCAGCCCGTGCCGCGCCGCGACGGCTTCGCGCAAATAATAGCCGCCGCCGTCGGGATAAAAATTCGCCCGCTCCAAAGATTCGCGCATCGCCGCGACGGCCTTGGGCGAAGGGCCGAGCGGGTTTTCGTTGCTCGCCAGTTTCACGATGTCGCCAGGCGCGAGACCCAGCTCGCGCGCGAGGTCTTCGATGGGTTTGCCCGGTTCGTAGGAGACGAGGTCACGCAGTTGCGAGTTGGCGTTTTGCCAGAGCGAGGAGGTCATGCGTAAAGCGGAGAAAACGAAAAGCCTAGCGTCGGACCGGCCGCCGGGCAAACTGCCGCCGCTCCCTTGCTCCCGGCGCGGAAGCCATTTAAGAGTCCCCACGATGCATGGCTCCCCGTTGTTGTTTGCCGCTTACCTCGACAATCTGCTCCAGCGCCTCCAGGGCGGCATCACGTTCTGGACGTGCTTCGGCCTCGTGGGCAACGTGTTGTTTTCCAGCCGGTTTTTCGTGCAGTGGTATGTCAGTGAAAAACGCGGGCAGAGTGTCATTCCCGTTTCGTTCTGGTATCTGAGTCTCGTCGGCAGCCTTATCACCAGCATCTACGCCATTCATCTCGGCAGCGTGCCCTACATTCTCGGCGTGTTGCCGCCGACGTTCATCTACGCCCGCAACTTGGTCCTCATCGCGCGGGGGAAAAAATCGCCGCCCGGCACGGTTCCCGCCGACGCGGAAGTCACCGTCGATCCGCACGCGCCCGCTGGCACGCATCCGCAAAACATGCCGCTGGCGCATCCGGTGCCGCCGCCGGAGGAGGACCATGCGGCGCCGCCCGCAGCAGCCGCCGCCGTCACGGGGAAAGCGGCCTGACGTCGGTCGCTACTGGGTAGGGACGTTGCGCCGAAATGTCCGTTGCTTCTTCGGACGGCTCGGCGAGCCGTCCCTGCCAAATTGCGCCGCCGGCGGAATTTATTTTTCAGCGCGCACCTTTTGAGCGATGGGTTTCCGCTCGCCTTCCGTCGCCGTCGTCATGCACCGTCCGGAGTCTTCTCACGCCTTGGTTTATTTTGATAACAACGCCACCACTGCGCTTGATCCCGCCGTGGTCGAGGCCATGCTGCCGTTTCTCACTGAGCACTACGGCAATCCCTCCAGCGCCTACAGCTTCGGCAGCCGCGTCGGCAAGGCCGTCGAGCACGCGCGCGAGCAAGTCGCCGCGCTGCTCGGCTGCGAAGCGCGCGAGGTCATCTTCACCTCCTGCGGCACCGAGGGCAACAACACCGCGCTCGCCAGCGCGCTCGCCGCCGACCCCGACCGCCGGCACGTCGTCACCACAACGGTCGAGCATTCGGCGGTGAAAAATCATTGCGAACGCCTCGCCCGCCAAGGCTACGAGATCACCTGGCTGCCCGTCGATGCCCGCGGCCGGCTCGACCTCGCGCAAGTCGCCGACGCCATCCGCGACGACACCGCCGTCGTCTCGGTCATGTGGGCCAACAACGAAACCGGCGTGCTTTATCCCATCAAAGAAATCGCCGCGCTCGCCCGCGCCCGCGGCGCCTTCTTCCACACTGACGCCGTGCAAGCCGTCGGCAAAATCCCGCTCAACCTGCGCGAGCTGCCGCACGTCCATTTCCTCACCCTGGCCGGCCACAAGCTCCATGCGCCCAAAGGCGTCGGCGCGCTCTACGTCAACCGGCGGGTAAAGTTCGCGCCCTACCTCATCGGCGGCAGCCAGGAACACAACCGGCGCGGCGGCACCGAAAACGTCGCCAGCATCGTCGCCCTCGGCCAGGCCGCCGAACTCGCCGCCGCCGCGATGGAGGATGAAAACACCCGCGTCCGCGCGTTGCGCGATCAATTCGAGCGCGGCATTCTGGAAGCCATCGCCGGCGTCGAGATCAACGGCGATCCCGTCGAGCGCTTGCCCAACACGACCAACCTCTTTTTCCCCGGCCTCGAAAGCGAAGCGCTCCTCGTGTTGCTCGACAAAGCCGGCCTGTGCGCCAGCGCCGGCAGCGCCTGCACCAGCGGCTCCGTGCATCCCTCGCACGTCCTCACCGCGATGGGCCACAGCGCCACGCGCGCCCGCGGCAGCCTGCGCTTTTCCTTCAGCCGCTTCAACACCGCCGCCGAGATCAACCGCGGCTTGGAGATCGTCGTCCACGCCGTGGAAAAACTGCGCGCGCTGATGCCCTCGACGATGGCGCTGGTTTCGTAGTGCTAGGCGAGAACGAGGATCGACTCGCCAGGATCAGCCTTGTGTGCGCGAATGTCCTGCTCGCGCGTCGTGATAAGCCGCACGAGTTGCTGTCGAGTGCAATTGCCGATGCGCAGCCAAACAAGCTTGGGCGGGTGACCGTAAAGCAGGCTGCGCTGCTGGAAGTCAGAATCCTTCGAGACGAGGGTGAAGCCGTTGACCCGTGCATACTCCCACACCTCCTCGTCGGTCCGGCCGAGCAGCCCGCACTCACGGACATGCGCGCTGCCGGGAAAGAGAGTCGCCAGCAAGCGGGGCAGCTTGGGCGACAGGTTCTCATCAAAGAGCAGCCTCATGCGGGACGACGTTCAGGCGGCGATCACGGTCTGCGGCGAACGCAAAGCACGCCTGGATGTCGTCAGCGGTGAGATCGGGAAAATCGTCGAGCACCTCGGCAACAGTCATACCGCCGCCCAGATAATCGAAAACATCAGCCACTGAGATGCGCGTGCCGCGAATGCACGGCTTGCCGCTGCGGATGCGTGGATCAATGACGATGCGCTCGCGGTAGTTCATGGCTACAAAGGGTAGAATTCCGGTTTTTGCGAGTCAAGTTGCGCGCCGCAACCTCAGCGAACCGCTCGAAGGCTCTTGGTTGGAGCACCGGGTTTCTCTCGTTTCCAAGTGCAACTTGGGAACATGGGAAAACACGGTTCGCTGCACTTCAGAGCTAAGCTCGTTCTTGAAGTCGTTGTATCTGCTGAAGAAGCGATATAAGTGTATGGTTTGGGTGATCTGCTGCCGCAAACTGCCCAAGATAGAATGCAATGTCCTTCGGATTGAGTTCGTCGGACTTAGCACCATTACAATCAATGCACGCCGCAACTAGATTCTCACGGGCAGTAAGAAGAGACTTCGGCAGATGCAGTCTTTCGATAACACGCCGAGGAATAACATGATGAGCGTGCATGGCAACCTCTGGCCTCGTCCTGCCGTCGAAAATGCAGGTGTAGTTGTGAAACTGTAAAACCTCATTTCGAATCTTCGCTCGCACCTGTGGAGATGAAGAGCGGCGAGTTGCCGGCGTTCTCTTGAGCGTCAGCAACTTTCGTTGCAGCATAGCTTGCGCGTCGGTCTGATCTTCGAGTGCTCGCAGTTGCTTCTCTAGCGACGTGGAAAAATAATGTCCCGCAGGCTGCTGAGATGCTTTCTCAAACGCGCGCACGAATGCCAAATATCTGTCACCGCTCGCAAGCTGTAATAAATCGTCTGATGAAAGGCCAAGCTCCGAGATGTTAACGGCCTCCGCAGGCTTCGTGCCTTTAAGGAAATATACAACATCGTAGAGCTTCCAAGAATAAATGGTCGGCATGTAAGACCGATTTGATGTGCCGGTAGCTTCACCAACGCCATCGGGAATCTCGACAGCAAGGACTAACGAATAAGGAGAATCCAGCTCAGCTACGTCCTGGTTGGAATTGAGAATTCCTGAATAGGTGTGGATTAGCTTTTGATCATGTTCGGACTGACAATCAACAAAAATGGCGTTTTGACCTCGCACCCAATCGAATCGGGCGAATATCGAA
>JAFAXH010000086.1 GCA_019241085.1 Verrucomicrobiota bacterium | reverse complement strand
ACCCCCGCATTTCGCGACACGCTGGCCCGCGCGCTGCGGCTCGCTTTTTTTCTCACCATCCCGAGCGCGGTCGGCCTCATCTGCCTCGGCGAACCGATCATCGGCTTGATCTTTGAACGCGGGAAGTTTTTGCACCATTCCACCGTGCAAACCGCGGCGGCGTTGCAATTCTACGCGCTCGGATTGGCGGCGTATTCGGGCATCAAAGTGCTCGCGCCGGCATTCTACGCGCTCGACGCGCGGACCACGCCGATGATCGTTTCGTTCATCGCCATCGGCGCGAACCTGCTGTTGAATTCGCTCTTCACCTTCGCCCTCGGCTGGGGACATCGCGGCCTGGCGCTTTCGACCAGCCTGACCGCAACCATCAACTTCGCCCTGCTCTATCTGCTCATGCGCCGCAAAGTCGCGCGGCTGGACACCGTGGCGTTGTTGAAAACTTTGCTGCGACTCGCGCTCGCCGCTGGCGCGCTGGCGGGCGTTTGCTGGGCGGGCAATCGCTGGCTGCTCGGAGATTTTGCGGCGTTGCACTTTGTCGGCAAACTCGTCCGGCTGCTGACCGTCATCGCGCTCGCGGCCGGTGTCTTTTTCGGCGCGTGCCAGTTGCTCGGGGTCGAGGAAATGCGCGAGTTCACCGCGCTCGTCCGGCGTCGCCTCCGGCGCGGGCGCGGGCGTTGAGCGCCGCGTTACTTTTGCGCCGCGACATACACGCCGTTCCACGACGCCGGCACCGTTTGCGCGGAAAGCGCGCGGCTCCGGCCAGCGAGCAAATCGGCTGCCAGATCGGACGGGCGAAGTTCCTTCGCTTGCTGAAACCAATCCGCGGCGACGTGAAAATCCCGCGCGAAATATGCGCTCAGCCCGCGTTCATAAACATCGCGCGCCTCGCGCAATGAGTCGGCAACTTCGCCCTTCGATCCGAGCAACTCGAAAACGAGCGTCCCTGCCGCGCGGCCATACACCGCCACGCGATCCAATCGCCGCCATTCAAACGCTTCGCCCGCCTGCGCCCGCGTCGCCTCGCTGGCCAGCACGCGCGTGCCGTAGATTTTGTTCAAGCTCTCCAGCCGGCTCGCGAGGTTCACCGCGTCGCCGATGATCGTGTAGGCGAACCGCTCCCGGGTGCCGATGTTGCCCACGAGCACCTCGCCCGTGTGCAGCCCGATGCGCGTGTGCAGGACGGGCGGCGCGTCGCGGTCGCGGCCGGCAACTTCCTGACATTCCAGCGCGCACTGGATTTCCCAAGCCGCCCGGCAGGCGCGCGTGGCGTGATCGGCCGCGGCGACCGGTGCATTGAAGAAAGCCAGCGCGCCGTCGCCCATGAATTTATCGAGCGTGCCGCCATTTGCTTCGAGGCTCGCGGTGACCATTTCCAGATAATCGCCGAGATACTCGACAAGCTGCGTCGGCGCCATTTGCTCGGCGATGCCGGTGAAGCCTGCGATGTCAGAGAACAAGACGGTCAGCTCGCGCATCTCGCCGCCGAGACGCGCTTCCATGCCGTGGCTCAACAACTCGCGCACGAGATGGCGCGGCACGTAATGACCGAAGGAACGCAAGCCGGCCTTCATGCGATCCACGGACGCATGCACCGTTTCGATCTCGCGCAGCGACGTGCGCGTCCAAGCGGTGGCGGTGAGCTGGAAGCGTCCGACGTTTTCCAAATCACGACTGATGATTTCCAACGTTCTCGCCAGCCGGCGGGTGAACAACACCGACGCCGCCGCGGCGAGCAGGAGCGCGCCGACGCCGATGCACAGCGTCCAGCGCGCATTGGCTTGCACCGCGCCGAGAAATTCCGAATCCGGCGAGCCGATGCCGGTGATGAGCTGAAAACTTCCATCCACCGTGGAGGCGCTGAACCCTACTTCGCCGTGCTCCTTTGCGCCATTGGCGCCGACAAACTCCAGATTGACCCGGAGCAGTTTTCCGTTGTGCATTTTCTCGCGCTCCTGCGGAGGCAACTCGCGTAACCGACGGATCACGGCGTCGGTGGAGAAAGGGAAATTCGACGAAACTCCGAACACCTCGCCGGTCGGCATCATCGCGATAACGATCCGCCGATGCGACGGATCGACGCGGCTCAAAAAGCTGGTGATGTCGTGCAAAAAAAAGTCGGCGGTGAAGACGCCTTGCGGTTCGGACTGCCGGCCCGGCGTGAAACATTGCAGGCTCGCCGAGATGCCCCGCTCGCCTTCGGTGAACGTGTAAACGTCCGACCAAAACACGCCGCTGATGTGCAGCGCGCCTTGAAACCACGGCTTCGTCCGCGGGTCGTAACCGCCGGGCAGATTGCGTTCGAGCGGCGCGGTCGTGCCGTCGGCGAAGAGCACGGTCTCGCGCGGGTGACCGCCGTTTTCCTCGGGCGAAGATTCGTTGAGCACGATGGCGCCATCGTCGCGCCGCCAGACGCCGATGAAGCGTCCCGTGCGCAGGTCGCTGTAGCTGAGCCAGCTCAGCGTTTGCACGTAACGCACGCGTTCGGCGAAAAGCGCGCCGAGACGCTGCGGGTCATCCAACGGCAGCAAGCCGCGTCCGCCGAGCGACTGCATTTCGAGCAGCGTCAGGTAGGCGGGTCGAAAAAAATCCTGCACCTCGCGCGCCACGGTCAGCGAGACGAGTTGATAGTGCTGACGCTTGACTGACTCGATGGCGCGGTTGGAATTGTAATACACCGCCGCGCCAATGCCGCCGACGGTCAGCACGAGCGAGCCTAAAACAAGCCGCAGAAGCGCAGACTGAAAAGTCGTCGTCTTGCGGAGGCGCGTGAACATGCGCGCGTGCGTGCGTGGCTTTCCTCTGAACCCTCAGCCCGCCTGCGCCACGAGTTCGCGCAGCACAAAAGGCAGAATGCCGCCGTGCCGGTAGTAATCGACCTCGATGGCCGTGTCGATGCGCGAGCGCAGCGCGACTTTTTCCTCTTCCGGCTGGCCGTTCGCGCGATGGATCATGAGCGTGACCGTGTCGCCCGGCCGCGTGCCTTCGCCGAGGCCGAGGAGGTCGAATGTCTCGCTGCCATCGAGCTTGAGCGTTTGCGCCGTGACGCCGTCGGGGAATTGCAGCGGCAGCACGCCCATGCCGACGAGATTCGAGCGATGAATGCGCTCGAAGCTCTGCGCGACGACGGCTTTCACGCCGAGCAGCCGCGTGCCCTTCGCCGCCCAATCGCGCGATGAGCCAGTGCCGTATTCCTGGCCGGCAAAGATGATGAGCGGCACGCCGCCGGCTTGATATTTCATGCTGGCGTCGTAGATCGACATCAGCTCGCCGTCGGGATAGTGCTTCGTCACGCCGCCCTCGACGCCGGGCACCATGAGGTTTTTAATCCGCACATTGGCAAAGGTGCCGCGCGTCATCACGCGGTCGTTGCCGCGCCGGCTGCCGTAGGAGTTGAAGTCCTTCGGCTCGACGCCGTTTGCCTGCAGGAACTTGCCGGCGGGCGAGCTGGCCTTGATCGCGCCAGCGGGCGAGATGTGGTCGGTCGTCACGCTGTCGCCGAAGATGCCGAGCGGGCGCATGCCTTTGAGTTCTGCGATCCTGCCCGGCTCTGGTCCGAAATCGAGGAAGAACGGCGGCTCCTGGATGTAGGTGCTCTTTTCGTCAAAGGCATACGCGTCGCCCGTGCTGCTGGGAATCTCGTTCCATTTCGGATTCTGTTCGGCGAAGTCGCGGTAGAGCGTGCGGAAGACTTCCGGCTTGAGCGCCGCCTGCATGGCGTCGCGGATTTCCCCCAAGCTCGGCCAGAGGTCTTTGAGGAAAACGTCTTTTCCGTCCTTGTCCTTGCCGAGCGGTTCCTTGGAAAGATCAAGATCGACCCGCCCGGCGAGCGCGAAGGCCACGACGAGCGGCGGCGACATGAGGAAATTTGCCTTGATGTTCTGATGCACCCGCGCCTCGAAATTGCGGTTGCCCGAGAGCACGCTCGCCGCGACGAGGTCGTGCTCGCCGATGGCCTTTTCAATCTCCGGGTGCAACGGGCCGCTGTTGCCGATGCAGGTCGTGCAGCCGTAGCCGACGATTTGAAAACCGAGCTGATCGAGATACGGCTGCAACCCGCTTTTGGCAAGATAATCGGTCACGACGCGCGAGCCGGGCGCGAGCGAGGTTTTCACCGCCGGATTGACCCGCAATCCGCGCTCGACCGCCTTTTTTGCCAGCAGCCCCGCGCCGAGCATCACGCTCGGGTTGCTCGTGTTCGTGCAACTCGTGATCGCCGCGATGAGCACGCTGCCGTGGCCGACCTGACTGTCGCCGGTCTTGAACTCCGGCTCGTCCGCCTGCGCCAGCAACGAGGCCGGCGTGGCCGTGGGTCGGTTGGTAATCATCTCACTCTGGCCCATCGTTTCCCCGAGCAACTTGCCGCCGTCGACCATCGCCGTGCCCGTGTCCGTGGGCGCGGCGCTGCTGGCGGGCGCGAGGTCTTTTTGCGTCGGCCTGGCGTGGCCGTTCATGTGCAGCGGGAAACGTTGACGGATCGCCTCCGCCGGCTTGCCGTAGCCGCCTTCGCTCGCCGGCTTGGTGATGAACTGGCGGAAGGCTTCGCCCAAATCGGGTAAATTCAGCCGGTCCTGCGGGCGCTTCGGGCCGGCCACGCTCGGCTGCACGCTGGCGAGGTCGAGCGCGAGATCGACTGAGTATTCGATGTCGCCTTTTTGCGGCATCCCGAACATTTCCTGCGCCTTGAAATAATGCTCGAACGCGGCGCATTCCTCCTCGCTGCGGCCAGTCGCGCGCAGGTAATTGACGCTCTCCGCATCGACCGGGAAATAACCCATCGTCGCGCCATATTCCGGCGCCATGTTGGCCACCGTCGCGCGGTCGGTCAGCGGCAGGCTGGCGGCGCCTTCGCCGTAGAATTCGACGAACTTGCCGACGACCTTCGCCGCGCGCAGCATCTGCGTGATTTGCAGCGCCAGGTCCGTCGCCGTGACGCCTTCGCGTAAAGACCCGCTCAGGTGAACGCCGACGACTTCGGGCGTTAAAAAATAAACCGGCTGGCCCAACATGCCGGCTTCCGCTTCGATGCCGCCGACGCCCCAGCCGACGATGCCGAGGCCGTTAATCATCGTCGTGTGCGAGTCCGTGCCAACGAGGCTGTCGGGATAATAAATTTCGCTGCCATTGTGCGGCGCGTGCAGCACGCCCTTGGCGAGATATTCCAGGTTGACTTGGTGGACGATGCCGATGCCCGGCGGCACGACGCCGAACGTTTTGAACGCCTGCTGGCCCCATTTCAAAAATTCGTAACGCTCGCGGTTGCGGCTGAACTCCATGTCCATGTTCAGCCGCAGCGCCTCGGCCGAGCCGGCGAAATCGACTTGCACCGAGTGATCGACCACCAGATCGACCGGCACGAGCGGTTCGATGACGCCCGGATTCTTGCCCATCCGCGCCACCGCGGCGCGCATGGCGGCGAGATCGACGAGCAGCGGCACGCCGGTGAAATCCTGCAAGACGATGCGCGCGACGACGAAGGGAATCTCCTCGTTGGCCGGTTTTTTGGCGTTCCAATTCGCCAGCGTGCGCACGTCTTTTTCCGCGACCTTTTTGCCGTCGCAATTGCGCAAGACGCTTTCGAGCACGACGCGGATCGAGCGCGGCAGCCGCGACACAGGCCCGACGCCCGCTTTTTCCAACGCGGGCAGGCTGTGAAATTTCGCCGTGCGTCCGCCGCCGAGATCAAAGGTTTGCAAGGTCTGGAAGGTGTTTGCCGTCATAATGTTCAAAAGAGGAATCGTTTACTTATCAGCCGGTCGCCGTCGGGTTTCACGAAAATTTTTGCACCCAGCACCGAGCGCGTTCTGCGGACCGAATCACAATCCGCTCTGCCCCGGCAAAAGCCGTCAGGCAGGCACAGCCCGGACCATTCCCGGATATTCCGCTTGGGGTAGGGCGGGCGTCCCGCCTGCCGTGTTCCGCGTCTCGCGGAACACACCACCGGAGAGCGAAAGGGCGTGTCATTCCGCCTTGCGATGCACCGGGCAAGATGCCCGCCCTACCCGCGGAACGTTGGCCGCGTCTTTCAGACTGAGCACTACCCATTCGTCCGCTTTAAATCACCTGGCACGGGAGATGGCGGGTGTGCGCCGAGATTTGCAACCCGCTCGGTCTCCGGAATTTGTCATCGGCGCGCGGTTATTCCTCGCCGTCGAAATAAACCATCTGCGATACGATTCAGATGGAAGACTGGTGCGCGGCCGAAGCGGCTTCGGGGGATGCCTCAGCCGGCGGCGGAAACGGTTCGCGGAAGGAAAAGGCGTGCGGCGATTCGCCGTGCGTGCGCAGATGCTCCAGCCGCGCCTTCGCTTCAACGACCGTCGGCCGGTGGCCTGCGGGCACCCACCAGAGGACGACCCAGGCTTCCTTCATGCGCTCAAACCATTCCCGGCGTTTTTTCAAAAACTGCTGGTGCAGCGTGTGATAAACGAAATGCTGCAACGCCTCGCGCGATTCCCAAACGGAGAGATTGATCAAAATCCGATCATCGCCGAACGGCCGGTCATCCGTCGCGTGCCCATGCTCGTCTTCCACGAGCCGCCAAACGAAGCCGGGGCTGCTGTCAGCCAGTGCGTTCACCGGACCCAAGCCGGCGACGAATTCAGCCATGATCGGATCGGTCATGGGCGCGCGCATTTGGGCGATGTTCACCTGCGCGAGGTGCCAGACCGGCGGAGGGGCCGCGTCGCGTTCGTTGATGGAAGGTGATGCCATCCTTTTGGATTTGCTTCGATTTTCGCAAGGTCGCAAGTGCGTGTCGAGCAAACGCATTTAGCGCCAAGCGCAGACACCGGACGCCACGTGGCAAATTAAAAAAATTTTAGCCCGCGCTTCGACTTAAGTCCCTGCCTTGTTAGCATCAACCCATGAGTTCTTCTTCCATGCGTATCCTCGCCGTTGTCACCAGTTGCTTATCCCTTTCCACCGCGCCCATTTGCGTCCCACGCGCCGCGGGCGAACAGATCAAGCCGGCAGGTTACGAGATGGTGCCGTTGCAAGCGACTCACAACAAATTGGTGATGAACGCCGAGATCGGCGGCCGGCGGGTCAACCTTGCGGTGGACACGGGAGCTTCCGCGAGCATTCTCGACGCTACGTTTGCGAGAGCCACCCATTTGAAATACCCGGGTGACGAGGGCGTGCCGCCGAATGTCCCCAAGACCGTCGCCAGTGGCTCGCACATCTGGCGCGTCGCCTGGTTGCAGAACTTGCGCGCTGGCAGCATGAACTTTGGGGCATGTCCAATTGCATTGGCGGAAACCCCAGGCACGCAACGCGAGAGCTACGTCGGCTCGCACATTCCCGGCTGGAGGAGCGCAGGCTTCGACGGATTTTTAGGCAACGATTTCCTGATTCGCTACGGTGCCGTCATCGACTGCCTGCGCAACCGCATTTATTTCAACACCGACCCGTCGCACCGCGCGCACATTGGCAACATGGCGGCCAGCATGGGGTATGTAGCGGTGCCGATGACGCAGGTCGGCCGGCACTTTTTTGTTCCAGCCAGCATGGGGGGCCGTGCGTTCAGCCTGTTGGTGGATACCGGGGCCTTTGCCACGACCTTGCGCGCGGGTGTGGTGCAAACCTTGGGTGTTGCACTCCAGCGGCGCCGGGGCAAGGTGACGACGTTTTATGGCTCCGCGGATATCTATACGCTGAGTTCGAACAACCTGAGCGTCGGTGAATTTCCCATGAATCGACCGGCAACGATTGCGGCAACCGATTTGCCGGGAATGTTTCCAACCACCGCCGCGGGCGCGCCGACGCTGGGGATTTTGGGCATTGATTCGCTGGCCTTTAACGCCGCGCTGATTGACTGCGCGGAGCGGAAGCTTTACCTCCACGCGGTCAGCGCAAACCGTCATCGTTAAGGTTGGATTAAAACTAAAGGCGGCGTCGGCCGCGCCAAAGCATCGAGTGTCGTGTAAATTGCCGGCATGGAAGCCGTCTGGTGGACTCTGAGCGTGCTGTTGATGCTGGCTGGCTTGGTGGGCGCGGTATTCCCGGTGCTGCCGGATTCCCTGCTGATCCTGGCCGGCGCGGTGCTGCACCATTTCACGGTGCCGCCGGAACGCAGCGTAGGTTGGTGGACGCTCGGTGTGCTCGCGGTGCTGACGGTGCTCGCGCATGTGGCGGACTTTGTCGCGGGAGCATTGGGCGCGCGGAAATTCGGCGCGAGCCGCTGGGGCGCGTTCGGCGGGTTCATCGGCGCGATCGTGGGCTTGTTTTTCTTCCCGTGGGGATTGTTCCTCGGACCTGTGCTCGGCGTGCTCTGCGCGGAGGTTTTGTTCGCGCGCCGCACGCTCGCGCCGGCGGCAAAATCAAGCGCCGGCACGTTGCTCGGCACGCTGGCGGGGATGGCGGCCAAGATCACCATCGACTTCCTGATGGTGGCGATCTTCGCGGTCGCCGTGCTGTGGCGGCATTGAGCGCGAGCGGCGGTTGCCAGCTTGACGATGCGTCGCGTCGTGTGCGAAAAGAAGAGTGTCTTGCCGGCGCGACTGGCGTTCGCTGGCGGCGCGGGCGCTTGTTCGCAGGCGCGCGCAGCCCGTCAGAGGAAAGTCCGAACACCCCAAGGCAACACGCCGCGCACAACGCGCGGGCGTCGGCGGCGCAAGTTGCCGACGACGGAAAGTGTCACAGAAAACATACCGCCGCGGAGCGGGTCGGCGCGAGCCGGCACGCTGCGAGGCAAGGGTGAAAAGGCAGGGTAAGAGCCTACCGCCTGCCGGGCAACCGGCGGGGCACGATAAACCCAGTGTGGTGCAAGACAGAACAGGAAGCTGCCGGGTCGCCTGCCCGGCGCGGCGCGGGTCGCAAGACCACGCGCGGCGCGGCTTCCGGGTATTAGTCGCACTCTGCCCGACGGCGTTCGCGCTGGTGGGTGGAGAGCCGTGTCCTTCGCGGGATGCGGCTAGAGAAATGAACGTCGCGGTCGCCGCGGCGCGCGTCTGTCCGAGCGCGCTACCGGGATCGACAGAATTCGGCTTATCGTCGCGCCGACAGGATGCAGTTAATTGAACGCAGACGGGCGTTTCGGAGCCAACTAATCGCTCGGGAACGCCCGCTCTGCGCGTCGCATCGCTCCCGCCAAGCGCTGCTAAGCCTCCAACAAAAGTCTGGTGGATCGCGCGCTCCGTCGCGCGATGAATGTGCGCCGCCAAGCGGCTGAAATTGTTAGAGCCGCGTCCAGCACGGCTAGCCATCGCGCGAAGGAGCGCGCGATCCACCGGAAAACGCCGCCCGCATTTTTAGTGCAGATCTACTTTTGCACCCGCACCGCGCCGGGATTGGTGCGACCGCTGGCGAAGATATTGTTGTCGCCATACAGCTTCCAAGGCCCGCTGGGCACTTCATTTGGTTCGACGAAACGCCACGAAGTCACGTCGTAGCTGGAGCTGGGATTGATGCCGAGGTAATCGCGGACCGCCGGCGAAATATCGAGGCCGGCGCCGTGATTCAGGTTCGGCCGCGGATATTCCTGGCCGAAGACGTATTGATAATGATCCGTGCGGAACGGGCCGGCGTCCTCCCATTGCGCGTAGGCCACGCGTTCGCCGTAGCGAATCGCCACCCAGTGTCCTTTGCACACGGAATGGCCTTCCTGCTGAAAGTATTGCTTGAACCAGGGGATGACCAGACGCGCCTCGGGTTTGGTCGTGCCGCGCGTGGTATCGTTATACGGCAACGCGATGTAGAACGGGTTTTGGCGTGGGGTGAAGGCGACGGGGATAAAATTCCGCCGGCTGCTCGGATCGGGGTTGTCGTAGCCGCCGTAGTTCGACGCCCAGACCGAGTCCCAGCAACTGGCGTGGTTCGGGGTCGGATTGCGCGCGGTCGGCAGCTCGCCGATCCAGAAGATCGTGGTGACGATGTTTTCCTTCCAAGGCAGCCTGGCGCCGCCAAACATTCCGCGCGGCGCGCTGGTCGGCACGAAGACCTGCGGTTCGACCTTCAAAAGCGCGTTCTCTCGCAGCTTCGCCGCGCGCGCCGCAAAGTCGCTGCTGCTCTGGTAGGGTGATTGCGCTCGGATCACGCCGGTGCCTCCTGCCGCCAGAGCGAGAACAGCTAGAACTCCAAAGGCAAATGCCCGCTGCACCGCCTTTGGCATCCAGGGACGAAGCGAGAGAGGCGTGACAACGGGGAGAGTTTTCACGGGCGTCGTTCTATTATATTGCGCCGCCTTTTGCAAGGCGTTTCGCCACCTGCGGGCTGGCGCTGGAAAGCTCTGGATCACGGAAGGGGTTTAAGCAAGATCGCTGCCAGGGGTAGAAAGTGGATGCCTCAGAAGCGCCGCAGCTCGGTCGGTCGCGGCGGAAAACGGTCGTCGGTTTCGGGATAATCAAGCGTGTAGTGCAGCCCGCGGCTTTCCCGCCGCGACAGCGCGCTATCGACGATGAGCGCGGCCACAGTGGCGAGATTGCGGAGCTCGAGCAGGTCGGTGGTGACTTTGAAATTCCAGTAAAACTCCTGGATTTCCGCCTGAAGATTGCGCAACCGCGCGGCGGCGCGCTGGAGCCGTTTGTCGGTGCGCACGATGCCGACGTAATCCCACATCAAGCGCCGGATTTCGTCCCAGTTGTGGTAGATCACCACGAGTTCGTCCACGTCCTGCACCTGGCCGCTCTGCCATTCAGGCAATTGGTAACGCGACCGCGCATCCACGTGGTTTGCCTTGAGCGGTTCATCGCGCAACGCTCGCCCGCACGCGCGGTGCGCAAGCACCAGACCTTCGAGCAGCGAGTTGCTCGCCAGCCGATTCGCGCCGTGCAAGCCCGTGCTGGCCACTTCGCCGACGGCGTAAAGCCCGCGCAAATGCGTGGCGCCGTCGATGTCGGTGCGCACGCCGCCGCATTGGTAGTGCGCCGCCGGCACCACGGGGATCGGCTGGCGCGTGAGGTCAATTCCGTAGCGCAGGCAGTTTTCGTAAATGTTCGGAAACCGCGCCTTCAAAAAATCCGCCGGCTTGTCGGTGACATCGAGATACACGCATTTCTCGCCGGTCCGCTTCATCTCCGCGTCGATGGCCCGCGCCACGATGTCGCGCGGCGCCAGCGAGGCGAGGGGATGGTATTTTTCCATGAACGACCGGCCGCGCGCGTCGCGCAAGACGCCGCCTTCCCCGCGCAAGGCTTCGGTGATGAGAAATGACCGCGCTTCCGGATGGAACAGGCACGTCGGATGGAATTGGATGAACTCCATGTTGGCGATCACCGCGCCGGCCCGCCACGCCATCGCCACGCCGTCGCCGGTGGCCACGTTGGGGTTCGTTGTGTAAAGATACACCTTGCCGCAGCCGCCCGTCGCCAGCACGACGCGCGGGCTTTCGATGGTCACCACTTCGCCGGTTTCTTCGTTGAGCACATAGACGCCGATGACGCGGTTTTCCGTGGCAAAGCCGAGCTTGGCGGCCGTGATGAGATCGACGGCCATGTGGTTGTCGAGCAGGACGATGTCGGGCGTCGCCGCGATGGCGCGCAGCAGCGACATCTCGATCTCGCGCCCGGTCGTGTCGTGCGCGTGCAGGATGCGGCGTTTGGAATGTCCGCCTTCGCGGCCGAGGTCGAGTTCAGTGTGGCCGTCGCCGCCGGGCACCTCGCGTTCGTCGAACTGCACGCCCAGCGCCAGCAATTCCTGAATGCGCGCCGGGCCTTCGCTGACAATCGTCCGCACGGCGCCTTCGTCGCACAAGCCCGCGCCGGCAACCAAGGTATCGCGGACGTGGAGTTCAAACGAATCCTCCGTGCTCGTCACGCAAGCCACGCCGCCCTGCGCCCAGGCGGTGTTCGAGTCCGCCGGCGCGCGCTTGGTGATTACCGCCACCCGGCCGTGGGCCGCCGCCTTTAGCGCAAAGGTCAGCCCGGCGATCCCGCTGCCGATGACGACAAAGTCATACGATTCCATAGGTGCTCGCCCGCAGAGGCTTGGATGGATTACAAGTCGGCTTCATTCAAATAACAAACGCGGCTCGCGTTCTCCGCGGCCCGGCGCGTTGCGGCAGCACGCGAATCGGTCGGAGTCAGCAGTTCGTTGTCGATGAGTCGGGTGGAACCAAAAAAGACCGCCAGCGCCAGCAACGCCGCCCGGCCATCCGCGCCGCCCACTCGCTCCAGCGATTGCAACGTCTCCGCATCGACCACTTCCGCATAATCAACCCGCGCCAGCGGCGCCTCGGCTGCTAGCGTCTCCAGCATCCGCTGACGCAACGTCCCGGCGTTCCGCTCACTCGCGCCCCGCGCCAGCGTGGCCGCGGCGAGCAACGCCCGGCGCAACGCCGGCGCCTGCGCGCGTTGGGCCGGGTCGAGATACGCGTTGCGCGAACTCAGCGCCAGCCCGTCGGCCTCGCGCACGGTCGGGTGCGCGATGAGCGTCAGCGGGAAATCGAGGTCGCGCACCAGGCGCCGGATGATCGCAAGCTGCTGAAAATCCTTCATGCCGAACACCGCCGCCGTCGGCCGCACGAGGTTGAAGAGCTTGGCCACCACGGTGCAAACGCCGCCGAAATGCCCCGGCCGCGAGCGTCCGCAGAGCGTGGCGCTGAGCTGCGTTTCGTCGATCTGCACCGAGCGATCCGGCGCATACATCGTCTCCGCGCTCGGGAGAAACACGGCGTCCGCCGCGTGCTCCCGGCAGCCGCGCAGATCGCGAGCGAGCGGGCGCGGATAACGCGACAAATCTTCGCGCGGCCCGAATTGCAGTGGGTTGACGAAAATACTTACCACGACCACGCCGCGCGGACCGACCGCTCGCCGGGCGCGATCCATCAACGCCAGGTGCCCCGCGTGCAATGCGCCCATCGTCGGCACCAGCACGATTTTCTTGCCCGCGCGCAGCCAGCGTCCTGCCTGCCGGCTCATTGCCGCCGGAGTGCGCAGGATTTTCACCGCCGCGCGACGAGTGTGGTCGCTGCCTTTGGCCGCGGCAATCCGACGCTGCCGAACACGAGCAGAAGAGATCGACGCGGACATAAAAACGGGAGGCCGAAATTTTTTTTCAGAAACTTTGTAACAGTCCGGGAAAAAAACCGTAGTTCACCATAGAGGGGCAGTGCATTCGGACAGCGATCCGGGTGCAAAGCCAGCTCTAAATCGCTGATCGGGGCCTCGATTCTCCATCCAGCGAGAATCATGGGCGCCCGGGTGGGCTGGTTTAGTTAGGGGGACCACCTGCCCGGGCGTTTCCATGACGCGGCGGTTGCTGCTGCTCGTTGCGCTGGTTTATGGGAACAAGCCGCGCGTCTGCTTGGCCTTCAACACCCGGTCCACGGCAATCGCCAGCGCCGCGCGCCGGTGCGGGATTTTCTCCGCCTTGGCACGCTTGATGACGGCGCTGAACGCCGCGTCCATGATGCGGAAGAGCTTGTCCATCACCTCGGTTTCGTTCCAGAAAAAGTTCGCCAAATCCTGCACCCACTCGAAGTAGGAAACGATCACGCCGCCGGCATTGCAAAGAATGTCCGGGATGACAAAAATCTCGTCCCAACGCTGGTCGAGGATCACGTCCGCCTCGGGCGTCGTCGGACCGTTGGCGGCTTCCGCGAGAATGCGGCAGCGGAGCTTGCCCGCGTTGCCGCCGTGAATGACGCGATCCACCGCGGCGGGGATCAGGATGTCGCACGGCTGGATCAGCAACTCCTCGGGATCGAGCCGGTCCGCGGCGTCAAAACCTTCGAGGTCGCCCTTCTTGTTTTGATGCTTCTCGACGAGCGCGAGGTCGATGCCCTTCGCGTTGTAATACGCGCCCGACACGTCGGAAAGGCCGACGATCTTCATGCCGCTCTTGAACGCCAGATTCGCCGCCGCAATCGAGCCGACGTTGCCGAAGCCCTGCACGATGGCGGTGCAGCCCGCGGGCTTGATCTTCAAATAATCCAGCGCCCGCTCGATGAGAAACGCCACGCCGCGCCCCGTCGATTCGCGCCGGCCCAGGCTGCCGCCGAGATACACCGGCTTGCCCGTGACGATCTCGTTCACGGAATGCCCGACGTAGGTGGAATACGTGTCCATGAACCACGCCATCACCTGCTCGTTCGTGCCCATGTCCGGCCCCATGACGTCCGTGCGCGGCCCGATGAAGGGGATCATCTCCTGCATGTAGCGGCGGCTCATGTTTTCCAATTCCCGGTGGGAAAGCTCGCGCGGATTGCAATTCACGCCGCCCTTCGCGCCGCCATACGGCAGGCCCGCGAGCGCGCACTTCCAGCTCATCCAGATCGAGAGCGCCGCGATCTCACCCATCGTCACGCTCGTGGAAAAGCGCGTGCCGCCCTTCGTTGGCCCCATCGTGAGCTGATGCTGCACGCGGTAGCCGGTGAACACGCTCGTCGAGCCGTCGTCGCGGTGGATCGGCACCGAGACGAGCACCGCGCGCTTGGGCAGCAGGAGGCGGTCGCGGTCGTCGTCGTCGATGTTGAGATAATTCGCGATGAGCCGGAACTGTTCGCAAGCCATGTCGAACGCCGGGTCGCGGTAGATGTCGGGGATTTTGGTCGTATGGGTTGTCGTCATAAACGAGGGGGAAGGGGGAGGAAGAAAGAAAGCCGAGCCAGGCCACTGAGTCTCGACAGGGGGGAGAAGCCAAAGCTCCGGCGGAAGCGCCCGCTCGGCAAATGGGATTTCCGCGGGCAGGAGCAATGGTCATCCGGCGCGGAACGCAGCGCAGCCAACAGGCGCAGCCCAATCGCTGGCTGTTTTTGCGCGAGGCCCATTCCGACGTTGTTACCGCAACACGCGCACGACGCCGCGGACGGCTTCCGGCGACATTCCATTAGACAGCGCGGCGGGGTTCGGCCATCGTTCCGCGTTCGTTTTCAGAGCTGCCCGCTATGCTTCGACCTCGCTCGTCCTTTGTCGCCGCCGCGCTGGCGGTGCTCCCTCTTGCGCTGGCTTCCTTGTCCCCGCTGCCGCCGATATTGCCGGCAGCCCACGCGGCGCGGGTGGAGATTGCCGACATTCGCAAAAGCCTCGTGCGCATCACCACGACCGCGCAGGAGCCGGATTACAAGGTGCCGTGGAACCCGGGCCACATCGTGCGCGGTGTCGGCGCCGGCTTTTTCATCGGCAACCAGCGGTTGATGACCAACGCGCACGTCATCTCGAACGCGCGCTTCATCACGGTCGAGCGCGAGGGTGATCCGAAGAAATACCAAGCCAGCGTGCAGTTCGTCGGGCACGACTGCGACCTGGCGGTGCTGACGGTGGCCGACGCGCATTTTTACGATGGCCTGAAGCCGATGGAATTTGGCGGCATCCCGCAGCTCGAATCGAGCGTGGCCGCCTACGGCTATCCCATCGGCGGCGAGCGGCTGAGCGTGACGGAGGGCATCGTTTCACGCGTCGATTTTCAGCCTTACACGCACTCGTCGATTGATTCGCACCTGGCCATCCAGATTTCCGCGCCGATCAATCCGGGCAACAGCGGCGGCCCGGTGCTACAGGATGGCAAGGTCGTCGGCGTGGCCTTTCAAGGCTACAGCGGCGACGTGGCGCAAAACACCGCTTACATGATCGCCACGCCGGTCATTCAACATTTCCTCCAGGACATCGAGGACGGTCATTACGACCGCTACGTCGATCTGGCCCTGACTAAAATGAAGCTGCTCAATCCGAGCCAGCGCGCCGCGCTCGGCCTCGGGCCGGAGCAGGAGGATCAGGGCGTGATGGTCGGCAGCGTGGTGCCCGGCGGCTCGTCGGACGGCGTGCTGAAAGTCGGTGACGTGATCCTGGCGGTGGATGGCAATGCCGTGGCCAGCGATGGATTCATCGAGATCAACGGCGAACGGATCGAGATGGAGGAGGTCGCCGAGCGCAAGTTCAAGGGCGACGAGTTGAAGTTCGACATCCTGCGCGAGCGCCAGCCGATGTCGGTCGTGGTGAAGTTGAAGCCGTGCTGGCCGTTCCTCATCCAGGCCAACGCGCACGACGTGCGGCCGCGCTTCGTGCTCTTCGGCGGGCTGCTCTTCGAGCCGCTGTGCCGCGATTTTCTGGAGGCCTTCGGCATCGACGATCTGCGGGTGCGCTATTTCTATGACTCGTTCGTTTCGAGGGCGCTCTTCGTCGATCATCCCGAGGTCATCGTGCTCGGCGCGGTGTTGAAAGACCCGGTCAACACGTATTTCGACGGCTTCCGCAACGGCATCGTGGACAAGGTCAACGACCAGCCCATCCGCCGCCTCGAGGACCTCGCCGCGGCCTTCGCCGAGCCGCGCGATTATTACGTGATCCAGCTCATCCACGAAGGCCGGCCCATCGTGCTCGAACGCAAGGCCGTCGAGGCCGCGCGCGAACGCATCAAGCGCGCTTACAACGTGACGCTGGAGCAAAATCTCGGCACCTCGCCCATCGACGCCGCGGCGCCTCTGGCCAACGATAAACCGACGACCACCACGGCCGCTCTCGCCGCGCCCGGTCGCTGAAGTTCACGCTCTATGTTGAAGTTTTATACCCGTTTCTTTTTGGGCTGCGCCAGCGCCTTGTTGCTGGTGAGTTCGCCCGCGCTCCATGCGGCATCATCCGCGGCGTTGCAACAGTCCGCGAAGCGCTCGGAGGTCAGCGTGGTCCGCGTCAATTCAGCCAATCAATCCTACGATTTTTTCCGGCCGTGGGCGAAGCGCAATGCCTTTGAGCGTCACGGTCTCGGCGCGGTGCTCGCGGGCAACCGCGTGCTCGTGACGGCGGAACTCGTCGCCAACCACAACGACATCGAATTGGAACGAGCCGAGAGCGGCGAAAAGGTTTCCGCCAAGGTGCTCTGCGTCGATTACGAAGCGAATCTGGCCCTGCTGGCGCCGGTGGACGACGGCGAAGGGAACAAGTTTTTCGCCGGCCTCAAAGGCGTGGAAATCGGCACGGAGTCCGTCGTCGGCGACCGGCTCAATCTTCTGCAATTGGAGAGCAACGACGCCCTGGTGCAGACGCCGGGGCCGATCACGACAATTGAAGTCGGCCGCTATCAGCTCGAAGGCCATCGCTTCCTGCTCTATCGCATGAGTCTGCCGCTGCAATTCCGCGAAGGCTCCTTCACCGCGCCGGCCATCGACCGGAACGGCAAGCTCGCGGGTCTGATGATGCGTTATGATTCACGCAGCCAAACGCTCGAGCTGGTGGCTGGTCCGGTGATCGCGCACTTCCTGCACGACTTCGACGCGCACCCGCAAGGAAAGTATCAGGGTTTCCCTCGAGGCGGATTGGATTACGCTTCGTTGCGCGACCCGCAACTGCGGCACTACGCCAAGCTGCCGGGCGGCAGCAGCGACGGCGTTTACATCACCGACGTGGCGGACGCCGGGCCGGCTGCCGTGGCTGGCATCCGAGCAGGCGACGTATTGACCGAAGTCGCGGGCCAAGCCATCGACCAGGATGGGAATTTTGCCGATCCGCTCTATGGCCGCATCAATCTTTCGCACCTGCTGACCAAGGCGTTTGTCGGCGACAAGCTGCCGGTGAAAATCCTGCGCGACGGCCAGGCGCAGAGCTTGCAACTGACCCTCTCGCACAAGGCGCCGGAGGATTACGTCATCCCGCCCTACGTGCTCGACGCCGGGCCGCGCTACCTCATCGCGGGCGGGCTGATTTTTCAGGAACTTTCCCGCCAATACCTCAAGGAATGGGGCGGCGATTGGCAGAAGCAGGCGCCGCAACGGCTCGTCTATCTCGACCGTTACCAAAGCGCGCTCGTGCAGGATGGCCGGCGCCGCGTGGTGATCCTTTCCAACGTGCTGCCGACGGCGAGCAACGTTGGTTATGAGGATTTGAATTATCTCGTGGTCAAAGCCATCAACGGCCATTCGTTGGGGAGCCTGGACGATTTGGCGAAGGCGCTCGCGGAAAAGCCGGAAGATGGATTTTACCGCGTGGAATTCGAGGATTTCCCGCGCGAAATCTTTTTGGACTCAGCGCACTTGTCCGAGGAGGACGCGAAGATTCAGCGCACCTACGGCCTGCCGGAATTACAGCGCCTGAACTGAGCGCTGGCGCCGTTTAATTATCCCCGCTCTCTCCGCTTGCTTCCCCGGCGGCGGCGCTGACCGCGGCGCGGTCCCGGCGCCGCGACGGCAGCCAGCGTTGGAGCACAGTGCGCAGGTCAGCGACCTTCACCGGCTTGCTCAGATAATCATCCATGCCGGCGGCAATGCAGCGATCGCGGTCGCCGTCCATCGCGTGCGCCGTCATGGCCACGATGGGCGTGCGCACGAGTCCGGCCGCCTCGCGCTGACGGATGGCTTGCGTGGTTTCGTAACCATCCATGTGCGGCATCTGGCAATCCATCAGCACGAGATCAAAGGTGCTGCGCGCCAGGAGATCGAGCGCCTCGCGGCCATCTTGCGCGCACTCGGCTTGAAAGCCGAGCGACTCGATCTGGCGCTGGGCGACTTTGCGGTTGACCTCGTTGTCCTCCACCAGCAGCACGCGCGGGGTGTCGGCGCCAAAGCCGGAATCCACTGAAGCCAGCGCGTCCGCATCCGGCTCGGCGCCAGCGGAGGGCGTGATGGGAAACAAGCCGCTGGCAGCTCGGCGCAAAGCGTCCAGCAGTTGGTTGGACTTGACCGGTTTGGTGAGAAAACCGTGCAGATCGCGCAAGCGGGCGCTGACGCCGGGTGGCAGCGCCACGCTGGTCATCATAATCATGCGCACGTCGCTGATTTCCGCGTCTTCGCGGATTTGTTGCGCCAGCATTGGGCCATCGACCACGGGCATCTGCATGTCCAGGAGCGCAACGTGAAACGGCCGGCCCTCGGCGCGCGCGATGCGGAGTTGGGCGACGGCGCGCGCGGCGTCGGGCGCGACGGCGTGCGAGATTTTCCAGGCGTCGAACTGATACTGGAGCACTTTGCGATTGGTCGGGTTGTCGTCCACGACGAGCACCCGCAGACCGGTCAACGCAGCCGCCGCGGCGGGCGGACGATTGGCGGCGCTTTGCGTATTGTTTGGGTCGCGCTCGAAGACGCCGGTGAACCAGAACGTCGAGCCATGCCCCGGCCGACTCTCGACGCCGATGTCGCCGCCCATGCGATGCACAAGTTCCTTGGAAATGGCCAGCCCGAGGCCGGTGCCGCCGTATTTGCGCGTGGTCGAACCGTCCGCCTGACTGAAAGCGCGGAACAGCCGTTCGCGTTCCTCGTCCGAAATGCCGATGCCGGTGTCCACGACCTCGAAACGCAGGGCGACCCGCGAACCGTCGGCCGGCAAACCGGAATGTTGCGCGAGCGCCGTGACGTAAAGGCTGATCTCGCCTTTTTCGGTGAACTTGACGGCGTTGCCCATGAGATTGAGCAACGCCTGGCGCAGGCGGCTGCTGTCTCCGCGCAAGCCGGCTGGCACGCCCGCGCGCACGAGGCTGGTGATGTCCAAATGCTTCGCCGCCGCGCGGGTGGAGAGGATTTCCATCGCGCTGTCGATCGTGGCGCGCAGGTCGAAATCGACGTGCTCAAACGTGAGCCGGCCGGCCTCGATCTTGGAGAAATCGAGGATGTCGTCGATCACGGTCATGAGCGCCTCCGCGCAGGTCTCGATGGTCTGGGCAAAATCGCGGGTTTCCGGCTCCAGCTTCGCGTCCATGAGCAGGCCCGTCATGCCGACGATGCCATTGAGCGGGGTGCGGATTTCGTGGCTCATGTTGGCCAGGAACTCGCTCTTTTGCCGCGAGGTTTCGAGCGCCGCGTCGCGGGCTTGCGCGAGTTTGAGACTGAGTTCACCGCGCCGGGCCAGCTCCCGGCGGGTTACGATTAAACCCGTCAGGCAGATCACCGCCAGCAGCGCGCCCAGCGCCGAGAGGGAAATAATGGTGCCGCTCAGATGAACATCGCGGTCAGTGCGATGTTGATTCACCTGGCGTTGCTCGGCGGCGAGCAGCGTGTCAGCGGCAACTCGCACGGCTTGCATCAAGCTTCCCCCTTTGACAACCATCGCGAGCGGCGGTGGGGCGATCGCTTCGCTGGCGAGGTGTTGGCGGGCCTGCAAATTTTCGCGCACGAACGCCAGCTTGTTGTTCGTAGCCACGGTCAACGCCTCGACCAGGCGGCTCTTTTCGGAATGGTCGGCGGCGGGAAAACGCGCGCGAATGGCGGCGAGATGCCGCGCCGCACTCTCGTTGGCGGCCACGCACTGCGACACCAATTCCTCGTTGCCCATCAAACAATAGCCGCGTTGGGCGGTCTCGGCCTCGCCGACGGCGGAAACCAGCGCGTTCAAGTCGGCAATGATCGCACCGGACTGGTCCACGGCGGTCGCCGCCGCCACATAACGCCGGCCTTCCCACGCGGCGAACCCGACCAGGCCGAGCACCAGCGCAAGGACCAGGATAAAACCGAGCGCCAGCCGCCGCTCTTTGGCAAGATTGGACGCGTTGGCCGCAGCCTCAGCAGGCGGAAGATTAAGAATAGCGCTGGAATCAGATTGAACCGAGGACACGGGATACAGAAATTGACGGTGTCCCCCGGGTTGTAGCAGGTGCCAGGCCAGTTCCTTGACTCGACGGTGGGCTGGCGCCAAACGCGGTTCTCCGTTACATTGACGGTATGTCCGTTTCTCCAATGGCTGCCGTCGATCCCGGGGATGAAAAAAATACCCCGCCGATGGTGGCGGCGCGCCGCTCGCCGGTCACAACCGCCCTCATCACCTCGTGTCTGCGGGAGGAACTGCAAGCGCGCCTCGTGGCGCTCGGGCAGCCCGCCTATCGCGCGAGCCAGGTCTTGCACGGCATCTATCGACGGCGGGCGCGGGACTTTGCCGGCTTGAGCGACCTGCCGGCGGCGTTGCGGGCGCAGTTGGCGGCGGAGTTCGTTTTCCCCGCTTTGACTCTCGTGCGCGTGCTCGGCGCGCGCGACACGACACAGAAATTCCTCTTTCGCCTGTCGGACGGCCAGCTCATCGAGAGCGTGCTCATCCCGGCGTCGCCAGCGCTTTATGGCGAAGCCAGCGACCGGCGCACGCTCTGCGTTTCCAGCCAGGTCGGCTGCGCTTATGGCTGCAAGTTTTGCGCGAGCGGGCTGGACGGCTGGACGCGGAATTTGCAGGCAGGCGAGATCGTCGAGCAGGTCTTGCAGGCGGAGGCGCTCGGCGGCAATCGCGTGGACAACCTGGTTTTCATGGGCATGGGCGAGCCGCTGGCAAATTTTGACAATCTCCTGCGCGCCATCGCGATTCTCAACGACGCGGAATGGGGCCTCGGTCTCGGTGCGCGCCGCATGACGGTTTCCACCAGCGGTCTCGCGCCGCAAATCCGGCAGCTCGCGGACCAGCCGCGCCAGATTCGGCTGGCGATCTCGTTGCACGGCGCGACGGACGAGGTGAGGTCGCAAATCATGCCGGTGAACCGGAAGTATCCGCTCGCCGCGCTGCTCGATGCCTGCCGCTACTGGCGTTCGCACAAAAAACAGCGGCTGACATTTGAATTCATTCTCATCGCAGACCTCAACGATTCCCCCGCGCAGGCACAGGCGCTCGCGGCGCTGGCGAATGAGTTGGCAGCCAAGGTCAACCTCATTCCTTACAACACCGTCGCTGGCCTGCCTTGGCTACGTCCGCCCGAGGCGCGCTGCGAGGCGTTCCTGCGCACGTTGCGCGCGCGGGGCGTGGCGGCCACCTTGCGCAGGGAAAAAGGCCATGACATCGACGCTGCCTGCGGCCAGCTCCGGCGGCAGACCATGCAGGGGGAAAACGGCGGGTGAAGCGTCGGTTGCCAGCCGGGGTGCGCGCCAGATCTTTTTTGCGCACCGCAGAAAAGGTGTGGCCGGCGATTCTGACATTTGTGATTCGTCATCCGCCGTTCGTCATTTATTTTTGCCCTTATGTCCGACCAATCCTACCAGCACGGGCGCGGCAGTGACGACGACTCGGGGGACGAGCGCGCGTGGGACGAATACGATTGGGAACGTTTCCTCCAACAGCAGGATCAGAAGACCGAGAAATACATGGAACTGTTGGAGAAATACATGGATCACCCGGACCGCGACGCGCTCATCAGCAAGGAGATGGGCTGGCACCATTTGCTCGACGAGAACGGCAAGGATTGGAGCGAGGATCTCGATGCGCTTTTCTCCCGCGAAATGGCGCAATGGTCCGAGAACGAGTCGCTACAGGACGCTGAGGAGGACGAACACAACGCTGTCTCGCCCGATGCCTCCGCCGATGCCCCGGAGATTCGCGAGCAGCACCCGCTCTATACCTTGGCCAGCGCGCTGACACAGACGGTTGAACGCCTTTTCCAGGATCGTGAAAGCGTCGCGCAAACGCCCGCCGCTGTGCGCCTTACCTCAAATACCGCGCTGGCTTGCGTGAAGCTCGCCGCCGCCTTGGGCGACGATGATGTGGACGAGCTGGGCATGACCATCGCCTATCTCAAACGCGCGCTCAAAGCGATCACCGACGCGCTCGAAGCCGCGCAGGCGTGCGAACATGCCGGCCTGCTTGACGACGAGACAGCCCGGTCCGTGATCGCGCGCATTTTTCTGCTCCGCGACGGCATCGTGCAACTCATGGGCGAATGCCGCAGTGAATGGCGCCGGCGGCACGGGAAATGATGACCGACGGATGCGAGCGACCAGGCTCGGAAAACCGTCGGCCGTCCGCAGCGGCGTTTGCTTCTGAAAATTCATCATTTTTTCCTGAATGAAACCGGCGTCCGGCCCGTCAGAATCCTTGCCAGCAAGGGAGCCGGCTGAACCGATGACACCGCGGGTGGCTGCCGACCCTGGCCAGGGCGCAATCGACCTTGACTTGGTTCGCCGGTGCCAGCACGGCGACGCGCTGGCTTTCGATGAACTCGTCACCCGTTACCGCAACCGCATCTTCGGCATGGTCTATCAACTCGTCCGCAATGAACAAGACGCCTGGGACCTGGCGCAGGACGGGTTTGTCAAGGCATGGCGATCCATCGACAAATTTCGCGGCCAATCGAGCTTTTACACCTGGCTCTACCGCATCGTCACCAACGTCGCCATTGACTGGCTGCGCAAAAAGCAAATCGCCGGCGGTCAGGAATTTGATGATACCATCGGCCTGGCTGACATCGAAGCGACCAATTCACTCGTGCCGCAGCCCGAGGCGGCGCCCGTCAAAAAAATGGAACGCGGTGAGATCCGCGCTCGCATCGACGCGGCCATCGCCCGGCTGACGCCCGAGCACCGGGCCGTGATCGTGATGAAAGAACTCGAAGACATGCAGTATCACGAGATCGCCGAGTCGCTCGGCTGCTCCATCGGCACCGTGATGAGCCGGCTGTTCTACGCCCGCCGCAAGCTCCAAGCCATGTTGAAAGACGTTTACGATGAAACCCTTTGAAGAATCACTCACCGCCTGGCTCGACGACCGTCTCGACGGCGAGGAACGTGCCGACTTCGAGCGCACGCTGGCTGTCCGCCCGGACGCCGTGGCGTTGCGCGAAGAAAAACGCGACGTGGCGCGCCTGCGCGCTCTGTTGCGCGAGCACCTGCCAGCCATGACGCCCGCGCTCGGTCACAACGCCGATTTTTTCAGCCATCAACTTCAGAAGCGCATTGCCGCTGACACCCGCGCCACCGAGGCTGCTGTCGTCGCCCGGCCCGCGCGCCCGTGGTGGGCCGTGCTGCTGGGCAGTAGCAGCGGTGATGCTGCGCCGGCTCGCCTGCTCGCAGCCGGGGCGGCATGTTTGCTCCTCGCGGCAGCGGGCATCTACGCGCTCATCCCGTCTCGGGGTTCCACGACGCCATCGTCGATCACCGCCTCGACCGCGCCCCGCCCTGAATCGATCCGAACTGCGTCAACCCAATCGCGGACTGATAACACGGCCCCGCTGGCCAGCGCTTCCGCTACCCCGGCCGTGCCGGCCACGTCGCAAACGCCCGCGGCGGAATCGGACGGCAGCATCCGCATGGCCAACGTCGATACGACGCGCAAGGACGATCCGCAATTGGCCGACATCGTGAATGCCCGCGTGCCGGCCGGGACGGCGACCTCCGCCACGCCGGTGCACTTCGACGATCAAAACGCCGACGTGCTCTGGCTCGACGGCTTGGAGTATCAACCCGACACGCCTAGCACGGTTAATGGCGCGGAGAATCCCTCCGCGCCGCCATCACCGCCGGCCGCCACGCCAGCGGCAGAGTAACGACCTTGATAAAATTTTGCCGAATTGCTTTGCTTCATCGTGCGTGATGAATTCCTTGCTCCAAAGCAAACGATGGGTCGTAGTAATCGTCGCAAGCGGTGTTGCTCTTTATCATTTCGGCTGCGGCGGTGACACACTGCTCGCGCAACAGCCCTACCCCGGTGAAGCCAGCGCCGCGTTGCGCGAGATCGCCATTCAACAACAAAGCACTCCAGCCAGCCAGCCGCATGAGGCGGACACACTTTGGGGCGGCTTGATTTTGGCGACCAACGAAGCCTCGCCTGCGCAGTTGCCGCAGGAGCTACAGGCGCAGGAACGGCAGCTCAGCGCATTTGGTTACAACCAGTTTCGTTTGCTCGGTCACAACACGAAAACCGTGCCGACCGGCACCGAGGATTGGCTGGTGCCCGGCCAGCGTTATTCCTTGAAAGTGGACACGAAACATCCGCTGCCCGCGGGCGGCTACGCGCTCGGCTTGCAGCTTTTTCAGGAGCAGCGCTTGCTCGTGGAAGCCGAGGTCAATTTGCACCGCCGGCGCCCGCTTTTCATTCGCGGCCCGCAGGTTGGCCGCGGCCAGCTCATCATCATGCTGATGGTGCTGTAAGCCAACGCTACGATCTGGGTTTTACCGCTGCCGCGACTTCGATGGTAGCCAGCAGGCGCAAGGTTTTTTCGTGGGCTTTGCGGCCCAAAGCGGTTTCGAGCCGGTCCCCAAATGCCGCCAGCAATCGCTCGGCGGTCGCCGTGGTTTTCACAATCTTGGGCGAATTCACACGGTCGCTGAGATTGTCGTAAATGTCCGCCATCTTGGCGATCTTGACGTTTTCCGGCGCGGCAACGAGGCGTTCCTCGTATTCCGCCTCGCGCCTTTTTTTCGGCAGCATCACGTTCTTGGTGAGCGCCACTACGTAGTCAGCCACGGTGCGCCCGAAGACTTCCTCCAGTTCATCGTAATCCGTCGCCGTATCCTCAATGGTATCGTGTAAAAATGCCGCCGTCAGCGTGTCGGCGTCGTTTACGCCAAAAACGTGCGCCAAGATCAATGTCACCCGCGCGACGTGAGAAAAATAAGGCGTCGCGCCATCCGCACGCGTCTGCCCGCGATGCTTGCGCGCGGCAAAGCTGGCCGCGCGCAACAATGCTTGCACGTCATCGTGCGGCTCAAGCGCCTCCGCCGGCCGCAACGCGTCCTTCTTCCTTTTCTCGGCAACCGGACGCTTTTCTTTTTTGGCGATATTCTGGCTGTCCAACGGCGTTGGCAGCGCAGCTTCCGAGTGGCGGGCAGACTTGGATTTTCGAGGCATGGTATTACGGCAAGCCAACCGATTAAACATAAAGAACGCTCATCGAATCCGAATGGACTCGACATTCATGAGCGCCGGCTAGGTTTGATTTCTCACAGCCCAAGGCGCCGCGATGTGCAATCTTCAATCCCAACCGAAGGGCAACCTCGATCTGAAGGTTGGCGCAGTTACCTCCCAGCTCTTATCCACGCACGCTCTGGCCATGAGCACAAGCAACCGGTGCCCAAAACGGTAATGAAATGCGCAGTCCAGGCAGGCAGGATTAGCCATGAAGTAATCTTCGCGAAGCTTGGCAATGTGCTTTGGAAATAAAGCCCTAATAGAACAACCAGCTAGCTTAGCTAAGCTTGCGAGGACCACAAACTTTGTTAGTCAGTTATCTCACGGAACCAGGCATCATAAAAGGAGTCAACCTGATTTTCCGATCTCGGGAAAAATTAGGAAGAATCAATTTAGATAGTTCCGAGCGTTCTGCCAGAAGGGTGTGGCGGGAGCAGTTCCATTTACCGCAGCTTTTCTGATTTTGATTCCAGTTGCAGGCTGGATTATTGCGGTCGCACCAACGTCGCTGCCAGTCGGGTCTCCGTCCTGTCTCCAAGCATTGTTGTAATAGTAGTAAGTTGCGCTCTCGCCTTTGTCTATTTTTATGCTGGAGTTGTCGAAGACAAGCAATTGATCGCCACGAGTTTTCCAGGTTGTGCCTGTGCTGGCGACGAACGCATTGGGACTGGTGATTAATCCCAAGTCGTTGAGTGTAACCGCCGCTGGACGAGGTATTGCCACCGAGTTGTCTTGACGAGTATTAGACTGAGCTTGAAGCGGAGTGCTGATCCGGTTCATCAGCACGGTGCCGGTGGAAGTGAGAGTGAGTGGCGAGGCTGCGACGCTGGGTGAACTCACGTTGCGCGCGATAAAGTAGGTATTTGGAAGCAGCGCATCGTCTTCATGAATGTTCGTGGTGACAGGATCATTCTCCAGCCGCCAATAACCGTTGTAGAAGTAATAAATCAAAGTAGGAGGCAGACGTATGCCTACGGCGGACAGGTCAGGAATAAGGAATCGCGTGCCGCGGTTGTGGAACTGAGGTCCGGTAGATGCTAAGAAAGATACATTGACATCGGTCGCCGGGAAAACTGTCCCAAATGTCCAGTAAGGAATGACGCTGACCTGGGTGCCAGTGGTGACATTGTCAAGGCTATCTCCGTTGAGACTCAAGGTAAGGCTGCCGGAGTCATTGGTCGTGACAGTATAGAAGCGGCCTTCGCTGGGGGAATGATTATAGGTGGCGGCCAGCGCGCTGTCTGTGTTGCCGGGGTAGGCACGGTCCAGCGTAAGGGTAGTCGTCGTGGGGAGGGCAGCCACGGTGAAGGTGTAATTGACGGCGGGAGTCGTCGCGCCATTGGCGGAGCCGGTAATCGTCACGGTGTCGCCTACGGCAAGGTCGCCCGGCCAAGCGGTGCTGGCGGTGACGCTCGTAGAGTTGTTGGCGACCGCCAGCGTCGAGGTCAGCGCCACATTCTTCGGGCCGATGATGGCGTAGTAAGACTTGTGTCCGTCATTTGGAGCGGTCGAGCTCAGCGGAGCGAAGGCGCCTTGAGTAAGTCCGGGCGTGCCGGAAAAGGTAATGGTGCCCACGGTGTTTGGCGCAGTCCCCGTGGTTGTCACCGAGCCGACGGAGCCGGTAAATTCCACCGGGCGAGTGAAAGGGATGGAGACGAAAGTATCCGAATTAGCCGGCAGCGCGATGGAGAGAAAACCGACGGGGTCCGTGGCTGCGGTGCTTGTCGTCTGGCTGCGAGCAATTCCGGGGAAAGCTCCAAAAATTGCAGCGAATGCCGCTGCTCCAAGTATGCTCAGAATGAGGAAACGGCGAGGTGTGTTCATACAGGGAGACCAGAGTGGAACAATGGCCAAAACCAGCGTTAGCATGAATCGCGTGCTGAAGACAGCAAATTCTAATAGGCAAGGCGATAGGGACAGCTCGCCGTGCCGTCCGAAGATTT